>USNR01000022.1 GCA_900556135.1 uncultured Clostridium sp. | reverse complement strand
ACATTGACCTACCTGTTGAGGAACATTTAATAGTAGAGCTTTACTCTAAATAATAACTAGAAGTTAGGCAATTAATAATAATTTAACAATCTAAGGTAGATAGAACTTAGAAAGTATATATTAATTTGAAGTAGGGTGAATAAATAGTGGAAAGATTAGAAAATATTTCTAAATTTCAATCTATAATCTCTAACTTCTAAATCTAGGAGGTAAAAATGATAGAATTTGAAAAGCCAAATATTAAATGCTTGGAGATGGACAATAGTACTAACTATGCTAAATTTACATGTGAACCACTTGAACGTGGATATGGAATTACAATAGGAAACTCATTAAGAAGAATATTACTTTCTTCTTTACCTGGAGCAGCAATAACATCTGTAAAAATAGAAGGTGTTGCACACGAATTTGCAACAATTCCTGATGTAGTAGAAGATGTACCAGAAATAATAATAAACTTAAAATCTGTAAGAGTAAAAATCACAGACGATGAAGTTAAAACATTAAGAATTAACTTTGACGGTGAAGGCGAAGTTACAGCCGGAGATATAATTACAGACGGAACTGTAGAAATATTAAATCCAGATTTACATATTGCTACAGTAAGTGAAGGTGGACACCTTGTAATGGAAATGACAGCAAACCGTGGTAGAGGATATAACACTGCTGAAAAAAATAAAACAGATGATATGCCTATAGGAGTACTAGCAATAGATTCTATATATACACCAGTAAAGAAAGTAAACTACCAAGTAGAAAATACAAGAGTAGGACAAATGGTAGATTTAGATAAATTAACAATAGAATTATGGACAGATGGAAGCTTAAAGCCATATGAAGCATTAAGTTTAGCTGCAAAGATTATGACAGAACACTTAGAACTATTTATTGATTTATCAGAAATAAGCAAAAATACACAAGTCATGATAGAAAAAGAAGAATCTAAGAAGGAAAAAATCTTAGAAACTTCAATAGAAGACTTAGAATTGTCTGCACGTTCATTTAACTGTTTAAAGAGAGCAGGAATATCAACTGTAGAAGACTTAATAAATAAAACAGAGGCAGAGATGATGAAGGTAAGAAATTTAGGTAAAAAATCATTAGATGAAGTAACTAATAAATTACATTCATTAGGTTTAAACTTTGCTAGCAATGAAGATTAAAGGAAGGTGAGAAAAGTGGCAACAAATAGAAAATTAGGAAAAGCAACAGATATCCGTTTAGCAATGCTAAAAACACAAGTTACAGATTTATTATGGCATGAAAAAATAGAAACAACTTTAACTAGAGCTAAAGAGATAAAAGCTATAGCTGATAGCTTAATAGCACTTGCAATTAAAGAAGCTGATAATTTTGAAGAAGTTGATGTTAAAGTTTCTAAAGCTAAATTAGATGAAAAAGGTAATAAGGTTACAGAATTAGCAAAAAGCAAAAATGGTAGAGAATATTTGAAAGTAGTAAGAGAAGAAACTACTGAAAAGAGAAAGAAAGATAAACCATCAAAATTAAATGCAAGAAGAAAAATAATGAGAAATGTAAACAAAGTAAAAGATAGCGATGGTAAAACAATAGATATACCTACAAAATTATTCGATGAATTAGCACCAAAATATAAAAATAATCAAGGTGGATATACTCGTATAATTAAAAAAGGTCCTCGTAAAGGAGACGCTGCAGAAGTAGTTATATTAGAATTAATCTAGATATTAAAAGGCACGTAATCAAAAGATTACGTGTTTTCTTCTATTAAATAAAATATTTCATTAGCAAAAATACATGTAGGGAAAAGGTAAAATATAGCAAGTTGACATAAACTTAATGAGGTGCTATAATTATAATATTAGTAAATATTACTAATATATCTACATTTTGATTAAGGAGGAAATTATGGGACAGATTATTTTCGACTCCTCAATTGCGGGGAGTGAGAGAATCAGCCGGTTCTTTGAACTTGCAGAGAACAACGTTATGGTTATTTCAAATATAACTTTTAATGCGTTGCGAGAAAAGGAAAAGAAACATCCGAATTCAAAACGTATTGCTAGTTATATGGCAACGTCTAAAAAAACAAAAACTATTACCATAAAAAAGTGCATTTATGGCGAAGGTGTCATTGTACAATGGGCGAAGGAACATTCGGCAACGGTCTTGACTGCTGATTCAATGATTGCTTTGGATTGCAGATTTAAGAATGTAGATTGTCTCTACTGGGCAAATGAGGCGGTTACTCTTAACTATGTTAAAAGTAACCCGCAAAAAGCAATGGTGATGATATCTCAAATATCACCCAAAGTTACATTGATGGTATTTGAAAAAGGTGGAAAAGTTCGTAAAGCCATTGCTGTAGGAAAAATTCCATTGTATGAGGATGATTCCATAATTGAATACAATTGGATGAAAAAGAAAATTACTACATACCGGTTTGATGGTGAAGCTTTTACTACTATTCGTAAAGTGAAAATAGGGGATGAACTTACCATTCAAGAGGCACTTGTTGTAAAAAAATACCAATTGAGATCAAGAAGAAAATCATGAAGTAGAACAAAGAGAGCTTGCAAGTGCGGGCTCTTTTTGTGAGTTAGATAAAATGCTTGAGAAAAACAAATATTAGGGGAACAAGAAAAAATTATTTTATTTGGGATAGGGTATCTAGGATTTCTTTGCAATTATTTAAATCTGTATATTGGATGCAATCGTAATCTTTAGAAAGCATATTTAAAATATCAGAAGTTTTATCACTTGAGTTTAAATCAACAACGAAAATATTATCTATATTTTCTTCTTTACCATAAATAATTCTAAAAAGAATGGAACGTAAAAATCCTTCAATTTTATTTTCTTCATTTTTAACACCAATAAAAAGATATATTCCATTAGAGTTAATTTTCGGATGGTAATATGTATGAATAAGAGCCTTAAAAACCTCTACAATGCCATATAACGCAAAAGTCCACAATAAAACATTAAATATAAAGTTGCCCATACTAAACACCTCGATATAGTATAATATGAAAAGATTAAAAAAAGGTTACTTAGAAATTTTGGGATGTAAATACAAGAGTTATCTAGTGGTTGTATGAATACCAATATTATGCTATAATTTTTGAGACAAATTTTATGAAAGAATTACTGAATAAGGAGGAGTCATAAATGAAAGCTTTAATTGGATTAGTTGGAAAACCATATAAAGGAGAAAGATGGAATTATATACAAGAGGTTGATGAAATAAGAGAAGCACTAATAAGCAATGGGGCAAAGGTAATAGGAATTGTGCCACAAACCTTAACAGTAGATGCTAATTGGAAAGACTATCCACATTATGAAGATTATGATATGGAAAATATGAATGACCTAGATGAGATATTAGATTTGTGCAATGGAGTTGTACTACAAGGTGGAGGAGTTGCGTGTAACTATGAAAGGTATATAGCAAAATTCTGTATAGAAAAGAACATTCCATTGTTAGGAATATGTTGTGGGATGATGAATATGGCTCGTGCGACTAATGGAAAACTTGAATATACTGATAAAGAATATATGATGAAAAATCATTTAGATTTAAGCAATATGAATAAACATAAAGTAACAATAAGTGAGGGATCATTATTATATAAGATTATAGGAAAAGAGGAAATTATTACGAATTCTATACATTCTGGAAGAGTTATAGATCCAGGAATGTATAAAATTATAGCCAAAGCCACCGATGGAATAGTAGAGGCTTTGGAATATGAAGGAGCATATTTTAATCTGGGGGTTCAATGGCATCCTGAATTAATGTATAAAAATAACAAAGAACAAAATGATATATTTAAAAGTTTTATAAAAGCAGCAGAGGATAAAAAGACAAGATAAAAATGGACTCTTGTAAATTCGCTTGCTAATAGTAGCTTTTTGTAGTATAATTGTTAATTAGTGAAAAGAGTGTATTAATAAGCACTGTAATTAATGTAGCAAGGAAGGAATTGAGCCAGTTGAAGAATTATAATATTAAAGAAGAAATCTATAATGATTTAATAAAACAATTTGATGAAGATTTAATAAAAAGTTCTGATAAACTTGTTAAGGATAAGAAAGTATATATAAATAAAGTGCTTTTTGATAATAGTGAAAACTTTGAAATAAGAGCTGTTGTTACAGATGATAATAGCAAATATAATACATATGTAAAAGTTTTAGAAGGTGAAATTGAAAATTTATCTTGTACTTGCGATAAATATAAAGAAAATTACTGTGCCTGTATTCACATTATTGCTACTGTTAAAGAATTTTTTAGTAATAAAGATTATATAAATGTTTTTTCTGATAAGCCAAAAGAAAATATAAAGATACAAGAAAAAGAAGATAATATTAGCAATTATAAAACATTCAATCAGCTTATAAAAACATTTAGAAATATAAGTAATCAGATAGAAGAAGAGACTGTTAAGATAGAAAGAAAAAAAATAAAAATTGAGCCTAAAATTATTTATAATAAATTAAGTAATACATTAAAGATAGAAATAAAAATTGGGGAGAGCCAATTATATAAAATAAAGAGTTTGCCAGAGTTTTATGAAAGATTCTTAAATAGGGAAAAGTATAAATATGGTTCAAAGTTAGAGTTTATTCATACGAAAGAGGCTTTTGAAGAAAATAGCAGAGAACTATTAGATTATATTTTGAAGTATGCAGAAATAATAAAATATGCTAATGAATCTACAAATGGTTATGAGTATTACACAAAAAGACTTGGAGAAGATTCAATTTTAATATCTAATAGTGGGATTGATGAGCTTTTTGAAGTATTAAAAAATAAAAATGTAATAATGGAGGACGAAAATACTTCTGCTATTGTTCAGTTTGTTCCAAATAAACCAGATATAACATTCTCGCTAAAAAAGAAGAATACATCGGAATTAAAGTTAGATACCAACGTTGATATCTATGAATATAAAATTTTTGAAGGAAAAGAATTTTCATACATTTTGATGGATAACAAATTATATAGATGCTCAAAAGAATTTGAGAACACCACAATACAAATGTTATCATTATTTAGAAAAAACTTTACCAAGGAAATAATATTTCCAAAGAATCAACTAGCTACATTCTTCTCTGTGGTTGAACCATATATAAAACAAAATGTAGATATTGCAAAAGAAGATTACGAAGAACTAAAAAAATATATACCAGCTGAACTATGTGCTAGGATGTTTTTAGATTATGATAATCATCAATATGTAACAGCAGATATACGTTTTGTGTATGATGATGTTGAAATAAACCCATTGAATATAGATGAAGAAAATAATAGCATTCCAAGAAATGCAGTTAAAGAAGCAAAATTATTGGATATGTTATTGAAAACAGGTTTCATGTATGACCAGAAAAATAGTAGATTGATATTGGCTAATGAAGATAAAATATATAATTTTTTAGCCAATGAAATTGACACATATATTAAGAATTTTGAGGTTATGGCAACAGAAAATTTTAAGGAAAAACAAATACGAAAAACAGAAAATGTTTCTGTTGGAATAAGAGTGGAAAATAATTTATTAGACGTGGATTTGAGTGGCCTTAATATTGATAACGAAGAACTTCAAGAAGTGATGAGAAAATATAAACTGAAGAAAAAATATCATAGACTAAAAGACGGAAGTTTTATAAATTTGCAAGATAATGAGAACATAGAATTTATAGAAAATATCACAAAAGATATAGATATAGACTATTCACAAATTAAAGACCATAAGATTAAAGTTCCTTTATATAGGTCGTTCTATTTAGAGAAAATACTTGAAAAAAATAATTCAATTAGATTAATAAGAAATGAAGGATATAATAACTTTATAGATGGATTGGACAAGTCTAAATTAGAAGAAAAAATAGAGCTACCATCTAGACTAAAGGTTGATTTAAGAGGATATCAAATTATTGGATTTAATTGGTTAAAAACATTAGATGAATATGGACTTGGAGGAATATTAGCAGATGATATGGGACTTGGAAAAACAGTACAATTATTAAGCGTTATTTGCTCATATTTAGATAATGCTAAAGATAGAAAGCCAAGCTTAGTTGTGTGCCCAAGTTCACTTGCATTAAACTGGCAAAATGAAATAGAAAAATTTACACGAGACATAAAATCTATTGTAATACAAGGTAGTTTAGAAGAAAGAACAAAAAATATAAAAGAAATTCCTAAATATGATATTGTTATAACATCATATGAATTACTAAAACGCGATATTGAATTGTACGAGGAAAGTAATTACGAATTTAAATATATAATAGCAGATGAAGCACAATATATAAAAAATAACAATACTAAAAATGCTAAGGCGATAAAGGAAATAAAGGCAGAAACAAGATATGCCTTAACAGGAACACCAATAGAGAACTCTTTATCAGAGCTATGGTCAATATTTGATTTTATTATGCCAGGATATTTATTTTCATATAAAAAGTTTAAAGAATTGTATGAAACAGCAATAGTAAAAGAAAATGATGAAGCAACAACCAATAAATTGAAGAAATTAATAAATCCATTTGTTCTAAGACGTGTAAAAAAAGAAGTACTAACAGAATTGCCAGATAAAACAATAACTGTATTAAACAGCACAATGACAGATGAACAACAGGATATTTATATGTCATATTTAATAAAGGCTAGAAAGAATGTGGCAGAAGAAATAGCCGAAAATGGAATAGAAAGAAGCCAAATAAAAATACTTGCATTACTTACAAGGTTAAGACAAATCTGCTGTCATCCAAGTTTATTTATAGATAATTACGAAGGTGAAAGTGGAAAACTTACACAGTGTATAGAAATTATGAAAGATGCAATACAATCAGATCATAAGATATTGTTATTTTCAGGTTATACATCAATGTTTGATATATTAGAGAAAAAATTAAAAATGGAGAATATATCATATCTAAAATTAACAGGACAAACAAAGGTTAGTGAAAGACTAAGCATGGTGGATGAATTTAATAACAACAATGATATAAAAGTATTTTTAATTTCTTTAAAAGCTGGAGGAACAGGATTAAACTTAACAGGTGCAGATATGGTTATACATTATGATCCATGGTGGAACTTGTCGGCTGAAAATCAAGCAACAGACAGAACTTACAGAATAGGTCAAAAGAGGAATGTACAAGTATATAAATTGATAACGAAAAATTCAATTGAAGAGAAGATATATGACTTGCAAAAGAGAAAAGAAATGCTGATAGATAGTATGTTATCAACAAATCAAACATTTATAAGCAAATTGTCAAAAGAAGATATAATGAGCTTGTTTGAATAAAGATCTACTCATTTTGCTAGAAAATGTGTTAGGATATATGATAAAATTTTAATTAACGCACAATTGCCAATCATTGACAATTGTGCGTTAATCATGTTAAACTAAAGGTAGTTTTTATAAATGGGGTTGATTTAAATGGGATATAAAAATAGTAGAAAGAGTAGAAGAGATAGAGAAGAAGAAGCGGATAAAAGATTACGAAAACAAGCTATTGAGAATGTAAGAAGATATACAAAGTTATATAATGAAAAAATAAAAGCTTTAAGTGAAAGAACATTTCAACCGACAAAAGAAGAGATTAGTGAAATTTATAAAATATTAGTTTATTTATGTGATGAATATGAAATTGTGGATACAAATGCTTTATATAGTGACCAAGAGAAATTTGAAAGAAAAAGAAAGCAGGTTATTGGGGAAAGAAAAAAGATGGAAACGTTGTTAAAACGTTATGAAAGATTTATGGAAAAGCCCGATACCCAAGGCAATAAAAGAGGAGAAAAAGATGAAGGACCAGAATTATAATGATATAGTAGTTATTGGAGGCGGCCTAGCTGGATGCGAAGCTGCTTATCAAATTGCAAAAAGAGGTATAAGGGTAAAATTGTATGAGATGAAACCAGCTAAATTTTCGCCAGCACATTCTAGTGAGAATTTAGCTGAAATAGTATGCAGTAATTCGTTTAAATCTAATTTGCATACAAATGCTTGTGGATTACTAAAAGAAGAGTTAAGAATGTTAGATTCACTACTTATAAAAGTGGCAGATAAAGTAGCCGTACCCGCAGGACAAGCTCTTGCAGTTGATAGGGAAGCGTTTTCAAAGAAAGTTTCTGAAGAGTTAGAGAAAATAGATAATCTAGAAATAATTAGAAAAGAAGTTGGAACAGAAGAAATAAATCTAAAAGAGCTATCGAAAAAATCGATAGTAATTATAGCTACAGGCCCACTTACATCAGATAATTTATCAAAAGAAATATTAGCGATAACAGGACAAGAGGATTTGCATTTTTATGATGCAGCAGCGCCTATTATATCAAAAGAGAGCATAGATATGAATATTGCTTTTTGGGGAGATAGGTATGAGCAAGAAAGAGAAAAAGATGAAGATATAGAAGAGTGGAAGAACAATATAAGAAATATAGAGAAAAAGTATGAAAATAAGAGTTATATAAATCTTCCAATGAATAAAGAGGAATATGAAAAATTTTGGAATGAATTAGTAAATGCAGATATAGCAGAGTTACACGAATTTGAAAAGAGAGATATTTTCGAAGGATGTATGCCTATAGAAATAATGGCAAAAAGAGGAATAGATACTTTAAGATATGGACCACTAAAACCAATGGGATTTACAGATCCAAGAACTGGATACAGACCGTATGCGGTAGTGCAATTAAGGCAAGATGATAGCAAAGCGAGTATTTATAATATGGTTGGATTTCAAACAAATTTAAAATTTGGTGAACAAAAAAGAGTATTCAGCATGATTCCTGGTTTAGAAAATGCAGAGTTTATAAAATATGGCGTAATGCATAGAAATACATTTATAAATTCAACAAAATTATTAGATAATACATACAATTTAAAAAATAGAGAGAATATATACTTTGCAGGCCAAATTACAGGAGTAGAGGGGTATGTGGAATCAATATCATCTGGTCTTGTTGCAGGGATAAATGCTGCAAATCAAATAAAAGGAAAAGAAAAAATAGAATTTCCAGAAGAAACTATGATAGGAGCATTAGCTAAATATATATCAACAGAAAATGAAAAATTTCAACCAATGAATGCAAATTTTGGAATAATTCCAGAACTGGGAGGCAAAAGAATAAGTGATAAAAAATTAAAATATGGCAAACTATCAGACAGAGCAATAGAAAAACTACAAGAATATATTACAAGTAGCTTAAAATAATATTACAATTTGGTTAAAAAATTCCAAAAGCAAAAAAGATAGTGTATACTAATAGTAAATGTAAATTTTTTATTAAATGGAGAGAGAAAGTATGAGAATAGTAGATTTAGATTTAAAAGAAGCAATGCAAGATTTATCAGTTGAGGCATTAGAGAAGATTGAAAACAATCTTCATGGAGATGTATACGACTTATGTGGAAAATGGACAAGTTATGAAGACCCGAGGATTTATACAAGTGCACTAAAAAAGGTGATTGAACAATATAGAAAATCTGAAGGATTATCAGAATTTGAAGGATTAGATGATAAAAAAGAACATGAAAAAATAGAGGACGCAAATGAAAGATTTAAGGCTGATAATAGTGTAGAGAGATCTATGCCAGACTATGATGTGAAAAAACAAGCAAGGCAGATGGCAACTTTAAAACGCGGAGGAGTATATACTCAGGAATTTTCTGGAAAATCGTTAGAAGAATTAGAGGAAGAAAGTCATGACTTGTCGGATAGCTTTTGGGGAGCGAGTGGTGAGAAAAAGTCTGTAAAAGATCCAGTATATGGATTAGATTTTTATGAAAAGAAAAGGGTTTTGGGCTATTTAATAAATAAAGCTAGAGTAAGAGAAGCTGTTGCTAGGATTCCAGCTAAGGAATTAAGTTTAAGAAAGGAAAAGTTTGAAGAGGCAAGACAATACCCTAAATGCCTATATCCAAATGACTTTAATGAAATAGAAGCCATATATTCATTAGTTTTTGGAGATGAGCTTGCCCCTGATTTGGAGTCGTCTACAATTGTGGATATAGGGGAAGCTTTTGAAGAAAGAGAAAAAGAATTGCAAGCGTCAAAAAAAGTAGGATTATTTGCAAAATTAAAAAATTTCTTTACTAGAAGAAATCAAAAACGTTTACCAGTACTTACAACAGTGGAAGAAAAAAATGTGAATGAAAGAAACACTGAAAAGGATTTCAGGAGAAACATAAGGGTAACAAGTAATGGGCAACAATTAAATAATAGACAGGTACCTAGTAAAGGAAAAGGCAGAGATGAAGAATATGGAGAACGCTAAAAATAAAGACTGAAAATTAATTATAGGAACTAAATATATTCTTTTTTATATTTTAAGAAAACAACTAATTATAATTACTTGCTAAAATTAGTATACATAATAGTTGCAAAAAATATCAAAATATGGTAAAATAAAAATAGTTATGTTTTTATTTTGAAAGGAGAAATAAAAGATGGATGAGAAAATGATTGGGACACAAAGAAAAGGGCATGTTTACAATAGGCGAGGAACAAGAGATATAGCTCCAAAATTGGAAGAGAGAAAACTTCCAAAAAATATAGAAGATAGAATTAGTAATTTGGAAGCAAAAGTATATTTAGATAGATATAAAAAGAAATTTGAAATGGCAAAATCTACAAAAAAGAATTTAACAGATGAAATAAATACATACGTTGAAGAACAGAAGCAGTATATGACTGGGGATGTATTTTATGATCAAATACAAGAACTTATAGAAAACAAAACAAAAGAAAAGGAAAGTGCAGAAAAAGAAGAACAAACATATGAAAATCTAATGAAAGCAAAAGCAACTGAAATAAAACAAGAGATAGTTAGTAACATAAAAAGTGAATTATCAGACATCCAAAACAAAGGAAGAGAGATAAGTGATAAAATAAAAAACATGGAATTAAAAAGACACGAAGAAATGAAAAAATTTCATGATGTAAAAGATATAGAAGAATTAGATAAACAACTAGAAGAATTTAATTCTGAGTTTGATAGCTTAAAGCAGAAAGCACAGGAATTAAATAAAGAATTAAATGAAGCAGAAAAAATTACTGATATTGATGGAATAAAAATAGAAAAACAATCGATTCAAGAAAAACCAATTATACCACCAGTACAATCAGGTGCAAGAGTAAAGAATCCAACAAGACAAGCAACCATACAACCAGGTGCAAGAGTAAAGAATCCAACAAGACAAGCAACCATACAACCAGGTGCAAAATTTAAATACTTCAATGTAAAAAGAGATAAAAAGGGAATAACTATAAATGGTAAATTTATGAGTTATGAACAAATTGAAAGAGAAAATGAAAAACTAGACGAAGCAAAAGCAATACCAGCAGCAATATTAGATTTTGAAGCTCGAGATGGAGTGGATATTGAGTTAGATAAAAAAATAACTTATGCTGTAACGGCTTTTAAAGCTGAAAATCCTGAATTCGATTTAGAGGGATTCTTAGAAGAATATGAAAAATTAATAAAAGATGATAGAGACGAAAATGGTAAAAAAACTACAAAGATGGATTTAACTTATGACCTTAAAAATAAATTTATTATACTTAAGAAAGATGAAAGAAAAAAATTCAAAGAATTGAGAGAATCTGCCTATAGTGCTAGGAAGTATGCTAAGTTGGAAATGAGAGGAATAACTAAGTTAAAGTTGAACAGCAGAGCACATAGGGAAGAGGTAAAGAAAAGATTGGAATATTTACCAATGCCTAAAGAAGGAGAAGGATATAAAGAGAAAAAAACAGATAATAAAGCAGAAGAAAATAGAAATAATAAGAAAAAAATATCTAAAAGAGAGAGCTTTTTGAAATCTTTAAGACCTAAGAAAGGTGAGAAAAGTGAAAAAGATTTGAAAACAGAAGAAGAAGCTAAAGCAAAGGCAGAAGCAATAAAGGCCGCTGTTGAAAAAAAGATGCAAGAAGGATCAAAAGAAGAAAGATAGTAATTAAATATTCTGGTCAAATCCAAATATTTATGATAAAATCACATAGTAAGATACTATGTGATTTTTTTATGAAAGGAATAAAAGATATGGATATATTAATAAAAAATGCTAATTTAATCTCTATGGATACAAACAGAGAAAAAATTGAAAAAAATATGGATATTTTAATTAGAGATGATAAAATTGTAAAGATTGATAGGAATATAATATTAGAAAGTGATTTAGAAAATGAGAAAACAAAAATTATAGATGCAACAGGGAAGGTAGTTATGCCAGGGCTTATTAATACACATGCACATGTACCAATGAGCATTTTTAGAGAAACTCTAGATGGATATAATCTGCAAGACTGGCTAAACAAAAAGATTTGGCCAATGGAAGATAAACTGACAAAAGAAGATATTTACTATGCTTCTTGTTTAAGCTTTTTAGAGATGATAAAAACAGGTTGTACTACTATTAATGATATGTATTTCTTTACAGACGAAATAATTAAAGCAATGAAAGATACTGGAATTAGATTGCAAACAACAAGAACTTTAATGAATATGGGAAATGAGGCAGAAGGAGAAAATAGGCTAAAGGAACTAGAAGACTTATTAGAAAAATATAAAGATTATGACAATAAACTTACATTTAACGTTGGAATTCATGGATTATACACGTCTAATGAAAAATATGTGGAAAATTGTGTACAATTTGCTAAAGAAAATAGATTACCAGTTCATATTCATTTTTGCGAAAATAGCAAGGAAGTAAAAGATATAGAAGATGGATATACAGCAAAGCCAATAGAAGTATTAAAGAAAAACTTTAAAGGTATACATACAATATTAGCACATGGAGTTAAAATTTCTGATGAAGACATAGAACAGATAAAAGATATGGATATAGCAATTGCTCATTGTCCTGTAAGCAATTTGAAACTGGGATGTGGAATTGCAAATATAAATAAAATGCTAGAGAAAAAAATAAATGTATCTTTAGGAACTGATGGACAAGGAAGTGGAAGCAATCTAGATTTATTTGAGGCTATGAAGTATACAGCTCTTTTACAAAAAGGGAACACAGAAGACCCAGAAGTTATGATGGCATATGATGTTTTAAAAATAGGAACAATAAATGGAGCAAAGGCATTAAGCCTGGAAGAAAAAATAGGAAGTATAACAGAAGGAAAACAGGCAGACTTGATTATAATTAATCTAGATAATATTTTAGTAAAACCATTAAATGACTTAGTATCAGAGATTGTATATAATATAAAAGGCTCTGATGTAGAGACAACAATAGTTGAGGGAAGAATATTAATGGAGAATAGAAAGCTAAATGTGGGCATAGATGAAAAAGAAGTTTATAATAAATGTGAAGAAATAATAAAGAGAATATCATAACATAACAAAATGCCGAAAAAAGACGTATCATATATACACAAATCAAATTTTTTATGATAGAATCAGTAAAGCAATAAAAAGACATAAGATAGGGGAATTATAGATGTACTTAAAAAGATTAGAATTGCAGGGTTTTAAATCATTTGCAGATAAAACAATTTTAGAATTTAAACCAGGAATTACTTCAGTAATTGGTCCAAATGGGTCTGGAAAGAGTAATATTTCTGATAGTATTAGATGGGTGCTTGGAGAACAAAGCATGAAATCTCTTAGAGGTTCAAAGTCGGAGGATATTATTTTTGCTGGAACTCAAAACAGAAAATCTTTGGGCTTTGCTGAAGCTTCTATTGTTATAGATAATAGTGATGGAACACTTCCAGTTGAATATAATGAAGTTGTTGTTACCAGAAAGATTTATAGGAGTGGAGAAACAGGATATTTTATTAATAAGGTTCCATGTAGATTGAAGGATATCTTAGAGCTTTTTATGGATACAGGAATTGGAAAAGATGGATATTCGATAATAGGACAAGGAAAAATTGATGAAATATTAAGTAATAAATCTGAAGATAGAAGACACATTTTTGAAGAGGCTGCTGGTATTGTAAAATATAGAACTAGGAAGCAAGAATCTGAAAAGAAATTAGAGCAAACTAAACTTAATTTATTACGTATTAATGATATTTTAACTGAAATTGAAGGACAAATAGAACCTTTAAAAATTCAGTCAGAAAAGGCTAAACAATTTTTGAGTTTGCGTGAAGAATTAAAAAGTATTGAGGTTGGATTATTTTTATACAATATTAATGTGTATAAAGAGAAAATTGAACAAATAGCTAAAGATATTGAGATTTTAGATAGTCAAAAGGAAGATGAAGATTATAAATTAGATAAACTACAAGAGTCTAAGGAAGAATTAAAAAATAAGCTTGAAGAAATTATAAGAACAATAGAAGAAACCCAAAATATTGGTTTTGAAAGCAAAAATCAAATAGAGAAAATAAATTCTGACATTAGTGTGTCTAAAGAAAAAATATCTAATAATGGAATAAATTCAGAAAGATTTGCAAGAGAAATAGAAGACTTAAATACTAGAATTGCAGAGTTAGAAGAAGAAAAGAAAAATAAGATAGAACGAAAAGATAACTTATCAAGTAATAGAGAAAAGTTTGAAAAAGAGCTAAAAGAAAAAGAGGAAGAATTAGAAAAGCTAACTAAGAAGTTATCAAATAAAGAATTGGAAATAGAAGAAAAGAAGAAAAAGGTTGAGGCTAATACTGATAGCAAGTATGAAAGACTGAATGAAATTAATACATATGAAGTTAACTTTGAAAATCTAGAAAAAAGAGAAAGAGTTCTAAAACAAGAAATTCAATCAATTATCTCTGAACTAGATTCTACTCGTTTAAACAAACAGGATATTTCACAAGGATTTTTAGAAATTGATAACATAAGGAATAAAGCTTTAAAAGAGTTAGAAAATGTAAAAGGCAAAAAAGAAAATGCTGTTTCAACAGTAAAAGATTTTGATGAACAGATAAATAAGCTAACATATGAATTTAGAATGAGAGATTCTAGATTAAAATTTTTGCAAGAAACTGAAAAAGAAAAAGATGGATATATAAAAAGTGTAAAATCATTGCTTACAGCTTGTGAAAAAGATGCTAACTTAAATAAAGGTGTAGAGGGAGTTCTAGCTAGCTTGATTTCAGTTGACAAAAAGTATGAGACAGCAATAGAAATGTGTTTAGGACAAGCAATGCAAAACATTGTTACACAAAAAGAAGAGGATGCTAAGAGATTAATTGAGTATTTACGCGCTAATAATTTAGGTAGAGCAAGCTTTTTGCCTATTGCATCTGTACATGGAAAAAAATTGGAAAATATTAATTCTAAGGGAATAGATGGAGTTATTGGTTGTGCTTCAGATTTAGTTAAAATAGATAAAAAGTATGTGGAAATCATACAAAATTTACTGGGAAGAACAGTAATAGTAGAAGATATGAATTCCGCAATAGCTTTAGCAAAGCAAAATAATTATTCATTTAGAATAGTAACAATATCTGGAGACGTAATTAATCCGTCGGGAGCAATTACTGGTGGTTCTGTGGCTCAAAAGACAGTAAATATTTTAGGAAGAAGCAGAGAAATAGAAGAGCTAAAAGATAATTTAGAAAAACTGAAAAAAGAAATAGAAAAGATAAATAAAGAAAAAGAAGAATATTCAGTTGGAATTACAGATATTATAGAAAAATCCGCAGCATTAGAAAAACAATTACAAGATATTGAAATTAAATATGCAACAGAACATCAAAAATTAGAATTAGTTGATGGAAGTGTAACTCGACTAGAAAATAATTTGGCAAAGGCAAAAAAAGAAACAGAAGATATAAAGAAACAAAAAGAAGAAATAACTGCAAGTAAAGAAGGTACAAAGCAAGTTATTGAAAATCTTGAAAAAGAGATAGAATCATTAAATGCAGAAATTGCAAGTTTTGCGGAATTAAATAAAGATGATCAACAATACATAGACAATTTGAATTTAGATATTACAGATTTAAAAATATCGGTATCTTCTTTTGATGAAAGTAGCACATCAATTGACGAGATGGTAGAAAGAATAAATACGGATATAGAAAATGCAAAGTCTAACATAGAAAACAAAAAAGCAGAAATAGCTAATATAAAAGATGAAACATCAAGACTAGAACAAGACATTGCCGATTTTTATGCTAAGATAGAAAAAATAAAAAATGATGTAGAAAACAGTTCTACAAAAATTGAGAGCTTAAGAAAACAAAAAGAAGAAATAGCTAAAAAACAAGAAAAGGTTGATTATCAAATATCAGAACAGTTTGAAGTTATAAATGGATTGAAAGAACAATTGTTAAAAGCAGAAAGCAAGAAAACAAAACAAGAACAGGACTTAGAAGATGTAGTTAACAAGTTATGGGAAGAATATGAAATAACTCCGAATAGTGCAGGAGAATACAAAAAACCAGATAATGTTCAAGTTGCACAAAAAGTTACAAATGAATTAAGAGCTAAAATTAGAGATTTAGGAAGCATTAATATTGATTCGATTGAAGAATACAAAAAAATGCAAGAAAGATATGACTTTATGAATGAGCAAAGATATGATTTGGAGGAATCAATTGCAAAATTAAGAAATGTTATATCTGAGATGACAAACACAATGAAGAGTCAGTTCTCAGAGCAATTTAAAAAGATTAATGCAAACTTTAATGAGGTATTCATAGAACTTTTCGGAGGTGGAAAAGCAGAGTTAATTTTAGAAGATACAGATAATGTATTAGAGTGTGGAATTGATATACGAGTACAACCACCAGGAAAGAAACTACAAAATATGATGCTTTTATCTGGAGGAGAAAAAGCATTAACTGCAATAGCAATATTATTTGCAATATTAAAAATAAATCCAGCACCATTCTGTATATTAGACGAAATTGAAGCAGCTTTGGATGATGTAAATGTAAATAGATTTGCATTATACTTAAAAAAATTCAGCAATGATACACAATTTTTAGTAATAACACATAGAAAAGGTACAATGGAAATAGCAGACACGGTATACGGTGTAACAATGGAAGAGAAGGGAATAAGTAAGCTGTTGTCAATGAATTTAAAGAATTAAAATAATTTTAAGTTCTAATTTTAGGACAAGAAGAATACTATGTATGTATAAGACATGCATAGTATTTTTTGATTGGAGGAAAGGTTTATGTGGTATACTAAAGACTTAGAGACTATAACTAAAGAACTTAGAAGTAATGTAGAAAGGGGGCTGAATGAGGAAGAAGTACATAGAAGAATTGAGAAATATGGTAAGAACAGATTAAAAGAAAAAAAGAAAGAGAGTATGTTTGTTAGATTTATTAAACAGTTTAATGATTTTATGATAATTATACTAATAATTGCATCTATTGTTTCTGCTGTAATTGCCTATGTGGAGGGCTCTGGAGATTATATTGATTCAATAATAATAATTGCAATTGTTATTTTTAATGCCATAATGGGATTGGTTCAGGAAACAAAAGCAGAAAAATCGTTAGAGGCGTTGAAAAAATTGTCGGCACCTATTAGCAAAGTTAGAAGAAGTGGAAAGGTTGTGGAAGTTGATTCTAGTGAAGTAGTTCCAGGAGATATTGTTATACTTGAAGCGGGAAATTATGTTCCAGCAGATTGCAGGATTATTAAGAGTAGTGATTTGAAAATTGAAGAATCTAGTCTAACAGGAGAAAACGCACCTGTTACTAAAAATGAAGGTGTTATCTTAAAAGAAAAAGTTGCACTGCGGAGATATGGTAAATATGGCATTTGCAACTTCTATAGTAGTAAATGGTCATGGTGAAGCTATTGTTACAGAAACAGGTATGAATACAATGGTTGGAAAAATAGCCAATATGATTATAGAGGACGAGTCACCTGAAACTCCTATTCAAAAGAAACTTGCAGAAGTTGGAAAGATGCTTGGTACGGGATGCTTAATAATTTGTGTAATAATATTTGTTATTGGAGTATTTAAGAAGATACCAATAACAGAGATGTTTATGACTTCTGTAGGGCTAGCAGTAGCTGCAATTCCAGAGGGATTACCTGCAATTGTAACTATAATGTTATCTATAGGAGTAACTAAAATGGCAAAGAAAAATAGTATTATAAGAAGGTTGCCTGCGGTAGAAACATTAGGAAGCAGTAGTGTTATATGTTCTGATAAAACAGGAACATTAACTCAAAATAAAATGACAGTTACCAATGTTAAAAATGTTTTTGGAGAAGCTAACTTAGAAGATAAGGAATTAATATTAAAGTTAGGAATGATGTGTACAGATGCAAATTTGCAAATGGAAAATGGGATAAAAGTAGTAAGAGGAGAACCTACTGAAAATGCAATAGTAAATGCAGGAATACAAAATGGATTAGACAAGTCAAAATTATATGAACAAATGAATAGGGTTTCTGATATTCCATTTGATTCAAAAAGAAAAATGATGACTACAATACATAAGTGGGGAGATAAATATAGAATAATAACAAAAGGGGCACCTGATGTTTTATTAAAAAGATGTGATAATTATTACTATAATGGAAAAGTTGAACCAATATATAGTAAAAAAACTTTGATAGAAAGAGAAAATAATCAAATGGCAGCAGAGGCTTTAAGAGTTATTGCTGTGGCGTATAAAGATGTAAGTGTATTGCCAAAAAACTTGGTAAGTGAAGAAATTGAAAATAATTTGACTTTTGTAGGACTAATTGGAATGATGGATCCACCAAGAGAAGGTGTAAAAGAAGCTGTTAAAACGTGTAGAAAAGCAGGAATAAAAACTGTTATGATTACAGGTGATCATATTCAAACTGCAAAAGCTATTGCAAAAAATTTAGGAATTTTAAGAACAGGTGATTTAGCAATAGATGGGACTGAGTTAGATAAAATTAGTCAAGAAACATTAAATTCAAATATTATGAAATACTCAGTATTTGCAAGGGTTTCACCTGAACATAAAGTAAAGATAGTTAAGGCATATCAAAGTACAGGGGCAGTTGTTGCAATGACAGGAGATGGAGTAAATGATGCACCAGCTCTGAAAAATGCAGATATAGGAATAGCAATGGGAAAAGGAGGGACAGATGTAGCAAAAAATGCAGCAGATATGATTTTAGTTGATGATAATTTTGTTACAATAGTTGAGGCTGTAAAACAAGGAAGAAACATTTTTGATAATATAAAAAAAGCTATTCATTTTCTAATATCAACTAATATAGGTGAAATAGTTGCAATATTTATGGGATTATTATTAGGTATAGATTCACCATTGCTTGCGATACAACTATTGTGGGTTAATCTAGTAACAGATTCATTTCCAGCTATTGCACTTGGGCTAGAAAGACTAGAGCCAGATATAATGAATAGGTTACCACGCAATCCTAAAAAGAGTTTATTTGCAGATGGATTATGGGGAAGGATTATAGTTGAAGGAATTATGATTGGAATGTTAACATTACTTAGTTTCAGTATAGGTAATAAATTTTATGGAATTAAAGTTGCAAGAACAATGGCGTTTGTATCATTGGGATTACTAGAATTGGTACACAGTTTTAATATAAAAAGTGAAGAAAGTATATTTAAATATAGTCCATTTGAAAATAAGTATTTGATAGGAGCTTTTTTATTAGGAGCATTTTTGCAAGTTGGAGTGGCTTTAATAAAACCAGTTGCAGATGTATTTCAATTAGTAATGCTAAGCAAAGAACAATGGCTATATACAATATTAATTTCTATTTCACCAATAGCAATAATAGAAATACAGAAAAAATTAAATACATTAAGAAAAGATAGAATAGTGTACGAGAGCTCTGTTAAGGTGGCTCAAAATTAATTGAAAGATAAAAAAGTGAGAAAACAAGAGAAAAAACGAGCATATGAGAGCATAAATGAAGAAAAGTAGTGAAAATAACTGATTTTGAACGCTGAAAATTGTAGAAAAATGCAAAAAAAGGCAGAAAATAGTATAAAATATTTGAAATTGCATAAAATATATAGTATAATAGAAGAGTCGCAGTTAAAAAGGAGAGTGAATATATATTTTAAGCAATAAAAGAAAATACTGCACGAAAGAGATTTTTAAGATACTAGGATTAATAGTATTTGCAATCTTATTAATACTATCAATAATTGTAATTAAATATAGTCCGGTATATGTAGTAAGTTATAATGGACAGGAAATAGGATATGTAAAAGATAAAGATGAATTAGATAGCATAATACAAAATCAAGTATTAACATCTGATAATCCAAGTGCATTATTTACTACATTAAATTCAAAATTGACATACGAATTTAAATTAGCTGATATAGAAAGAACGAATGAAGATGAAGTTATAGAGATATTATCAAACGATACAACAACAATGTATAAAGTTTATGCGATTAATTTAGATAATGAGCTAAAAGCATATGTAAATACATGGGAGGAAGCAGAAGAAATAGTATCTCAAATGAAAGAGGAATATTCAGATTCCATAGATGTGAATATTACCGTAACAGAACAGTACACAGAAAATATCAATGACTTAGGTATTCTTGAATTAGCTGAAGCTAAAACCGAAATAAATAGCGACTTGAGAACTATAAAAGATGAACAGGAAAGAATAGCGGCAGCTACATGTAATGGAGTGTATCTAGGAGTAAAACCAGTTTCTGGTAATATAACGTCAAGATATGGAGCAGTAGAAAGTGTGAGAAATCATACGCATGCTGGATTAGATATTGCAGCACCAGCTGGAACTCCAATAAAAGCTGTTGCTGAAGGTACAGTATCATATGCAGGTTGGATGAGTGGATATGGATACTTAGTTATAATAGACCATGCTAATGGGGTACAAACATATTATGGACATTGTAGCAAGTTATATGTATCGAGTGGTCAATCTGTGGATGCGGGAGATGTAATTGCTGCAGTTGGTTCAACAGGTAACTCTACAGGTAACCATTTACACTTAGAAATAAGAGTTAATGGAGAAAAAGTAAATCCGCAAAAATATTTATATAATTAATAAAGGAAAACTAAATTAATAAACAGTGATGTTTGATGGTTTAGTTTTTTGTATAATAGGAAAGTTATACTGACTTTTCAAATAAATAAAACATTGTATAGAAATTAAAAATTATTTTAAAATATCTCAGGTAATTCACAATTCTTTCACAAACATAGTGTATTATACAATTGTAAAAGTTAATTTTAGTTTCTTATAAAAAATAGAATATAATTAAAGTGGAGGAATTTAAGATTATGAGAGAAGAAAAAAAAGAAGAAAGAAATCCTGATGTAATAATAGAAAACAAATCAGGTAAAGAATTTAAAGCAGCAAAGATATCAAACAACAAAAAGAAAGGGGAGTTTGCAAAAACAATAGCTGTACCATTTTTATGTGGTGTTTTAGGAGCAGGAATTGTTGTAGGAACATGCTTTGGAGTGCCAAGTATAAAAAATAACTTATTAGGAAATAATAGTGCAACTACAACAACATCTACATCAACAAGTAATGGTTCAAGTGGAAATATTAATACAAACTTTATATCACTTTCTAACTATTCAGAAACTGGAACTGCGGTAGCGCAAAAGGTTCTTCCTTCAATAGTTGGTATAACAGTTGAATACTCGGTTAGTTCAATATTTATGAATCAATCTACAACTGCTCAAGCACAAGGTTCTGGAATTATAATAAGCCAAGATGGATATATATTAACAAATAATCATGTTATAAATTCATCTTCATCATCTTCATATTATGCAATAGGAGAAGCAAACAAGGTAGAGGTATATTTATATAATGATGAAACAGCATATGAAGCTAAAGTTGTTGGAACTGATGAACAAACTGACTTAGCTGTAATAAAAATAGAAAAAGAAGGCTTAACAGCAGTAGAATTAGGAGATTCTGACACAGTTCAAGTTGGAGAATTTGCAATGGCTGTAGGAAATCCTTTAGGAATGCAAAGTAGTGTAACATCCGGAATGATTAGTGCTGTAAACAGAGATGTAACAGATTCAGATGGAAAGATATATAAATTAATTCAAACTGATGCAGCTATTAATTCTGGAAACAGTGGTGGAGCATTAGTTAATAGTGAAGGAAAAGTAATAGGTATAAATACCCTAAAGGTATCTGCAACTGGAGTTGAAGGTATGGGATTTGCTATACCAATTAATTCGGCAAAACCAATATATGAAGATCTAATTCAATATAATAAAGTTCGTAGACCATATATAGGAATTACAGGAAGAGATTTAGATGAGAAAACGGCAACATATAATAAATTAGTAAAAGGTGCATATGTTGTTAGTGTAGAAGAATATTCACCAGCAGAAAAAGCCGGAATAAAGGTTGGAGATGTAATAGTTAAGGCAGACGGAAAAGAAGTTACAACAATGGATAAATTAAATGAGGTAAAAAATGCTCATTCAATAGGAGATACTATGACTATTACTGTAAACAGAAATGGAAAAGAAAAAGATTTAACAGTAACCTTAACAGAACAACCATAAGTAAATAGTATTAGAATAAACTCAGATTATTTACATTTAGTTCACAAAAAGGACAAAAACTATTGGTATTATAATAACATGGTTAGTAACTGTTATACCTTACTAACTACAAAACAAAAACATCCCCTTTTATTTTCAAATCAGCCAATGAGTGGCTGATTTTTTTGTCCAACATTGCATGGATGTTCTCTCATATAGTCTTGCAAATACAAGCTACTTTGTTGTATAATGTGTTTGAAAATTGAAAGATGAAGAAAGGATGTTAAAAATGAAAATAAGAGATAACAAAGGAATGGGATATATACAAGTAATAATTATAATAGTATTTGTTGCTATGGTTGTCGCCGGCGGAATTTATTATATAAGAATGAGATTAAATAAAGAATATAACGAAACAATTAAAACAAATATGTTGTTAATAGAATGGAAAGTTAAAGATTACAAAGATAAAAAAACAGCTTCTAAGGAAGAATTTGTAGGACTGGGTTCCAAGTTATCAGAGATGCAAGACGATAGTGTGATTTCGGAAGTACTATCTAAAGGAATAATAGAAAATAGTCAATATGATAAATATTATGTTTTAGAAGATGGGGATTTAGCTAATTTATCTTTAGAGGTTAGTAATGAAGAGGGAGCATACTATATTGTGAATTATGATACAATGGATATTGTATTTTCTAAAGGGTGTAGATATGATAAAGATAAAATCTTATATAGATTATCTGATATAGAAAATGAAAACTAAATGAAAAAATTATATGGAGAAAAGTGGCATGAAGGAAAAAGAAGAACAAAGATTAATTGAATTAAAAAAAATAGAACAAGAAATATATAATGAAGGAAAAGAACTTATTTGTGGTATTGACGAGGCAGGAAGAGGACCTTTGGCAGGACCTGTTGTGGTGGCAGCTGTTATTATGCCGAAAGATTCAATGATTGAAGGTGTTAATGATTCGAAAAAAGTTTCAGAAAAGAAAAGAGAAATACTTTATGAAAAAATAATTGATGAAGCAATTTCATATGGAGTTGGAATAATTGACCAAAAGGAAATTGACATAATAAATATTTTAAATGCAACTAAAGAGGGTTTAACAATGGCTGTGCAAGAATTGAATCCAAAACCTAATTTAATTATAGTTGATGCCTTAAATAAAATCGACACATTGGGTATTCCATATAAATCAATAATAAAAGGAGATGCAAAATGCTATTCTATAGCTGCAGCATCAATTATTGCAAAGGTTACAAGGGATAGAATAATGAGACAATGGGACGAAGTATATCCTCAATATGGTTTCAGCAAGCATAAAGGATATGGAACATCAGAACATATAAAAGCTATAAAGGAATATGGATTATGCCCATTACATAGATTATCATTTGTCAAAAATATAGTAGGGAAATAAAAAATAATTGAGAATATATAAGATATAGAAAGGTAGAAAGATGAACATATTAGATATAATTGGAAAAAAAAGAGATAAAAAAGAATTAACTAAAGAAGAAATATATTATTTTGTTGATGAATATACAAAAGGAAATATCGCTGATTATCAAGCGGCTGCATTAGTTATGGCTATATATATTAATGGAATGAATAATAGAGAAACAACGGATTTAACACTGGCAATGGCAAATTCTGGAGATGTTTTAGACTTGTCAGAATTAGGAGATGTTGTAGATAAACATAGTACAGGAGGAGTAGGTGACAAAGCTACTTTAATACTTATGCCATTGGTAGCAAGTTTAGGTGTGAAGGTCGCTAAGATGTCTGGGCGAGGATTGGGAATAACAGGAGGAACAAAAGATAAGTTAGAAGCTATCCCAGGATATAAGACAGATATAACAATAGAACAATTTATAGAAAATGTGAAAAAAATAAACATAAGCTTAATTGGCCAAACTTTAAATCTAGCACCAGCAGATAAAAAATTATATGCTTTAAGAGATACTATAAACTGTACAGCTAATATTCCTCTAATAAGTTCTAGTATCATGAGTAAAAAAATTGCAGCAGGAAGCAATAAGTTAGTGATTGATGTTACTTGTGGAAGTGGAGCTTTTATGAAAAGTATAGATGAAGCTATAGAATTATCAAATACCATGATAAACATAGGAAAATTAGCCAATAAAGAAACTGTATGCGTGATAACAAATATGGAACAACCACTAGGAAGAATGGTTGGAAACACACTAGAAGTAATTGAAGCAATTGATGCTCTAAAGGGAAAAATTGAAGAAGATGTAAAAGAAGTTGTGCTTGAACTTGGAGCATATATTTTAATGCTAGATGGTAAAGGAAATGACATAAATGAAAATAAAAAAATGATGCAAGATGCAATAGATAATGGAAGTGCATTTAGAAAGTTTGAAGAATTAATTTCAAATCAAGGTGGAGATGTTTCATACATTAATAATGTGGAAAAGTTTGAAAAAGCAAAATATAAAATTCCTGTAATTTCAAATAAAAAGGGATATGTAAAAAGTTTAAATGCTGAAGAAGTAGGAAAAATAGCATCATATCTTGGAGCTGGAAGAATGAGGAAGGAAGATGCCATTGATTATAGTGTTGGTATAGAGCTTAATAAAAAGGTTGGAGATTTAGTTGAAGAAAATGAAATATTAGCATATGTATATGCTAATGATGAAACAAAAGGAAACCATGCCCAAAAAGCACTATTGAACAACTATGAAATTATAAATGAACAAATAGAAAAAATGAAAGAAATTTTACAAATAATTAAAAAATAAGTTTAAAACATGAAAGAATGAATGGTGCTTCTTGTCGATATTAATAGAAAATATCAAAACTGCTTTGTCGAAATTTTGTACACGAAAATCCTTGACTTTTTTTACTAACTAGTATAGTATTAGGTCAAGGTTTTTTATTCGATTTTTTTATTCTTAATAATTTTATTCATTGCAGGAGATATAGATCCTCACAAAAAATATATCACGAGAGAGTGGAAGCTAAAAAAAATATAAAGAAATTTACGTAAGAAAAATATATAATAAATTATTCTATAAATAAAGAAAGGAAATGATAGAAAATGAATGATGAAGGAACTATGCAAATAATAAAGGTATTAAATACTTTTATGGATACAATTAGAAAAGAGATGAATGCAGGATTTAGTGAGCTGAAGGAGATGATTTTAGAAGACAGAAAAGAGCTTGCAAAATTTAAAGCTTTGTATGAAAGAAATAGAGAAGAGGACAAAAAGGAAGTTGCAGAGTTAAAAAAAGAATTAGCAGATTTTAAGGCATTATATGAGAAGAATAGAGCTGAAGATAAAAAGATATATGAGAAAAACAGAGCTGAAGATAAAAAGATATATGAGAAAAACAGAGCAGAAGATAGAAAAGAAGTTGCAGATTTAAATAAGAAATTTGAAGATTTCAAGGCATTATATGAGAAGAATAGAGCGGAAGATAAAAAGATGTATGAGAAGAATAGAGCGGAAGATAAAAAGATGTATGAGAAAAACAGAGCGGAAGATAGAAAAGAAGTTGCAGATTTAAATAAGAAATTTGAAGATTTTAAAGTTTTATATGAAAAAAATAGAAAAGAAGATAAGGATGAAATAGTTAACAGAGTGTTGGATGGAATTTGGCAGTGGCATCAAAACATAGAAAATACATTAGACATACATAGTAAACAGATTAGAGAATTACAGGAAGTAGTTGGAATAGCAAATTAAGACCGAAATTAAATGTTGCAGTCTTGGCAAAATAAAGCATGCACATTTATATAAATGTGCATGTAAAAATTAAAAAAGAAAATTATTAAGAATTATGCTTTTATCTGAGGATCAGTTGTAACTAGACCTAAATTAGAAAAAGCAGAATTGATTTCAGAATTTTTTAAAAATCTGTTTACATTCTTTATTTGAATTCCAGTAGAAGAAGCAAGAGATTCTACCGATATAGTATTATCATTTTCAGATAAAAAATTTTTTAAAATAGAAATTTCATTGTTATCTTTTGATAAACATTTTGGACAAACGCAATCATTAGAAACAAAGAAACATCCACAACGTTCACATTTATTTAAATTCATTTGTAATTCCTCCTATGTAAAGATATAAACATTGTATCATAAATAAATAAAAATATAAATAGATAAAGTGAAATATAGGTTTAAAATAGATATGTCACAAGAACATTAAAAATAAAATATTGAA
>USNR01000021.1 GCA_900556135.1 uncultured Clostridium sp. | reverse complement strand
GCATTGACTAATAAATATGAGACACAATTAGGGATTGAAATTTTCTCTTAACTATAAATATATGACTTGCTCGTAGGACGATAAGGGAAATTTCTGGGTTCCCTAATTTGGTTCATATTATTAGTCAAAATGAGCGGACGTCCTTCATATTAAATTAAGATTCTTCCCTTCAATCGATTCTAATTCAAAGCTTGCACAAGATTTTTATTTTTGTATTAAGTATATTACTTAAGGATTTTGTTTATACTGGAAGTATACCAATAAAACATTGAAAAATCAACATTTAATAACAAAAAGTTTTAAATTAATTTTTATAAAAATTATTAAAAAGCATTTGAATATAATCGCTAAAAATGTGAATGTCTCTTAGGAGTATCGTGATTTAAGAAAATATAGGATTCCCTTAAGTAATATACTTAATTCAAAACTTATTTTTATGTAATCCAAATTTAATCTTATTTCATTTAGATTTTATAACAATTTGTTATATCTTGCAATACCTTTTTATTATTCCATATACACACAATTCTTCCAAAAGCTTACTCTCATAATTAACATAAATTGACTTTTTGCATAAAATTTGTTACAATATATACAGTTAGTTTATCTAACAATCTTTAAGGAGGAATTGGAATGCGTGGATTTTCTGTAATTCCAGACAACGAGAAGGCAAACGGTTGGATTGTTGAAGCTATGTCTTCCTACAGTTCACCAACTATCCTTTTACGTCGGTATGGAACTGACAACGGAACTTATCAGGTTATACGAGAAGAACCTCTTGAAGTTGATTATTCCTTATCAGGTTCCAAAATTCTATTTGATTTACAGAGGAAAGCTCGAGAAATCGTAGGTCCTTGCAAAAGGATCCGCTTTAGTAAATCTCTTTACAACCTGTATATCAACGAGTAAACTTAACAATTCCACCGGGAGGAAGATTTCTTCCTCCCACACTTTTTGTAGAAAGAAGTTTTTATATGTTACAAGAATTAGAAAAATGCACAATATGCCCACATATGTGTAAAATAAATAGATTAAACGGTTCAATTGGCAGATGCAAATGCACAGATAAAATAAAAATAGCTTTAGTATCACTACATCAATTTGAAGAGCCATGTATTAGTGGAACTAAAGGCTCTGGTACAATATTTTTCTCTAACTGTAATTTAAATTGCATTTATTGCCAGAATTATAAAATTAGTCAAGAAGGAAACGGATATTATATTACTATAGACGATTTAGCCAATATCTTTTTAGATCAGCAATCTGAAGGTGCTCATAATATAAATTTGGTAACACCTACAATGTATGTTTATCAAATTATAGAAGCTATAAAAATTGCTAGAGAAAATGGATTGTCTATTCCTATTATATATAATACCAATAGCTATGAAAATGTTGAAACAATTCAGGCTTTAAATGGCTATATTGATGTTTATTTGCCAGACTTAAAATATTACACTAATACACTATCTTTAAAGTATTCTAAAGTTAATAACTATTTTAAATATGCAACTGCATCAATACAAGAAATGATAAAACAAGTTGGAAATCCTGTATTTGACGAAAATGGCATAATTCAAAAAGGTGTTATAATAAGACACTTAGTATTACCAGGTCATATTCAAAACTCTAAAAATATTCTTAAATGGATAAAAAATAACCTAGGTCCTGAAGTTTATGTTAGTGTGATGGCTCAATACTTTCCGACTTATCAGTCAAAGTCCGACCAATACTTAAACAGAAAATTATCTAACAAAGAATACAAGGAAATCGAAAATTTTCTATATACTTTAGATTTAGAAAATGGGTATATTCAGGAACTAGGAAAACACGAAGAAGAATATGTACCCAATTTTGATTGTTAAGTTTGCATTGACAAGTATATTAAATAATTGTACAATTAATTTATGTAAAAAGAAGGGGAGATTTTATAATGTTTGGACATAGATCAGATGGTAAAAAAGTAAAGAATTTACCACCGTTTTTTAGGGTAATTCCTAATATAATGACAGAAAGGGCAGATTCTCAAGTTTATTTTAAGCAAGATATTCCATTAAAAACACTTGATGAATATATTGATAAAAAAGCTTCTGAAGGAATAAAACTTTCTTATATGAATATCATTTATGCTGCTTTAGTACGAATAATTGCTGAAAGACCTAAATTAAACCGATTTATAATGAATGGAAGTACATATCAAAGAAACACCATTTACGTTTCTTTGGTTATAAAAAAGAGTCTTACTGATGAAGGGCAAGAAACTTCTATTAAATTACCGTTTAAGGGAAATGAGAATCTTTTTGAAATAAAAGAAATATTAGATTCAGCTGTTGAAAAAAATAAAGAGACTACTACAACCAATAATACGGACTCACTAGCTAAAACTTTAAGCTTAATTCCAGACGGATTAATCCGTTTTGCTGTTAAAATATTATCTTTTTTAGACAAACATGGTATTATGCCAAAAGCTGTTATTGATGCGAGTCCATTTCATACCAGCGTGTTCCTTACAAATGTTGGTTCTTTAGGTATAGATACAATTTATCATCATATTTACAATTTTGGCACAACTAGTATGTTTTTCGCTATGGGAAAAAAGAAAAAGAGTTATATTTATGATGATGATGAAATAAAAGAAGAAAAATGTATAACTTTAGCTTTTGTTGGAGATGAAAGAATTTGCGATGGTTATTATTATGCTAACTCTTTCAAATTATTAAATAAATACCTTAAAAAGCCAGAGCTATTAGAAACATATCAAGAAAAAGAACCAGCTATTTCTAAATAGATGTCAAAACAAGAATGTAATTTTGTTTTTATTACATTCTTGTTTTTTGTATTTTTAATTATTTTTTAACTATAAAATCTAGTTCAAACTTTCTTTGAAACTTTCTCCTGTTCCTAGCTGTGGTAAATTTAACATATCTAATACTGTTGCAGCAATATCAGCATATGTAGCCCTAACTCCAATATTTACATTATTTTTCAAATTCTTGCCATACATCAATATTGGTGTATATTCTCTAGAATGGTCTGTACTAGGAGTGCTTGGATCATTTCCATGGTCTGCTGTTATTATAAGCACATCATCATCATTCATGGTGTTTATTATTTCAGGAATTTTTTCATCAAAGTATTCTAATGCTCTTGCATAACCTTCAATATCATTTCTATGTCCATATAGCATATCTGTATCAACCAAGTTTGTAAATATAAGGCCTTTTGTATCTTTCTTTATCTCGTCTATTGTCTTTTCTATTCCATCAGCATTTCCTTGTGTATGAATAGCTCTTGTTATTCCTCTGCCTACAAATAAGTCTTCTATTTTTCCTATTGCTATTACATCTAATTTATTTTCCTTTATAACATCTAGCATAGTTCTACCAAATGTTGAAGCTTCAAAATCTTTTCTATTATATGTTCTTTTAAAGTTTTCTGATTTATCTCCCACAAAAGGTCTAGCGATTACTGTTCCTATATTATATTCTGACTTATTTAACATTTCTCTAGCTATCCTACAAATTTCATATAATTTTTCAACTGGTATAACGTCCTCATGTGCAGCTATTTGAAACACACTATCAGCTGACGTATATATTATTGGATATCCTGTTTTTACATGTTCTTCTCCAAATCGTTTTAATATTTCAGTTCCCGAGCCAACCTCATTGCATAAAATTCCTTTCACTCCTGTTTTTTCTATAAACTCGTCTATCATTTCTTTTGGAAAAGCATCTGGATATGTTTTAAATGCTGGATGTTGAATATAACCAGACATTTCCCAATGACCAACTGGACTATTTTTTCCATCGCATTGTTCTGCTGCCTTTCCATATATACCTATTGGAGATTCTTCTTTTTCATCTAAATTTATTCCATCAATATTGTATATTCCTAATTTCTTCATATTTGGAATGTTTAATTTTGTGTTGTTGTAAATTCCTGCTAGAGTATTGCTTCCTTCGTCGCCATACTTATTAGCATCTGGAAGTTCTCCTACTCCAAATCCATCTAAAACCATTACTATAACTCTATTTATCATCAGCCTTTGCTCCTTTCTTTTCTGTAAGATTATATTCAAACACATTAACTTTTCTTATGATTCTATCAAATTCACTACAAACATTTATATTGAATTGCTCTTTATCTTTTATCTCCATATTATAAGCGTCCAAATCTATAAGAGTTTCTTGTGATATATCCATTCCAAGTGGAAGTGTATCATTATTATTTTCAAAAAACACAATATTAGTATAAAAAATTAGATTTGTTCCTTCTGGAATGTTTATTTTATATAAATATAACTCATTCTCCTTAGAACTTTTTTCTATTTGTTCAAACGTTTCTTGTGGATTTAAACTAAATTTTCCAAACCCGTCTGTTTCTAATAGTTTATCACTAGCCTGATATACAGATATATCATATGGAGTTTCTATTTTATTAGATTCTTCTTTTAGAATATTCTTTATCTCCATAAGTTTTTCCATAAAATCTTCTAATTGTGTATTAAGATTTACATTTAATATCTTAAATTTATCTTTTTCATTTTCCCTATGTGTATTATTTTTCAACGATTTTATCTTTGTCTTATCTTCACTTATGTTGCCAAATATATCAAAGTCTTTTTCCTCTATTCTTTCAATATCATCTTTGTACTCAATTTGAAGTTTTTCTAATAGATTCTTTATTTTTTCTTCGTCTTCCCTTACAATTTTATCTTTTGATAAAATGTTGATTCCATCTAGTACAAATTTTGCTGCAAATGCCGCATTTAACTCTTTATCCGTTAGTTTTGCCCTTTGTTTTGAATCTATTTTGCTAGCAAATAAATCTATGTCTTGCTCATAATTAAATGTTCTTTTTAAACTTTCGTCTCCTTTTTTGCCTTCGGCATCTCCCTCTTGTAAAGTTTTAACTTCATCTTTATTAGCAAATTTCCAAAATTCAAATATACTCTTTTTATGCTTTTCTATTTCTTCTATATATTGAGTTGCATTTTTTATTTTTCGGTCCAAATTTTCAATTTTGTTCTGTAAAGCTTTTATATCCATTTTTAGATTTTTTTGTTTTTTTATGCTTTCATTTAATTCCTTGCATATTTTCATCATGTCCTCAACAGTATATTGTTTGTCATCCGCCTCTGTCTCTGCATATATTTTTTCTTTTTCCTTATCATGAGACAATATGTCTTTCATTCTATCTTTACTTATAGAATTTGTCTTGTAATCTTCTTTTACCTTTTTGCTCTTAAAGAAGTATTTTACCTTTCCTAAAAATGTTTTTTTACACTCTAAGAATGTATATATCTGTCTTTCCTTTTTTAAATACTCTTCATTCTGCTCCTGACTATGCCTTTGCATATCTATAATGTCAGCCTCTAAATTCTTTATTTCCAAATTAACTTTTACATTCTCTTGAATTCTCTTTATTGCTTGATTTTTCATAAATTCTGGTAAATTTTCATATTCAATTTTCTCACCTTCATAACAGAAAATCAAATTTCCATTCTCGTCAATTTTTGTATCAAACTCAAATTCATCCGGAATTTCATATGCTAATATAAATAATGCTTTTATTAACTTAAATTCTTTTTGTGCTTCCTTTTTATCTGTGTACTTTAAATTAAATTTGCTTATCAAATTATCATATATTTGTGCTTGACCTACAATTTGTAAAGACAATTCATCATCTATGTCTGTAACTTCATATATTGATGGCCATTCCTTTGTAAAAAACCATAAATAGTTTTCCAAATCTGCAATCTCAGACTTTTTCAAAATTCTTTCTGAATACTCTTCATTACTAATAGGTATAAAAATCTTTTTCTTTTTTCTTCTTTTATCATTGTTAGCTTCTATTTTCTTTTTTAATAAATAAAATAATTGTGAATTATCAGTTTCTTCTGTTGACGCCATCATAAAGTATTTATCTGCAAAATCCGAATAGTAAATCTCCCACTTAAAATTTCCTGGATATTTCACCTCAAAGGGAGGCTGTTTATCCATTTTATCCTGTTCCAATTCTATTTTTTCTATATCTACTAAATTAGTTTGATTAATCATTTTTAAAAATCTTGCATATTTTTCAATATCCTCATTTGTTTCCGCCTTCATATATGTAAAAAGAGGGCTTGCATATTTATACTTTTTTTCTAGTTCATCCAGTCTATTGGTTGGAGTTACTAAAATATCTATATCATCAATTGATACATATTTATAGACTTTATATGTTGTTTCATCATACACTTTTGGAACCCTATAATTAAGTTCTTCAAAAGTTTGCAAAAACTCTGGAACTTCGCCTAGTTCAAATCCTATATATTTCACCTTATTATTCAACATATTTAAGTTTTCTGTTGTTCCTTTTACCTGTTTCCTCTGCACTTTCGGCTTCCTCCGTTTTTATAAAATTAATATCAGCTTTTAGTATATCACACCATGTTGTTTATTTCCATAGTTTAGGAAATAAAAATATATCACCTTTCACTTAACTTTTAATTTTTAGAATACTTCGTTTATATATATGAAAACGAAAAACGACAGAAAACCTCTTTTTTTGCATCCTTTGTATAACATTTTGTTTTATTTTTCAATGTTCCCCCTTTTTTATTCTATAATCCATTTTAGAGGAAATAAAAAGTTGGAAATATATTTGTATTTTATTTTTCTGGCCATATTTTCCATAGGAAGGAATGAAATAAATTATGATGAGAACCCGTATCAGAAGTTTAAGAAAAGACAACGACCTTACCCAAAAAGATTTATGTAGGGTACTTAATATTTCACAAGTAGCTTATTCATATTATGAACTTAGCAAACGAAATATTCCTTTAGAGCTACTATCTAAATTAGCAGATTTCTATGATACTAGTGTAGATTACTTAATGTATAGAACTGATAGCATGGCTCCATATCCTAAAACTAAAAAGATGTCAACTATTGAAGTTGAAGAAGAAATACCAGTTTAAAAGGCAACTGCTCGTCTTTTATTTTTTTGTCAGAAATTTCTTAATAAATTGTAATATTTTGTCACTTTATTTTCACTTTTTTGCTTTATAATATGTTATAATAAAAATGAATCAAAGAGGTGATTTTATTGAAATTTATAAGAAGATTATTTTTACTAATCGTTTTAATTATAATTATCGTTGGCTCTGTATTTTACATTAATGGAAACAAACTATATAAAGAATCTATTGCAAAAACAAGCATTAGTGATAAAGTATCTCAAATTAGAGAAGATGAAAACTTTACTTCTATAAATGATGTTCCTGCTTATTATAAAAATGCTATTGTTGCAGTAGAAGACCATCGATTTTACAATCACGGTACCATCGACCCTATTGCTTTAGCCAGAGCAACAGTTAGCAATATAAAACAAAAAGATTTTAAAGAAGGTGGAAGTACACTTACTCAGCAAACAGCAAAAAATTTATACTTCATTTCAGAGGATGAAGTTATTAACAGAAAAATTGCTGAAGTATTAGTCGGAATTGACTTAGAAAAAGATTATTCAAAAGATGAAATTCTCGAACTATATTTTAACACAATCTATTTTGGCGACGGTTATTACGGTATAAAAGAAGCATGTAATGGATATTTAAACAAAGAACCTAAAGATATGACTTTATCAGATGCAACTTTACTTGCTGGCATACCTAACGCACCTAGCGTATATGCACCAACAAAAAATCCAGACTTAGCTATCAAAAGACAAAAGAAAGTAATTTCTTCAATGGTAGAATATGGCTATCTGTCACAAGAAGAAGCTGATGCAATAAAATAAGGTGTAATTATTTTTCATTTACTTCCACAGCTGATTATTCTACTTCTGACATCCGCTCATTTTGCATAAAAAAATGTTGTAAATCAGGGAATCCTTATCTTCTTATGACAAAGACAATCTCCATAGTCTATGGGGGTGAAAAAATCTTCCCAACATGACTTTTAAAAATCTCATGTTGGGAAATATCTTATCTTATTAGATCCTCCAGTGTTTTACTATTTACATATTCTTCTATTACATTATCTAAGCCCTGCCAAAAAGGAAATGTTTTGCACTCGCACTTTTTATCACAATTTCCTTGCACACACTCTATTGGAGATAAATCACCTTCTGCGACCTTCAAAATATCTCCTACCCTATACTCTTTGGCCTCTTTACTTAATTTGTATCCTCCATTATTACCTCTAGAACTTTGTACATATCCAGCCTTATTTAAAATAGACACTATCTTCTCTAAATATTTCATAGAAATCTGTTGCCTTTCAGCGATATCCTTTAAAGATACATATTCATCAGTGTTATTTTTAGCTAGATCCATCATTATTTGTAGTGCATATCTGCCTTTTGTTGAAATTCTCATTTATTTTTCATTCCTTCCTTTAGTTATAATAACACTTTTTTAATCTTTTGTAAACATAATTAATATTATATTTTATACATTTCTTCTTTATGATATGTAGTATGTAAATATTTATGAGCTATTTTGCTACCTGGCTCTTCGATAAATTCTTCATATATCTTTTTAACTACTGGATTTTGATGTGACTTTCTTATTACACTTTGCTCATCAATACTATATATGCTATCTGCTCTTAGCTTTCTAACATCAGTAGTACTTCTAATTTTTGAGCTCTTTATTGGCTGTCCTCCACCCATTATGCAACCTCCTGGGCATGCCATTATCTCTACAAATTGATAATCAGCTTTTCCTGATTTTATTTCTTCCATAATAGTTCTTGCATTTTTCAAGCCTGATGCAACAACAACTTTAATATCTTTATCTGCAATTGTTACAGTCGCTCTTTTTATTCCTTTCTTTCCTCTAACTTCTTCATACTCAAAATTTCCTAAATCTTTTCGTTCTATTACATCTGCTGCTGTTCTTAGTGCAGCCTCCATAACTCCACCTGTTGTTCCAAAAATTGCTGCAGCTCCTGTTGCTTCTCCCATTGGGTCATCATACTCGCTATCTTCTAATGATATAAATTCAATATTTCCTTGTTTTATCATTCTTGCAAGCTCTCGTGTAGTTATAACAGCATCAACATCCCTAATTCCATCTTGTTGCATTTCTTCTCTTACACACTCTGATTTTTTTGCAATACATGGCATTACAGAAACCACATATATTTTTTCAGGGGCTATTCCCATCTTTTTAGCATAGTAAGATTTTAAAAGTGCTCCAAACATTTGATGTGGAGATTTACAACTAGATAAATGTCCTAATAAATCTGGATAATTTTTTTCAGCAAATCTAATCCATGCAGGACAACAAGAAGTAATCATTGGTAATGTTTTTCCTTCGTTTATTCTGTCTATGAACTCATTCGATTCTTCCATTATTGTAAAATCTGCCCCAGTATTTGTGTCAAACACTTTATCAAATCCCAACTTTTTCAATGCTGTAATCATTTTCCCTTGAGCATTTTGACCTATAGGCATTCCAAATTCTTCGCCTAATGCTACTCTAACAGCGGGCGCTGTTTGAACTATCGTGTATGTATCTGGATCTTTTAATTTAAGCCATACTTTTTTTGTATCGTCTTTTTCGTGCAAAGCTCCAGTTGGGCAAGCTTCTATACATTGTCCACAATATGTACAATCTACATCAGCCAAACTATGATCTCCTGCTGTAGATACACAAGATTCGAAGCCTCTATTTATACAGTCAATTGCTCCTATGCCCTGAACATTTTTACAGGCACCAACACATCTTCTGCATAATATACACTTGTTAAAATCTCTTACAATTGCGGGGGACTTATCATCTATTTGATGTTTTGTTCTTTCTCCTTCATATTCTATTCCCAGTACATTAAATTTAATTGCAAGTTTTTGTAGTTCACAATTACCAGACCTTGTACATGTTAAACACTCTTTATCATGATTTGATATAATTAAATCTAACACCATTCTTCTAGCTTCAAGAACTGCTGGAGTATGCGTATGCACAACCATTCCTTCCTCTGCTTTTTGTATGCAAGATGTTGCAAAACCTTTCCTTCCTTCTACTTCCACAATACACATTCTGCAATCGCCCATCTCGTTTATTCCTTTTAAATAGCATAGTGTAGGAATATCTATCTTTGCTTTTCTAGCTGCTTCTAAAATTGTTTTTCCTTCTTCAACTTGCACCTTAGTTCCATCTATAACTAAATTTATCATTGCATTTTTTCCTTCTTTCTCTAAATTTATATTCTTTTAGAAATATTCACACTATTAGTTCTGTCATAAAAATTAGCATTCAAAATTCTCATTTTTTATAATTGTTGGTTGACCCGCTCCAATAGCTTTAAATGGACATTTTTGCATACAGCTTCTACATTTTATACACTTATTTTGATCTATTGTATGTACCTTTCCTATATCTCCTGAAATTGCGCCAACAGGACAAACCTTTTTACATATATCGCATCCTCTACACTTTTCAGGGTCTATTTTTATTTTTGCTAAGGCTTTACATTCCATTGCCTCACATTCATATGCCATAACATGTCTTCTATATTCTTCTCTAAAATATTTCATTGTGCTCATTACTGGATTCGGTGCTGTTTGCCCTAAACCACATATTGCAGAACTCTTAATATTAAAAGCTAATTTTTCAAGTTTATATAAATCTTCTTCTGTTCCGTTACCTTCGCAAATTCTTTCTAATATTTCTAGCATTCTCTTAGTTCCAATTCTGCAAGGCGTACATTTTCCACAGCTTTCACTAACTGTAAAATCTAAATAGAACCTAGCTATATTTACCATACATTTTGTATCATCCATTACTATAAGTCCACCAGATCCCATCATAGAACCAATTTCAGCAAGGCTTTCGTAATCAATTTTCGTATCTAAATGTTCTTTCGGAATACATCCACCAGAAGGTCCACCAGTTTGAGCCGCTTTAAACTCTCTTCCATTTGGTATTCCTCCACCTATATCATATATTATTTCTCTTAATGTAGTTCCCATAGGTACTTCAACTAAACCAACATTATTAACATTTCCACCAAGAGCAAATACCTTTGTTCCTTTTGATGTTTCTGTTCCAATTGATGCATACCACTCCGCACTATTTAGTATAATTCTAGTAACATTTGCAAATGTCTCAACATTGTTTATTAATGTAGGTTTTCCCCATAATCCACAGTGAGCTGGATATGGAGGTTTAACTCTAGGCTGACCTCTTTTACCTTCCACTGACTCTATTAATGCAGTTTCTTCTCCACAAACAAAAGCTCCTGCTCCAAGTCTAATTTCCACATCAAATTCAAAGTCTGTTCCTAATATATTTTTTCCAAGCAATCCATATTCTCTCTCTTGAGCAATTGCTATTTTTAATCTCTCTACTGCTATAGGATATTCAGCTCTCACATAAATATATCCTTTGCTTGCTCCCACGGCATAACCAGCAATTGCCATTGCTTCTATAACTGAATGTGGATCACCTTCTAGTATACTTCTATCCATAAAAGCTCCTGGGTCTCCCTCATCAGCATTACATATTACATATTTTTGACCATCTGGCTCTGATTTCACAAAAGACCATTTTTTTCCAGTTGGAAATCCTGCTCCTCCACGGCCTCTTAGTCCAGATTTCGATATAACATCTACTACTTCGTCTCTAGACATTGTTGTTAACACTTTTTCTAATGCTTTAAATCCATCAAAAGCTATGTATTCATCAATATCTTCTGGGTTTATAACTCCACAATTCTTTAACGCTATACGCATTTGTTTTTTGTAGAAAGGTAGCTCATCTAGTTTATTTACAACTGTACCATCTATATCTTTACACAGTAATCTTTCCACAGTTTTTCCACCAATTATATGTGTATTAATAATCTCCTCACAGTCTTCTGGCTTAACCATAGAATAAAATGTATCTTCTGGTCTTATTATAATGATAGGCCCTTTTGAGCAAAGTCCAAAACATCCTGTTTTTATAACTCTTACATTACTTAAATTTTTTTCTTGTATTATTTTTCTAAAGTTTTCTAATATCTCTTGAGATTTAGAAGATGTGCATCCTGTTCCATGGCACACTAAAATGTGTTTTTCTGTTGTCTGCAAGTTTGAATTTATTCGAATTTCTAATTCTTTTCTTTTTGCTGTACGTATATCATCTATTTCATTTATAGTTTTTGGCATAAGTATGTTCCTTCTTTCTTTTTTATTATATATATTATTCCTTCATATATTTATCTAAAACTTCATCTAGTTTTTTTACTGTTGCTTTTCCATACACCTCATCATTTACTGTAAATACAGGTGCTAATCCACACGCTCCCACACATCTTGTTGTATCTAAAGAAAACTTTCCATTTTCTGTTGTTTTCCCTTCTTCTATGCCAAGTTTAGCCTTAGCTCTTTCTAAAATTTCTCTTGAACCTTTTACAAAACATGCTGTTCCTAAACATACAGATACATTGTACTTTCCCTTTGGAACTAAAGTAAATCTTGAATAAAATGTTATAACTCCATAAACTTCTGCTAACGCTATATTTAAATAATCTGCAATTTCTAATTGTGCAATCTTCGGTATATATCCATATTTAACCTGAACTTCATTTAATATTTGAATTAAATTTTCTTTATCGTGTGAATAACTACTTAGCAACACTCTCATTTCTTCTTTCAACTTTTTTTCCACACAATTTCCACATTTTTTTTCTTCTTCCATTAGATTTCCTCCAAACTACTACAAATATTTTACTTCTTTAATTTCAAATTATTTCTTTAAATCATCATCACTAAATGGGTAAGGACATAATTCTTCCACCTTATACTTTTCTTCTTTTCCATTTGGCGATATACAAATAATTTCTTTATCTTTTTCAAACATTTCACTTATAACTTGCCTACAAATGAAACATGGCTTTCCTACTAACTCACTATCACACATTACATATAATCTTTCAAAATCATGCCTTTTATATCCATTGCTAATCGCCGAAAATATAGCACTTCTTTCCGCACAATTGCTTACTCCGTAGCTTGCATTTTCCACATTTACTCCACAAAATTCTTTTCCATCTTTCATAACTGCAATTGCTGCAACTCTAAAATTTGAATATGGACTATATGAGCTCTTTAATAACTCTTGTAATTTTTCTTGCATACATGTACTCCTTATTAATCTTTTTACTTTAATTAATGTATATCACAAAAGAAAATAATTATCAATGATTTTGACTGTTTTATAATTTTTTACAATAAAATTTCTCACAACTTTTTCATCCTGTAACTAATTTGTTTAATTTTCATAATATATATAAAGCAATGTATTGCTAAGTTTATTTTTAGAAAGGAAGTTTTGATTATGGAATACGACAAAAATATATGTCCAGTCGTAAATGTTGATGGTGTTATCGAAAGAGGTAAACAATACGACTTAGACATTATTCTGCCAGAGGATAATCGTAATGTTATCTATGGAATAGTACGTGATTGCTATAAAGATCCAATTGCTGATGCTGTTGTAAAACTAATTGAAGTAGAATGCAAATTAGGAAAAGATGAAAGGAAACCAGTATCTCACACGTTTACCGATGAACATGGAGAATTTGTATTTGGTCCTTTATGTGCTAACAGAGTTTACGAAGTTGAGATATGGGTTAACAATGTAAAACATGCTAAAATATGTACTGAATGCCATAGAAAAGGTGAATGTTTAAAAGGTGTAGATATTGATTGCAAACCTTGTAAACCAGAACCTCCAAAACCACCAATACCACACGACAAATGTGAGTAGACATTTGAGTGTTTAAATTCAAATATTTTATTTGTTAAAAAAATCATCATGATTTTCTAAACATGCCAAAAATGAGTGAGAAATTTCACTCATTTTTCTTTGTAAAAGTGCTATAAACATTAAAGTTTACAACACCTTTAATACATACAATTATTATAAACTACTAATTTACATTATTCCCATCTTTTTAACAAGTTGTTTACCCTTTTTCATCATTTTTTTAGGATTAGTTTTATTATAATTATTAGTATACATTAAAGTTGCTCCCGTAGCCAAAAGTCCTCCAACAATCATACCTTCCATAAACCTCATAGTAATACCTCCTCATATTTTATATTATCTTACAATCTTTTCATCGGCTTTGTAATTCCTTTTCTACAATATTATTATGGCTTGTTTTTCTTTTTATATACTTTTATAGAATAGAATTCATTTAATGAAATTCCAATTAAAAAAATTCCAAACAATTTTCTTAAATACTCAACATTCAATTTACTTGAGATTGTTGCACCAATAATAGAACCAATTATTCCCCAAGCAATAATAGGCAGTGCTATTTTAAATTTTATGTTTTTATTTTTCATACTGACAAGTATACTAATTATTGCAGAAGGTACAAAACATAAAATATTTGTTGCTTGCGCTATATGCTGATCAAAATTCAAAAATAAATCTAATAATAAAATTAATACAGAACCTCCACCTAATCCCATACCAGTACATATTCCAGATGCCAATCCAATTATAACAGCAGTCATTATCTTCTCCTATCTTTATCTTGTATAAATTTTCTAACTAAATAATGCAATTTTTCCTCCTGCATATAATAAAAATATAGCAAAAATCAATTTTAAATATTTAGGCTTAATCCTATTTAGTAAGTTTGCTCCAACAAACCCTCCAAAGATTCCTCCTATCGCACACTGAGTTCCAATTTTCCAGTCTATATAATTATGTGATTGATAGAAAAAAGCTGTAATTAGTACCATAGGCAAAATGCAAAATATGGTTGTTGCTCTTGCTTCTTTTTCTGGCATGTAAAAGAAACGTACAAATATTGGAATTAATATTAAACCTCCACCTGCAGTAAAAAGCCCACTAACTATTCCTGTTACTAAACCTATAATAATCTTTTTTAAATTTTTTTTCATAACAAAATTCCTTTACATTATTATTGCACACTGTTTATTTATATATACTAATTACATCTAGTTTTTTCTCTTATTCTGTTATATAATAGTTGTAAATGTATTAAAAGGAGCAATATATAATTATTATGAACCAAAAAGACGTTGTAAAAATTATTGAAATATTAAAAGATACTTATCCTGATGCAAAATGTAGCTTAGATTTTTCTACGCCATTCGAATTGTTAGTTGCTGTAGTACTGTCTGCTCAATGTACTGACAATAGAGTAAATCTAACTACTCCAAGCATATTTTGTAAATATTCAACTCCAGAAGATTTTGCAAATATTGATTTAAAAGAACTTGAAGATTTAGTTAATCCTTGCGGTTTTTATAGAAATAAAGCAAAAAATATTAAAGCAGCTGCACAAAAAATTGTTTCAGATTTTAATGGAATAGTTCCAAATAATATGGAAGATTTAATGTCTCTTCCTGGTGTAGGCAGAAAAAGTGCAAATGTAATTATGCTTGAGGCTTTTAATCAACCTCAAGGAATTGCTGTAGATACTCATGCCAAAAGATTGTCTAATAGAATTGGTCTTTCTTCTGAAACAGATCCATTAAAAATAGAAATGGATTTAAAGAATATAATTCCATATTCATATTTTAAAGATGTTAATCATCTATTTATGTGGCATGGTAGAAATATTTGTACATCACAAAATCCAAAATGTAGTACCTGCCCAATTGCAAAATATTGTAAAAATCCTGCAAATCTTTAAATGCTTAAATATTTATTCTAAAATATGTTTGACTTTTATAAATTTTATATATATTATATAGTCATATAGAGAGGGGGAATTTTTAATATGAAATTCAAAAAAATCACTTTTAAACTATTAATTGCTTTAATAGTATCTTTAATGCTTTTTGCAAGCTTTGCATACGCAGTAAATGAAGAAAATGAAGTAAGTGAAACTAATGCAAATGACATTGCTCTTATTTCAGCCATTGATGAAACACAACCAATTGTAGATGCTGATTTTGGTTATCCAAGTGCTTCAACTTCGGAAGTAAAAAATGGAGATGTATTTACTGTCGAAGATAGCGTTACTATAGACTATCCTGTATCTGGAAATGTTTATATTATAGCTCAAGAAGTAAATATAAACAGTGTTATAGATGGAAATATTTTCATTTTAGCTAGTAAAGTAAATATTCAATCAGATGCTTATATTTATTCTGATGCATACATCTGCACTGAGGATTTAACTGTAGATGGATATATCTATGACCTGTACTCAATGTCTTCTACATTAACAATCGGTCAAACAGGATATATTATAAGAGATTTGTCTGCTGGTTGCGATACTTTCAATTTAGAAGGAACTATAAAAAGAACTGCTAACTTGTCTGCAAATGTACTAAATATTTCTTCTGATACAGCTGAAATTGGAGAAGATTTTAATTACACTTCATCTAACGAAATCTCAGTACCTGCTGATGTAGTTGGTGGAACTGTTACATTTACTCAAGCTGAATCAGAAAATAAAAAAGTAGAATCAGTTGCACTTTCTTATTTGAAAGATGTTCTTAAAACTTTATGCTATGCTTTAATAGCAATTATAGTTATTGTTTTTGCTATACCAAAGGCATCTAAAAAATTAGCATCGCAATTAACAACTAAATTCTGGCCAACATTTGGATATGGTACACTAGCATTAATAGCCGTTCCTATTGCTATTTTAATTTTATTTGCTTCAATATTTGGAATTTGGGCTGGTTTATTACTATTATTTGCCTATATTTTTGTATTTACAATTTCAGCTTCATTATTAAGTGTTGCTTTAGGTAAATATATTTGCACAAAAATGAATAAAGATTCAAGCTGGTTCTTAGTTCTTATAAGTATATTACTAGTATTAGCAATATGGATATTAAAATTAATACCATTCTTAGGAGTTCTTGTTTCAATAGTTGTAAACATTTTAGGATTTGGATTATTAACAACAGCTTTATTTCCAAACAAAAAAGCCAAAGTTACAACTTCTGAAAAGAAAGAGCCAATAGAGGCTGATACAACATCTAATATTGTAGTTGATACAAAAGAGCAAGAAAAAGCTGATGCAAACAAAAAATCAGTAGAAGATAATGATTCAGAAAAAAAAGACTAATATAATATAAGAAAAGTTAGTATAACTTTCCTCATAAAAAGATACAGTTTAATTTTTAATGATTAAACTGTATCTTTTTTATTTAGCCTCTTAAATTTTTTATAGTTGATGCAAAATCTTTTGAATTTATAATTGCACTTCCTGCAACAAGAATTTCTGCTCCTGCATCTATAACCTTGTCACAATTTTCTAGGTTTATTCCACCGTCAGCTTCTATATAACAATCTAAACTTTCTTTTTCTATATATTTTTTTATTTCTTTTATTTTCTCTATTGTGCTATCTATTAACTTTTGGCCACCTTTTCCTGGTTCAACTGTCATCACTAATACTAGATGAACAAATGGCAAAAATTTCAATACCTCTTCTATTGGAGTTAATGGTTTTATAGAAATTCCAACCTTTATATCCTTTTGACGTATATACTTTATAATATCAAATACTTCTTCCTTGTCTTTGCAAGCTTCTAAATGAAATGTAATAATGCTTGGATTAAAAATAGCATAACTATCTATATAATTTTTCAAATCTTTAACCATTAAGTGTACATCTAATGGAATTTGAGTTATTCCATTTAAGTATTCACCAAACTCTAGCATTTTATCATTTGTATTGTCTGTTACAAATTCACCATCCATTACATCTATATGGAAATAGTCTGTTTTTGCTTTTTCTAAATCATATATTGTATTTATTATATTTTCTTTTTTTACTCCTAATATTGAAGTTGATATTTCTACCATTTATGTTCCTCCTTGTCTTTTAGTTCTAAATATATCTTGCAATAATTTTCATATCTGCTATTTGATATTTTTCCCTCTTGAAATAATTTTTTTATCGCACAATTTTGTTCTTTTACATGTGTACATCCCACAAACTCACAACTTGCTATTTCATTTTTAAATTCTTTAAAATATTTGTCTAACTCTTTATATGAAATCTCGCTTATATCAAAAGTTGAAAATCCAGGAGTGTCCGCTAAATAAGTGTTTCTTTCAACTTCATACAAACTTGTAATCGTTGTTGTATTTTTACCTTTCTTATTCTTTAAACTTATTTCTCCCTCTTTCGTAATATTTTCTTCAAATATATCATTTATTAAAGTTGATTTTCCAACTCCAGAATTTCCAGAAAATGCACTTATCTTATTCTTTAAAACTTTCTTAATTTCATCAACTCCAATTCCGAGTTTAGCATCTGTTTTTATAACTTTGTATCCTATATTAGAATATATTTTTTCTATATCTAAAAATGATTGATTTGTGTCTAAATCAATTTTATTTAATACAATTACAGATTCTATACCTAAAAGCTCGGCAAATGCCAATTGTTTATCTAACATTAATAAATCTGGCTTTGGGTGTTTGCTAGAAACCACAAATATTATTTGATCTATATTAGCCATTTTAGGTCTTTTTATATATACTTTTCTTTCTTCTATTTTTTCTATTACTGCTTGTTTTTTTTCATTATCTAAAATTTGACATTCTACCAAATCTCCAACAACTGGGCTTATTTCATCTTTTTTTAATTTTCCCCTAGCTGTTGCCTCATATACTTCTTTATCTATCTTTATTCTATACAAGTTAGCAATGTTTTCTATTATTCTTCCTTGCATCCTTCCTCCTCTAAGATTTTTATATTTTTGGTCTTTCTTCCAATATTTTTTTAATTTCAGGTTGCTCTTTTGCAAACTCTTTACCGTCAATATTTCTACTGGCATTATATCATTTAGCTTCATGTTTTACAATTGTTTTATTTATAATAATTTCAACATTAACAAGTTTGAGGAGCCCCAATGGGGCTCCTCTCCGAAAGATTAATGGGTTTCCAAAAGGTTTTCAACCTTTTCACAGAAGCTCTGCAGAGACTCCGTTTCATAGCAAACTTCGATGTTGTCTGTAGTCTGCTTTACCTTGCTGACTTTTCTTACCATCACAACCAAAGCCTTAATAGCTTTAATCTTCTCATTTATTTTTTATTCAAATGTATAGCTTGAAGTACTACTTAGTGTTAAGTCTTTTGTTTTCTTTAAAACTCCGTCAACGTATACTTTTACTGTAACTGTGCCTTTTCCACTTATTGTTACTGAATTAATTGTTGTTGAGTTTAAATCCACTTTTTTATTATATACTGTATCACCATCAACTGTAATTTTTAAGTCCTTCTTTTTATCTGATTCCTTTAAATCTTCATTTGAAGCATCATAACCGCCTGTAACAGATTTTACATTTACATCTATTGTAGCTTCTTTAGTTTCCTCAAACTTATTTACTGTTATTGTTATTGTTGTTCCTTCATCTACTTCTTTTCCTGCATTTACACTTTGAGCTATAACTACTCCATTTTCTTTAGAAGTATCTGAATCATATTTTACCTCTACCTTTAAATTCTTATCAGTAATTGCTGTTCTGGCTTCGGCTTCTGTTTTTCCCATTACAGATGGAACTTCTGCTTGTGCCACTCCAGTACTTACATGAATTATAACCTTATCTCCAGCATTTGCAGTTGTATTTGCAGCTGTCTCTTGACTTATTACAATTCCAGCTTCTACTGTTTTGCTTGCTTCTTCTACTTTTTCTACTTCTAATTTAGCTTCTTCTAATGCTTTTACAGCTTCATCATACTTCATTCCAATAACCTTTGGAACTGTAGTTGTTTCTGTTCCTTTACTTATTACAACACTTATTGTTGATTTTTCTTTTATTTTAAAGTTATCTCTGTAAGGTGGATCTTGTGTCATAATCTTGCCAGCTTCAACTTCCGTGCTATATGCTTCGTTTACTTTATTATATTTTATTTTCAGCTTATCTAGTTCTGCCTTTGCTTCTTCTTCTGTCATATTAACTAGATTAGGAATTTGAACCTCTTTTGGATTTGCTAAGTCCATTATTACTGATGTAGCAAGTAAACTTATTCCAAATAACACTAAGCATAATAATATTATTGCTGGTACCTTAGCCTTTGGATGTTTTTCAAAAAATAGTGCAATTTTATTTTTCTTCTTCTTTTCACCTTTATTTTTCTTGTCTAGCATATCATCTGTAATTGCATCCATTCTTCTTGTAAGACCATCATCTAACTCTTCATTATATACAAAATCTCCATCTGGATCTTTAAGAGCTTTGTTTAAATCTTTTATCATTTCTGTTGCAGTTTGATATCTTGCCATAGGCTCTTTTTGCATTGCTTTTAATATTATGTCATTAACAGCCACTGGTATATTTTCATTTATCTCTATTGGTTCAACTGGACTCTCTTGCATATGTTTTAATGCTACCGATACTGATGTATCTGCATCAAATGGTACTCGACCTGTTAGCATTTCATACATCATAACACCAACAGAATAAATATCTGTTTTACCGTCGGTGTTGCCACCCTTTGCTTGTTCAGGTGCTATGTAGTGAACAGAACCGATTGCTTGTTCTGTCATCGTTCTTGTAGCAGAATTAAAGTTACGGGCAATACCAAAGTCAGTTACTTTGATAGTACCGTCTTGAAGCAACATAATGTTCTGTGGCTTAATGTCACGGTGAACAATACCCTTTTCATGAGCGTGTTGTAATGCTCTTAAAATTTGAGTTGTTAGGTGCAATGCTTCTTTCCACTGAATTACACCTTGCTGAGCGATATACTCCTTAAGAGTAATACCGTCAATATATTCCATAACAATATACTGAATCATATCACCAAAAGAAACATCATAAACCCTTACAATGTTTGGATGTGAAAGAACAGCAATAGATTTACTTTCGTTTTTAAATCTTCTGATAAAGTCTGCATTATCAAGAAATTCATCCTTTAGAATTTTGATTGCAACTTCTCTATCGTCAACAGTATCGTAACACCTATAAACATTGGCCATACCACCAACACCGATAAGTTCTTGGATTTCATATCTACCGTCAAGCTTTTTGCCTGTGTACTTATCTATCATAATTCTTCCTCCTTAATATATTGTAATAACGGTAATGTTGTCTGTGCCACCACCGAATTTAGCTTCTTCAACTAACTTGTCGGTAATTTGGTTCTTAGGGTTGTTATTTACAACCTCTGCAATTTCCTCTTTGCTGACACAATTAGTTAAACCATCGGTACAAATAATAACAATATCTCCCTGTTTATATTCGTACTGAGTATAATCCACTTTGATAGTATTCTTTACACCGATTGCTCTAGTAATAAAGTTTTTGTTCGGGTGAACTAAGGCCTCATCTTCTGTAATCTCCCCACGACTTACCATTTCTTGAACTAAAGAATGGTCCTTAGTTAGCTGATAAGCCTTATGATTACGAACAAGATATGTTCTTGAGTCACCTATATGTACAATATGAAGAATATTGTCCCTTAGGAATACACACTCACAAGTAGTGCCCATTCCGATAAGTTCAATATTTTTTTGAGCTAAATTATAAACTTCAAGGTTTGCACCGGAAACTATGTTTGTAAGTAGTGCATATAGTTCTTCGTTTGTGAAATCACTGGTATATAGATTTTTCATTTCCCTAGCTATATATTCACAAGCAGTTGTTGAGGCTGTGTGGCCACCATTAGCACCACCCATACCGTCACAAACTACAGCCCATACTGCACCGTCACACATTTTTCCGGAAAGACAATAATCCTGATTATCGTTTCTGACAAGACCTTTATCTGTTTTACTATGTATATTCAAGATTACTTTCCTCCTTTCTTGTGCTTACCTTTTAGTTGTCCACAACTTGCATCAATATCGCTGCCTAAAGTTCTTCTTACAGTAGCAGTAATACCATATTTAGCAAGTACATTGGTAAATGATATTAACCTTTCTTTGTTACTCTTGCGATAATCATTACCTGTAACATCATTTACAGGAATTAGGTTAACATGACACAGCATACCTTTTATTAAATTACCAAGTATATTAGCTGCTTCGTCACTATCATTTACACCATCAATCATAGCATATTCAAAACTTACTCTACGATTGGTTTTATCTATATAATACTTGATGGCTTTCATAAGCTCATCAATGTTATAAGCATCGTTAATTGGCATCGTTGCACTTCTCATTTTATCAGTTGGTGCATGGAGAGAAACAGAAAGTGTAATCTGTAACTTTCTATCAGCCAAATCATAAATTCGTGGAACAATACCACAGGTTGACAAGGTAATATGCCTTTTCCCTATATTCAGTCCATCATCTGATGAAACCAAATCAAGGAACTTCATTACATTGTCATAGTTATCAAGTGGTTCACCCATACCCATAAGAACAATATTGGAAATTCTTATGTTAAGGTCTTTTTGGGCTGATTCTATTTGGGCAATCATTTCACCGGCAGTAAGGTTTCTTGTAAAGCCTTGCTTACCTGTTGCACAGAACTTACAACCCATTTTGCAACCTACTTGAGTTGATATACAGATTGTGTGTCCGTGGTGATAACTCATCACAACAGACTCAACACATTGCTCATCATTAAATTTAAACAAATACTTAACTGTACCATCATACCGTGAAATTTGCTTTTTTTCAATATATGCAACAGAAATGTAACAATATTCACTTAACTTTTCTTTTAAGTCCTTTGGTACATTCTTCATTTCATCAAAGGAAGTTACACCTTTGTTTATCCATTGGAAAATTTGTTTTGCTCTAAACTTTGGGCAATTTAATGATGAAATAAGCTCTTCAATTTCTTGTAAATTCATTGATTTTAAATCAGTCATTTAATCACCCTTTCTCAGTATTGCAAAGTAGAAACCATCTGAATTATTAGTTTGTGGGAACAATGAACATTCATATTCATTTTCCTTTATGGTTCTTTTAATATTCTTTGGAAGAATTAACTTCTCACCTACAAAATCTTTATGTTCACTTAGGAATTTTTCTACTAAAAGATTGTTTTCTTTTGGGTTAAGGGTACAAGTGGAATACATTAATTTTCCACCGTTTCTTACTAGATTAGCAGATGAACATAAAATTTTATACTGTATTTCTGTTAAGTCATTATTAACTATATTATCTTTATATCTGATTTCCGGTTTTCTGCGAAGTAATCCAAGCCCTGAACATGGAACATCACAAATAACTATATCGGCAACATTCTCTTCATCAAATGAAGTTGCATCATTAATTTTAGTATTTATAATACTTATTTCTAACCTTTTAGAAGTGGAATAAATCAGCTTGATTTTATGTTTATAAAGGTCATAAGAATTTATCTTACCTTTATTGTTCATTAGGATTGCACCGGTAAAGGACTTACCTCCGGGTGCTGAACAAACATCATACACAACATTATTTTCTTTAGGTGATAATGTTGTTAATGCTATATTTGAAGAAAGGTCTTGTATGTAAAATTCTCCATACTGAAAGGCTTTAATATTTTCTACCGAACCTGTATTTTTCAGAGTAATTACATTTTCTAAAATAGACTTTTCAGCAATAATATTTTCTTCTCTAAGATTTTCAATTAAAGTATCTTCATCAGTTAAAAGTGTATTAACTCTGGCATATAGTGGAGGTCTGCCATCTACTGAATTTAGCATATGGGTAGTTACCTTTTCACCATAACTATCTAACCATAATTTTATAATATCTTCCGGTACTGAATACTTCACTGATAGTAATTTTGTTCTGTCTTTAATTTTACTTAAATCACACTTGGTTTCTGCTCTTGAGATACTTCTAAGAATACCGTTAATGAAACCTGATGACTTAAAAAGTCTTAAATTCTTTGCAAGTTGTACTGCCTCGTTAACAGATGCATTATCCGGAACTTTGTCCATATAAAGCATCTGATAAACTGACATTCTAAGGATTACTAAAGTTTTGGTTTCTATTTTCTTTAGTCTTACAGAAGAAAAGCTACGGATTACATAGTCAAGAGTTATCTTCTTTTCCAGTACTCCGTAAATAATAGCTGAGGCAAAAGAAGAGTCTAGCTTATTAAGATTATTCTCTTTTAATGCTTTATTCACTGCAATTGAACTGTAGGACTCTTCAGTTTCAATTTTATAAAGCACATCAAATGCTACTCTTCTTGGGCTTTTCATCTATTATCTTCTCCTATTATTTGCAATAAAAATAAGTCTTAGTAATTGTAGTAAAGCAGTTGCTGCTGAGGCAACATAAGTCATAGCGGCTGCTTGTAAAACTTTCTTTGTACCTTCATATTCTTCAGGGTAAAGTAGGTTAGTATCTCTGATACACTTTAATGCTCTTCTTGATGCATCAAACTCTACAGGTAAAGTTACGAAAGTAAAAAGAACTGATGCTGAGAAGAATATGATACCTAGCCATAAGCAGAATGAAAACTGTGTTGGCAAAAATAAACCTACTAAGAAAAGTATCCATCCTAAACTAGAACCTACCCTAGCAATTGGCACAATAGCACCACGAATTTTGTTTGGTACATAACCTGTAGCGTGTTGTACTGCGTGACCTGCTTCGTGACAAGCAACACCTACTGCTGCAACAGAAGCTACATTATAAACACTATCGGAAAGTTTGATAACATTTGTTCTTGGGTCAAAGTGGTCTGTTAAATTACCTGCAACTTGCTCAATACGAACACCATGAACACCATAATGGTTTAAAACATACTCAGCTGCTTGAGCACCTGTCATACCACGCATATTCCTTACATTGCTATACTTGCTAAAATTGCTGTTTACTTTAACTTGACATATAAGTGACAAAATAAGGCATGGTAGCATAAACACAATATATGTCCAGTCAATACCATAAAAGTAATGATACATAATTTATTCTCCTATAACTGTGCCTTTTTCAAGTTTATGACCTTGTAAAAAAGCTTTAGAATCCATCTTTTTTTTGCCCTGCAGTTGAACAGTATTTACAACAACTGCACCTTCACCACAAGCAATAGTAAGCGGATTTGTGTTTAAAATTTCACCGGGTTTACCTTTACCCTCTGTAAGTCTTGTTTCAAAGATTTTTAGGACTTTGCCATTAAGTTTTGTTGAAGCAACAGGCCATGGTGAAAGTCCCCTAACTTGGTTATGAACTTGTAAATTAGTCTTTGAAAAATCAATATTACACATTGACTTATCAAGCATTTTTGCATATGAACTTTTACTGTCATCTTGCTTGATAGGATGAAGTTCACCTTTTTCTGCTTTTTCAAGTGTATCAAGGATTAGCTTACCACCCATTTCTGCCAATGTATCAAAGACTTCACCGGCAGTATCGTTGATGCCGATTTCATATTCCTTAGTTTCAAGAATATCACCAGTATCAAGACCTTTTTCCATATACATTGTAGTAACACCTGTAACCTTGTCACCGTTTAAAACGGACCACTGAATGGGTGCTGCACCTCTGTACTTTGGAAGTAAAGAACCATGAACATTGATACAACCATACTTTGGAATATTCAAAATATTTTCAGGTAAAATCTGCCCATAAGCAACAACAACAATTACATCAGGATTAAGTTCCTTAATAATTTCATAGCTATCGCTATCCTTTAATTTTACCGGTTGATAGACAGGTATTCCTAACTTTTCAGCACAAACCTTTACATCAGGTGGTGTTAGTATCATTTTTCTGCCTACCGGTTTATCCGGCTGAGTAAAGACAGCTTGTACAAAATGAACTTTTGCAATATTTTCTAATGATGGAACTGCAAAGTCCGGAGTACCCATAAAAACAACATTCATTAGCCTAACTCCTCTGGGTCTAACATTCTAACAACAATATCCTTAAATACAATACCGTTTAGATGGTCAATTTCGTGACAGAAAGCCTTTGCTAAAAGTTCTTCACCTTCCATTTCAAAGAAATTACCGTTACGGTCTTGAGCCTTTACTTTTACATACATTGGACGCTTAGTGATACCGTATTCTCCGGGGAAAGATAGACAACCTTCTGCCGTTTCTTGTTCACCACTTGTTTCAATAATTTCAGGGTTAACAAGTTCAATTACACCCTCACCAATATCAATAACCACAACTCTTCTTAGCATACCAACCTGTGGACCTGCAAGACCTACACCGTCAGCTTTGTGCATTGTTTCAGCCATATCATCAAGAAGTGTTGCTAACTTATCGTCAAACTTCTCTACATTTCTACATTTCTTATGAAGAATCTCGTCTCCATCTTTTACAATATTTCTAATAGCCATACTCATTCACCTAATTAAAAGACAGTGGATTTATATCTACTGTTATACCTATATTTTTAAATTCCTTATTCTTAGAAAATTCAAGTAATGTTTCCTTAATAACTCTACGGAAATCCTTTGAATTTCTACACTTAATTATAGTCTTGTATCTATATTTATTATTTACCTTATAAACATAGGCTTGGCTTGGTCCAAGCACTCTTAAAGGCATACTGCTATAATTATTTTTGATTTTGTTAATTAAGGCATTTTGAAAGGCGTTTGCACACTTTATTGTTGCACCCTCAATTATACCTTGATAACCTATAAGACAAATGTCGGAAAAAGGAGGATAAAGCAGAGCTTTTCTCACTCCTATTTCACCTTTATAAAATGTATCATAGTCTTGCTTTGCCGATAGACCTATAACATAATTTTCCGGTGTTGAAGTTTGGATAACTGCAACACCCTTTGAGTCACCTCTGCCGGATCTACCAACTACTTGAGTTAGCAAAGAAAATGCCCTTTCGTAACTTCTGTAATCATCAGAATAAAGCATTTGGTCGGCATTGATAACACCTACCAATGTTACATTTGGGAAGTCAAGACCTTTAGCTACCATTTGTGTACCGATAAGAATATCATATTCACCATTTGCAAAAGCAGTAAGTTTTGTTTCATAACTACTTTTTGTCATTGTGGCATCAGCATCCATCCTTAATACTCTGGCACTTGGGAACATATCAACAAGTTCTTGTTCTGCTTTTTGAGTACCTGCACCACTAAACTTTAGTGTGTGCTGATGACAGTCCGGACACTCATCCGTATAAGGAACTGAATGGCCACAATAGTGACACATCATTCTATTGTTTGCACTATGGTATGTCATAGAAATTGAACAATTGGGACAAGTTACAACTTGACCACAACTTCTACAACTTAAAAATGTATTGTATCCTCTTCTGTTAAGAAGAATAATAGACTGCTTTTTATGAATTAAGTTACTTGAAATAAGTTCTTTTAGTGTTGTTGAATAGTTACTAAAATTACCTTTCATTTGTTCTTCGTTCATATCAACAACAGAAACTTGTGGTAATGTTGCTTTACCATATCTTTCTGTTAATTTTACAAGATTATAAATTCCTTTTTCAGCCATATAGAAACTTTCTACACTTGGAGTAGCTGAAGAAAGAAGTAACAAAGCGTTATGCTTATAGCATCTAAACTTTGAAATATCTCTTGCATTATATCTTGGTGTTTGTTCGGATTTATAGGAACTTTCTTGTTCTTCATCCATAACAATCAAACCGATATTTTTTAGTGGGGCAAAAACTGCACTTCTTGTACCCAGAACAATTTTTGCATCTCCTCTACTGACCCTTTTATATTCATCAAGTCTTTCGCCTATTGATAAACCACTATGGAATACTGCAACATTATCCCCAAACCTTGAAGTAAATATTTTGATTAACTGAGGTGTTAATGCAATTTCAGGTACCATTAATATTGTACCCTTATTATCATTAAAACACTTTTCAATTAACTTCATAAATACTGAGGTTTTGCCACTGCCTGTAACACCATAAAGTAAAGAAACTGAAGCTTTGTCATCACAATAGTTACTGTATAAATTATCAAAAGCAGACTGTTGTGATGGGCTTAAAACCACTTCATCTTTCTTTACATCTGAAACAGTATAAGGAATTCTCATAACTTCATCAGTAAAGTACCTTGCAATCTTTTTCTTAACTAAAGAATCGGTTACTGACTGGGTGTAGCCTGTATAGT
>USNR01000020.1 GCA_900556135.1 uncultured Clostridium sp. | reverse complement strand
CTGTATATATTACTATCGCTGTTACTTCTGGATATTTATAATCTTTATTTCTCATTGACTTTTTATCTACCACATGATTTGTTATTGCTTGTATATAATTTGTTACTCTATATGGCATTGTTCTATCTATTGTTGATTGATGTTCTATTAATATGTACGAATTCGTATCCTTTATTTTATATACCATATCTGCTTCTTTACTTTTATATTCACTTGTTACATAATCTGTTTTATATGGTTCTATATCCTCTGGCTTTAACTTCACTCTAAACTTAAAATATGTATTTAAAAAATTTGTAACTTCTTCTTTATTGCTTAATATATCCTTAAAAATTTTATCATGCTTTTTATTAATAGTTTTTTCTTGTTCTAAATGATATTCGCTAGATTCCTCTTTCAACTCAAGATTGCCACCAACATTATTTTCTTCTACTTTTCTCTCTAGTTCTTTACCATATACTTTTTCATACTCCTCAATAAACTTTTTAACCTGTTCTTTGTTTCCTTCGTGAAATCTAAAAACTATACATTGAAAATTCAAATGCACACGTCCTTTCTTATTTATTATATTTTCTATTTACTTATCAGTCAATTTTGTTTACCTGCAATTACAGCCATTTATCAGTTGTTTTCACTCAAAATCTCTTTATTTCTCTTGTTTTTTTACTTTTTCTAAAATTTGTAAAGTCTTTTCATGTTTTTTATTACTTTGAATTATGTTTGGATTTCAATCAAGAAAGAACATTCTTATTGTCTTACAAATAGAACTAAAAGAACAAATCTGAAAATTTTCAATTTTCAGTCTTTACTCTACTATTTAGATTTCTCCATAAAATTGAAAATTTCAGTAAATTTGTTCTCGTGCGAAAATTTATGAAATAAATTTTCTGTACAATATATTTTATATAATAGAAAAGTCAGTATGACTTTCCTATTATATAAAAAAATCGCCTTGACTCAATGAATCAAGGCGATTTTTGGTTAACCAGCTTTCTCAACAACTTCAAAGTCGCTAAGCGGGAAGGCTCCACTAATTCCATAAAAAACAATAAGTGGATCAAAATCCTGAATTTCAGGATTCCATTCTGCGCAGCTATATGTTGCCACTCTTCTTACCATGCCATCATATGGTGCGGTACTGCTCTCATACAGAAAACTTCCCCTTTTGGGGCCTTTTGCTCTAACCTTAGAGCCAGGTACCCATTTGAAATCATTATCGCTCTTAACCATTTTGCATTCCTCCATCTTTAGTAAAATCTGGGGTTTATACTGTGAACTCTTTTATTATACCATATTTTCTTCTCTTTTGCAATTTATGTTAATTATTTTCGTATTCCTTTTTTCGACAAAAATCTCCGTTTTTCTTTATTACTCCTCAAATGTTGGATATCCATCTTTTCCCAACTTCCATCTTTTCCAGTCTGCGTTTGTTCCTATATTTGAATTTAATAAATCAATAAAACTTTGCCTCTTCATTTCTGATTCTGTTTTTTGAATAGCATCTCCACTTGTTAAAGTTCCAGTTCCAATAGCTGTACCTTCACAATATACATTTTCAAACTCTGTTTTTGTTTCTGTACTTGTACTAGTCCAAACCATTCCAAGTATATTTCCATTCTTGCTTGCTTCAACTTTGCCCAAATTCGAAGAATTTTTTATATACAAATAACTCGTAATCGCTGTAGTTCCTTGACTTCCTATGATTCCTCCCGATTGATTACTTGTGGCTTTTACATTTCCAACATTAATACAATTTTCTATTGAAAGTTCTACTTCAGCCTGCCAACTCGTTCCACGCGAACTGGCTATTATGCCTCCCTTATCTCCTGCTCCTGTCACACTTCCAATATTTATACAATTTCTTATTAAAAGCTTTCTTGCATTACATCCAGCAATTCCTCCAGCAGTTTTTTGAGTAGCACCAGTATCAACATTTCCTTTATTAATACAATTTATTATCTCCGCATTTTGTACAGCTATATATCCAACTATTCCTCCCATAGTATACACACCATTTATATTACCATAATTGTTGCAATTTATTATTTGTTTTCCACCTGCACCACTAATACCACCCGCACCAGTATACTCATAACCTCCTCCTGTAATAGTTACATTTCCATAGTTATTACAATTCTCTATAGTAATATTAGATGTTAAATTCGATACATCAGAAAATCCCACTATACCTCCTGCTGAATTATATCCTATTATATTTGCTTTATTAATACATCTTCTTATTGTTGCACTTTGTGAATTGTTTATGCCTCCCGCAATTCCTCCTGTATGCCATTTTGAACTTATATTTCCAGAAACAGTTAAATTTTCTATTACTGCACCATTACTTATAACAACAAACAATCCTCCACCATACGCATTTGAATCTTCAATATTTTCAAATATATTTTCTATGCTTTTTCCGTTTCCATTAAAATCTCCTCTAAAACCCCCGATTAATTTTAGTACTAATTGGATTAAATCCTGTTCCAGTTGTCATTTCAGTCATTAGCATATTTCCATCTGTATCATCACCATTTATATTTCCAAAATCAGTTCTTGTATAATCGTCATACGAATGTTTTGATTTAAAATTCAGACTTCTTGTTAATACAACATATTTTCCTTCAAAAGTATTTGTGTTTTTAACGCTCACTGCGATACCATTTTCTAGTGTAATTCCTGCTCCATTACTCATATTAGAAAAAGCAACTAGGTCTTCTATGCAACTTATTTCATAAGGTTTCTCTTCACTTCCATCACATCTTCCACCTTTTGTTATATCTCCTGCATAGTCGTCTTTTGTAATTTTGTTAACGTCACTAATATTTCCATCCTCATCTACTTCGTAATATCTATTTGAATCCACAAACATTACTTCAAAAACATCACCTACATCACTAACCTCTGTTTTTCCTTCACCAGTTTCGTCATTTAATGCTTTTTCTAAAGTATCTTGTTCAACCTTTGAACCTTTACTTTTAATTAAAGAAACAGTTGTAGCTCTTTTAACAATTCCTTTTTCCTCGTCAATCTCAGCTTGTTCCTTTGCATTCTTTGCCTCTCTTATAATTCCATTGTTACCTAAAGCAAGCTTTATACCTATACTAGTTAATATTAGTAAAACTACAATAGTAACAGCCAAAGCCAACAATGTAATTCCCCTATTATTTTTTATTTCTTCAATCATCTTACTTTTGTTTTTTTCCATTTACTTTCTCCTCTTAGAAACATTTTCCCTTTTTATATAACTTCTACCTAGCGCATTGACTAATAAATATGAGACATAATTAGGGATTGAAATTTTCTCTTAACTATAAACTTATGACTTTCTCGTAGAACGATAAGGGAAATTTCTTTTCCTAATTTGGAACATATTATTAGTCAAAAGAGCGGTTGTCCTTAGCATTACTTTACAACTAAATGCCCCAGCTCCAACGTTTACAAATATTTTTTTATTTGGTATTAAGTATATTACTTAAGGAAATCTGGCATCTTTTTAAATCAGCATATAATCAGGAATTTATCATGTTTTTAGTAATTTTATTTAAATGTTTTCAAATATATTTTATAAAAATCATTTAAAACTTTTTGTTATTAAATGTTGATTTTTCTAAGTATTATTGCTATACTCTCAGTATGAACAAAATCCTTAAGTAATATACTTAATTCAAAACTTATTTTTATGTAACCATTTTATCTTTGGCTTGCTTAAATTTTATAACAAACTGTTTTAATTTTCAAGTCATTTTATCCTCAATTTTAATCAACGTAAAATAAAAGTAATTTCCTCTCAAAAATGAGATTCAATTACTTTTATTCCTTTCATCAGCCAATATAGAGCATCCGCATCGGCCGATTACTTTAATATTCTTATTGAATTTAGCACCGTTATTAAAGTTGCTCCTACATCAGCAAACACTGCTTCCCACATATTTGCAACACCAAACACACTTAATATTAATACCAAAATTTTAACACCAATTGAAAATGTTAAATTTTGTTTTATTATTTTGCTTGTTCTCTTGGAAATATCTATCGCATCATTAATTTTATCTATCGCATCAGTCATAATAACCACATCAGAAGCTTCAATTGCAACCTGAGAACCAACGCCACCCATAGATATTCCAATATCAGATACAGCTAAAACTGGTGAATCGTTTATTCCATCACCAACAAATGCTACCTTACCATTTGCCATTTTATATTTCCTTATTTCTTCTTGCAATTTTGCATATTTATCATTTGGTAACATTTCTGCATTATATTCTTTAATCTCTAATTCATTAGCAATATTTGCTGCAACATCTTTATTGTCTCCAGTAAACATTTTTGTAACTATACCTTTTTTATTTAATTTTGCTATAGCTTCCTTTGTTCCTTCCTTTATTTTGTCCTTTAGATATATGCCTCCGACTAATTTATCATCAACCTTTACATATATCTTTGTACTATCTGCTGTTTCAGCTTCTTTTCCCACCAAATTACTATTTCCAACTAAAACCTGCTTTCCATCTAATTCATATTTAATACCTTTTCCAGCAATTTCTTCATAATTACTAACTCTAGATTTATCAGCTTTTATATTTAAGTTTTTTACAATAGATTTGGCAATAGGATGATTTGAGAAACTTTCTCCTAATACTGCATACTCTGATATTTGTTCTTTAGTATAGCTTTTATCATATACATCAACTCTGTCTACAATAAATTCACCTTTTGTTAAAGTTCCTGTTTTATCAAAAACTATTTCCTTAATATCTTTTAATCCGTCTAAATAATCGCTTCCCTTTATTAAAATTCCTTCCTTAGACGATTTTCCTATTCCTGAAAAATAACATAATGGCACAGATATAGCAATTGCACAAGGACAAGAAATTACTAAAAATATTAATGCTCTATAAATACTTCCATTATCAGTTCCATATGGAACATTAGATACTAGTGGCAAGAATATTGCAACTAATGCTGCTATACCAAGTACTATTGGAGTATATATTTTTGCAGCTTTATTTACAAATGTTTCTGTTTTTGCTTTCTTATCTGTTGCATTTTCTACCAACTCTAAAATTTTACTTACAGTACTATTCTCATATTTTTCTGTAACTTTTATTTCTAATAGTCCCTCTAACACAATACTTCCAGATAATACTTTGGTATCCTCTTTTACATCTTGTGGTTTTGATTCTCCTGTTAAAGATGCTGTATTTAAACTTGCTGTTCCTTTTATTACAATACCATCCAAAGGAATTTTTTCGCCTTGTTTTATAATAACGGTATCTCCTATATTTACTTCTGCAGGACTTACCACCTTTATTTCATTTTCTTCTTTTAGATTTGCATATTCTGGTTTTATATCCATTAGATCTGCTATAGATTTTCTAGTTTTATTAATAGCTTTTTCTTCTAATATTTTTCCAATTTCGTATAATGCAATAACCATAAGTCCTTCTGAATGTTTTCCTACAAGATATGCACCAATACACGAGACTGTAATTAATAAATTTTCGTTTATTGTTTTACTTTTAAATAATAATTTAATTGCATTTTTAGTAGTTCTATACAGTAAAATTACATATGCTGTAATTACAAGTATTGTAGATACTACCTCAGTCATTGGTACATATAATCCTATTCCTGCAATAGCAATTCCAATTACTAATCTTAAAATGTGTAATAAAAATTTAGATTTATTTTCATTCTGAGCTTTTTCATTTTTTAAATCTTTTACTTTTTCCTCAAAACTTATCAACTCAACTTCTGGCTCTAGCGATTTCACTATTCTTTCAACTTTTTCTCTTTTTACGCTATCAGTTTCATATGATAATTTTTGTTTTGCGAAATTTACAGACACATTGTGCAAACCTTCCATTTTGCTTAATTCAACTTGAATTTTGTTTGCACAATCTGCACAATCCAAATCAACTATTTCAAATTCATATTTTTTCATCATTATTGTATTCCCTTCTTTCATTTTTAATTTTCTTCTATATGTTCCTTACCGATTTCGAAAATCTTTCTTACATGTTCATCATCTAAACTATAATAAACAGCTTTACCATCTTTTCTTGCCTTAACTAATTTTGCTTGTTTAAGTACTCTTAACTGATGTGAAATTGCAGATGGTGTGGAACTTGTAATTGCAGCTATTTCCGATACATTTAATTCATCTTGCAGAAGTGCTGCTATAATCTTCATTCTTGTAGAATCTCCAAATACCTTAAAACTTTCTGCCACATCAAAAATCAATTCTTCTGATGGCATTATGTTTTTTATTTTATTTACTTTTTCTAAGTTGATACTTAGTTGCTCAACATTTTCCTCAATACATTCCATTCTACTCCACTTTCCTTTCTTTTGAATTTTAAAGTTAATCATTTGAATACTTGTTCATGTGTTCATTATATGCTTAAGTATAATATTTTGTCAATAGTTTTTTTATATTTTTTATTTATCATTTAATTACATACATATTTTACAATCAAATATATATAATATATGTATAGCAACGTTTGGCACTGCAATATTTTTTCACACTAATAAGAAAGGAATGTGATTTTATGGATGTTAAGAGACTTAATACAATTTTAGCAAACAAGGAAATTAAAGATATCTATTATAATGATCAACCCGTTTGGGTACAAGAAGTTCATGGAGAAACTGCAACAGTTGGATTCATGAATTCAAGCAATACAAAAGATTTGTATATTAAAGAATTATATGAAGAATAATTTATCACATAGCAAAAAGACAGAGTTTTTATTTAACTCTGCCTTTTTGATTGTAATTTAACTAGCTTTTGATATGTCTTTATTATATTCTTCAACTGCATTTAAGATGTACTTTTTTACCTTTAATATGATTTCATCTCTATTTATTTCTTCATCACCGCAATTTTTTATAATATTAACTGCAATTGCTCTTACTATACTTGAAACCCTATTTTCTAACAATAGTTTTTCTTTCTTCTTATTATATTTATGACGTTTAAAAATCTTTTCAAATAAATTAGAATAATGTTCAAATTTATACCTTTTTATTTCTTCGTCACAAATGTCTACTATTCTTTCGCCTTTTCTGCAAAACTTTCTACCTTTTGCAATTTGCTCAAATTCTTTTGCATCTTCCTTAGACATGAACATCAAAATTTTATTCTCATTGTTTTTTTCAGGTTCTTTTGTTTTTCTCATATTCTCACAATCCTTTATTTATTATCTACACAAATGATACCATTATATTTTATAAAATTCAACCTTTATTTTTGTTTTATCTATTTATTTTCTATATTTCTCTATCTATTTTTCTGTACAATTTCCACTATATCTGCAATGTATTCACTTATTACAGGAATGTTTAGTTTTATTATTTTCTGAACTGCATAAATAATAATTGCTGTAATTATAGAAAAACCTATTCCAGCTCCAATCCCTTTTATTAATCCTGAAGTGAAATTTCTAAGCAACATTTTTTTAGGATTGCCTAATAACTCTGCCATATCCAACACTTTTCCTTCATATATTTGATTATTTATTTTTACTAATTCATTCAATAGTTTTTCTTCAATTTTTTTCTTTTTAAAAAACATAAAAATAGACCACCCTCGTTTATATTAGGGTGGTTTATTTTTGTTTTAATATTCATTTATCTACATAGTTTTATTTCTAATTCTATTATTTTTTATAATGAACATTTCTTGATATTTCAAAAACTAATCTGTTACATAGTTTCCTACTACTTCATTAACTAACACATTATTTGTAACATTATTTTTGTCCTTATTCTTTTTGTCTTCCTCTTCTTTTACCTCTTGTAATTTGTTTATTAATTCTTGTAATTTTTTAGTATCTTTTCCTATCATTTCCCAATCATTAATCTGTGTTGATTCTTTTAAATTTGTGTTTGCTTTTATTATTGCTTGAACTAATTCTTCTATACTGTCAGTATTTTCTACTTCTATTTCTACAGCATATTTAGAAACCAAATTATTCAAAGCTTCTGTGAAGTTATTACCAATAGCTACTTTGCTACCAGATGCAACTACAACTTTTTTAAGTGTTGGTAATGAATTTGTTTCATTTACATATTGTTGATATATTGGTTCTACATATAACAAGCAATTATCTATTGGGACAATTATCATATCTTTTATTATTTTTGTTCCTGAAACATTTAATGAATTTATTTCTGATGAAATTGTTTCGTCTTGTTCTATTTGTGTATCTAATTGCATTGGTCCTAATATATTACTATCTGTAGTATAATTGTATAGCTTTAATACATTATTTCCATTTTCATCACAAGATCCAACCAAATATGCAGTTATGTTTTGCTTATCATATGGTGTATAAGGTAATACTAGTCCTAATCTTGATTCACTATCTACTGTTTTAACCATTGTATAATATGGTTCTATTGCTGTTCCTTTTTTAGTTGCAACTTTACTTGTATTGTGAGTTGCCACATCCCATACATCATCATTTCTATATAATACATCTGGTTGAACATTATGATATCTCTCTAATATTCCAGCTTGTATTTTGTATAAATATTTAGGATATACAAAGTGATTGCTTATATCCTCTGGTATTTCTTCTTCTGAGAATAAATCTGGATATATATTTTTATATACCATTGCAATTGGATCAGTTTTATCTGTTATATAAAATGTTACATCACCATTATATGCGTTTATTATTACTTTTACAGAATTTCTAATGTAGTTTATCTCGTCTTTTGTTATACCATTATCTTGAAGCATTGTTCTTTGTGAATATGGATAATTATTGCTTGTTGTATACGCATCTAGTACCCATACCAACTCTCCATCATTAGTTGCCACCATATATGGTTCTTCGTCATATGTTAAGTATGGCATTATTGTTTTTGCTCTTTGAATTATATTTCTGTTTGTAAGTATTTTACTATCACTCTTTACATTTCCAGAAAATACTAATTTAGCGTCTCTTTCTTTTATTGCAAGAACTAATCTATCTAAAAAGTTTGCTTCTAATCCTGCTGTTCCGCTATATACTGTTTCTGTATTATCTGCCGCATCTAATATAGGATAATCAAATTCTTTTTTACTATTGCTATTAGTTACTACTGTATTATTTGTTTCTAATCCGAAATATATTCTTGGTTCTTTTATCTCAACTTTTTCATCAGATTGCTCAAATGATTTTTGAATATGATTTAAGTTACCTGTGCTTGTTGTGCTTGTAGCTGATGTTAAAATTAATCCAAATCCATGAGTATATTCATATGTTTTATTATTATATGTTCCGCTTCCATTAGATATTTCTCTTGGAGTAGTAAACACAAGCTGATTCTTTCCATCTATTTGGTATAGCGCAATTTTTGTATTTCTATACGCATAATATCCCTTGCTTGTAAGTGAGCCATTTAAGTCTTTTAAAACTAAATCCTCATTTGTTGTTGGGATATTATTTATAGTATCTGAATTTGCTAAAATTGCATCAGAAGTTATTGTTCCTCCATCTTCAATACTTGTTTCTTCTATATCAACACCATAAGCCATTTTTGTATATTTGATGTTATCTGCAATATATTGTTTTTCTTTATCTAGTTCATTTGAATTTACAAATATCAAATTATAGCCTAACATCACACCAACAACTATAACCAAATAACCTGGTACTATTAAAATACTTCTTACTACTTTTCTAGTATTTCCTTTTTTAAACTGGCCAATCGCTCTAAAAGCTGAAAATACAATAACTATGGCAAGTAATATATATGCCCATAAACGTATATTAATTTCTGTCGTTCCAGCTCCAAACAATGCATAGTTTTCTATATCATCAGTATTTAATGTTATAAATTTTTGAATTCCTATATTTTGAGTTTCTACTAATACTAGCATTGCAAATATCAATATTAATGCTTTTAAATTATTTAGAGCTTGATTTAATATTAAACTTTTCTTTACAGACTCTCTACTTATTCCGTCAAAGAAGATGTTAAATACTAAAACATAGTAAAGTGCCGCATAAACCGTCATTGCTACCACAGCTACTAGTGCATACATTACTATTAATTCTATAAATGGCCATATAAATACAAAATATCCGACGTCGTACCCAAATACAGGATCTGGTACAACGAATTGAGTGCTATTAAAACACATAAGTGCTTTTTGTAAAATATAATTTGATGAAAATATTGTTACTAATGTAGCCACTATAAAAGCAATAGATTTTTGTGGTAATTTTGGCATAACCTTTTTCTCATCATCAAAAAATGTTTTTAATCCTTTTTTTATTCTTGTTGTGGTTTTATATACAAGTCCAAAAGCAACTAAAAAATTAATTGCACCAGTTACACAAATATATTTTAGATTTTGCCAGAATATTGAAGTATAATTTTCTCCAATTTCTTTTATCTCTAAATATTCTCCTCTTTCAATAATGTACACTACTAATAAAGCAAGTGCCAATACAACCAAAACTATATTTCTTCTAAACTTACTTTTCTTTATTTTCGTTTCTTCTTGCTTAATATCTGTGTTCTCTTTATTTTGGTTATCTTTTATTTTATTGTCTGTTTTAACTTCATTTTTATTCTCTTTATTTTTGACAGTATCTTTTTCTTGCTTTTCACTTGCATTTTTTTCTATTTTTGTTTTTGGATTTTCTTTTTTATCTTCTTGTAGCTTTTTATCTTTCATATTTTCTTTTATTTCTTTTTCTGCCACTAATTTCAACCTCCAACTTTTAATATAACCTTTTTTTTAAATTAATGCTTTTACAAAATCGTCACTGTTAAAAATCTCCATATCGTCTATTTGCTCTCCGACACCGATAAATTTAACAGGTACTTTGTTTTCATTTACAATTCCTATAACAGCTCCACCTTTAGCAGTACCATCTAACTTTGTTAAAATAAGCCCTGTAATATCTACTGTTTTTTTAAATGCTTGTACTTGTGAAATTGCGTTTTGCCCTGTTGTTGCATCTAATACCATTAAAACTTCTTCTGATGCATCAGGTAATTCTTTATCTATTACTTTCTTTATCTTTACCAATTCATCCATTAAATATTTTTTATTATGCAATCTTCCTGCAGTATCACAAATTAAAACATCAGCATTGTTCTGTTTTGTTATTTTTATTGCATCATATACAACTGCCGCAGGATCCACACCTTCTTCTCTTTTGACTATTTCGCAATTAGCTCTTTTAGCCCAAATCTCTAATTGTTCAACTGCAGCGGCTCTAAAAGTATCTGCTGCAGCCACTACAACTTTCTTTCCATCTTTTCTTAGTCTATTAGCAATCTTTCCTATTGAAGTAGTTTTTCCAACACCATTTACTCCAACAACTAAAATTACAGAAGGTTTAGTATTTAAATTTAATTCTTTATCTGTACTATCAAATATTGCTTTTACTTCATCTCTTAATGCTGCTTTTACTTCTTCTGCATCTTTTAAATTTTCTTTCTTTACTCTATTTCTTAAATTGTTTATAATCATTGTAGAAGTTTGTACTCCCACATCAGACATAATTAAAGCTTCCTCTAGCTCCTCTAATAGTTCTTCATCAACCTTTCTAAAGTTACTAAAAACATTATTCATCTTTTCGTCAAATGAGCTTTTTGTTTTGCTCAATCCATTTTTTAATTTATCAAAAAATCCCATACTGGTTTTCCTTTCAATTTTAAACTCAAACTAATACTAGTATACCATAAAATTCCATAAAAGTAAATTATTATTTCTCTAGGTATTTTAAACCCTAAATATTTATTTTGGTAATTTAAAAATAATACTAGCATTTTATAAAAAAATGTGTTAGAATTACAAAAGTAAAATGCTACTGTAGCTCAGTTGGTAGAGCAACAGATTCGTAACCTGTAGGTCGGCAGTTCGATTCTGCCCAGTAGCTCCAAACACAGTCTGAAGAGGTTGAGCAAAATATTACTCAACCTCTCCTGCTTTTAGTTTATTTGACACTTTAGAATATTTCATCTCGCCAGCATACAAATTCCAACTTGAATTTATCAACTACATTGCCATAACTATCAAAGCTGTGTTTTACACACTTTACTATGGCCCATGCTTCTCTACCTGCTAGCTTTACACTCGGAGTAAACCTAGGTGCCGAATCCATAATTCCTATTTGAGTAGGTGTAATCTCGCAAAAAGCGCCACTTCTATCAGGCAACGGATTCCCAACAACTACACTAATAAGTTCGTTACCTTCCTCCTCCATTTCAACCTCTCTTTTTCTGGCTGCTTTCTTGATGCTTAGATGAATATGATATGGATAGCTCTTATCTATCATCGTTATTTTCGCATTAACATTGTTACCAGTCTGAATTAACTTGTTAGGTCTTAAAAAATTAAGATTACTTATTTCTTCATATGGACAAAATCCTCTAACCCCTTGACCAAAGTCAATGAAAATTCCAGTACTAATACTACCGGATACATAGCCGTTAACAACATCTCCTTGTTTATAAAAGCCATATTGGCCAATAATGGCCGATTTCCTTGAAAGAATCATTTCTCCATTGTTTGCTGTAATAAAACTAGCAACAATATTCCGATTCATTACAGTTTCTTCTACTTGCTTTTCTCTGTACGGAGTTATCTCAGATATTGGCATTCTATATGTACCACCTGTTACTGAAATATACTCCCTAGATAAAAGATCTAAGTATTTGCCTGTTTGAAGCATAAAAAATACGCAATGCTTCTCCGAATCATATTTCCGTTTAGCTTCCTTGGGTATGATAAGTACCTTGGGTGCAGCTTTTTCCACCATGTCAAACATCTCCTTTAAAATTTTTATCATTAGCTTTCAGGAAACACTTCCTGAATAATTTTGTTTACTATAGCATTTGCCACCTTCTTATATGTTAACATAAATTCTAATTTTTTTCAATATTTTTTCTATAAAACAAATCTGAAAATTTTCAATTTTCAGTCTTTACTCTATTATTTACATTTCTCTATAAAATTAAAAATTTCAGTAAATTTGTTCTCGTGCGAAAATTTATGAAATGAATTTTCTGCTCAAAATCTATTAATAATATAGAGGGCATTTAGCCCTCCTGATGTATTGTTATTTAGTTTCTGCATCCTCCACAGCATCCATTGTTTGTGAATAATAATAAGAAAATTATTATGAAAAATAATATTCCATTATCTCCGCATCCACAACCGCATCCGCCAAATAATCCTCCCAGTGGTCCTCCACCGCATCCGCAGTTTCTTGGTTCTTCGTTGCATCCGCAACCTCTATTATCGTCTTGCATTTTCTTACCTCCTTTTTATTTCTTATATATTGTATAGTATGTTTTTTTCAAAAAGTGTGTTACAATATAGGTAGTTAAAAATATCAACTATAGAAAGGACTATTAATCATGCTTATACAAAAAAAACCTGAACTTTTAGTTCCTGCTGGAGATTTTGATTGCGTAAGAGCTGGTGTTCAAAATGGAGCAGATGCAATATACTTAGGTTCTAGCCTTTTTAGTGCAAGAGCTAGTGCTAAAAATTTTTCAATATCGGAATTAGAAAAGGTTATAAAATATTGTAAAATTAGAAATGTGAAAACACATCTTACTATAAACACTTTGCTAGATAATTCCGAATTTGAGCAAGCTTTTGAACTAGCAAAATCAGCATATAAATTCGGAATAGATGCTATTATTGTACAAGATTTAGGATTTGCCTGTGCTCTACTAGAAAGCTTTCCTAATATGGAAATTCACGCTAGCACTCAAATGTCTGTACATAATCTAGAAGGAGTTTTAGAGCTTGAAAAAATAGGTTTCAAAAGAGTAGTTCTATCAAGAGAACTTTCAATTTCAGAAATTGAATATATTAGAGCTAATTGTAATGTAGAACTAGAAGTTTTTATACATAGTGCTCTTTGTATTTCTTATTCTGGTCAATGCCTATTTTCAAGCTTAGTGGGCGGACGTTCTGGAAATCGAGGTAAGTGTGCTCAACCTTGTAGACTACCATATGAATTATTAGAATCTAACAATTCAGCTACTTCAGTAATAGATAAAGGTTACTTATTAAGCACAAGGGATTTGTGTTCTTTAGAACTTTTACCAGAACTAATACACTCTGGTATTGATTCTTTTAAGATTGAGGGAAGGATGAAAACGCCAGAATATGTAGCAACTGTTACTAGAATATATAGAAAATACATTGATTTAGCTTGTAGTGACAATGAATATTCAATCTCAGCTAAAGATAAACACGAGCTTTTACAAGTATTTAACAGAGGCGGATTCTCTACTGGACATTTAAAATCAACACCTAATAAGGACTTAATATTTCCTCAAAAACCTAATAATATGGGATTGTATGTAGGAAACATTTCAAAATATAATCCTAATAAAGGCTATATTACACTCGAGTTAAATGAACCTATATCAATTGGAGATACTATTGCAATAGAAGGAGAATCTGGCAATTATACTGTTTCTGAATTGCTTTTAAAAAATGCAAATGTAAAATCTGCTAAACTGAAATCTGTTGTTACACTAGGAAGAATGAAGGGCAATATAAAAGTTGGTCTTAAAGTATATAAAACTTCTAGTAAAACCTTAAATGATGATGCAAGAATTACATATTTTGAAAATGCTAATTTAAAAAAGATTCCTTTAAATATTTCTATTAGCATTCGTCAAAATCAAAAAATAACTATGAAAATATTTGATTATGGAACTCCCCCATTTTACAAAAATATTTGTGTAGAATATGTTTCAGATATAATTCCAGAGAGTTCTATTAATAACCCAATTACCAAAGATAGAATTATTACTCAAATTTCTAAACTTGGTAACACACCTTATACTTTGAATAAACTTAACATTGAATTGGATGATAATTTATATGTAAATATTAGCTCTCTAAATGACATTAGACGAAATGCAATTTCTCTATTTATAGATGAGTTTATGAAATCTTATCTTTCAAATAGGATTACTGATAATATAAATTTTGAAAAATTTATGAATGCTAATAAAACACTCATAAATGCAGACCATCACTTTAATATTTCAGATAGAAAAACCTGTGTTCTTTTGAAAAATCTGCATGAGGACTATAGTTATTCTAATTTAAAGGGATTTGATAATATTTATATTCCTTTGAAATACTTTGTAAATAAGAAATATTCCAACATATTACTTGATTTAAGTTCTAAGTTTAGAATGTATATTTATATGCCAACTATAATAAAAACGAATTACAAAAACTTATTACTTAACAGTCTCGATGAAATTGTTGAAAAATTTAATATACAGGGCTTTATTGTATCTAATATTGCTGGAATTCAGTTACTAAAAGATTACATATCAAATAATAATTTTGAATTTATAGCAAATTATACTATGAATATTTTTAATAATTATACAATTGACGAACTTAAAAAGCTTGGAATAACTACCATTACTCCTTCTGTTGAAGCAAATTCTGAGTTATTACAAGAGTTAATTAATAATTCAACTCTTCCTACTCAACTTATTGCTTATGGCGCTATGGTATTAATGAACTCTTCCTACTGCTTGCTTGGGAAAACAAATAATTGTTATCCAGAATGTAAAATGAGATGTAAAAGTTCAAATACTTATTATTTAAAAGATAGATTTGGCTTTAGGTTCCGAATAATGCCAGATAATATTCAAACTGTAACTTCAATTTATAATAGTAAAATCACTTCAATTGATACTACTGCTTTTAATGTTGATTCTGTTAGAATCGATATTTTGGATGAAAACATTGATGAAATAAATAATATTGTACAGGTTGTTAAGTCTGGAAAAAAACTTTCTGGAAATGAATATACTAATGGAAATCTTCATAAGAATATATAATCAAAATCAATATTACTCTTTTATAAATCACAAAAAGCCACAACCATTATAGCTTTTGCTATAACGATTGTGGCTCCTTTTTAATAGTTATGCTCTGCAGTTAATTTTATTATTAAATCCATATTATCATCTTTTGCAGCTTTATTTTTTCTTATCATTCCACATTTCTTGCACTTAAACACTATAACATATCCCTTTTTACTGTTTATTTCTGCTCCAACCGGTTCAAGTATTCCATGACATTCTTCTAGTCTATCACCTGGATTTTGGTCTACATGTTTTGAATGTAAACAATATGGGCAATGATTTCTGCAAGAATAGCCTAGTTTTGGTACTAATTTTCCGCAATTTTCACACACAAATTCCTCATCAATCTCCGTAAACACTCTGTTATTATTCAAATATGCTACCTCCCACAAATTCTTTTAATAATGAATTGTTTGGTATATTATCTACTGGTATTGTTTCAAAATATTTCAAGAATTCAGCTAACCTTTTTGCTTCGGCATATTCTGGACAGTCATTTTGTATTAGTTCCAATTGTGGCAAAGCAAATTGTTTCAACACTGGTATTTCATATATTAAAGAAGAGTTGAACATCGCATCACAATTCTCTTGATATGGGAATATATTTTTATCTTCTCCTCTATTTACACTATCCCAAGTTTGCAATGTATGAAGTGCACTATATCCTCTGAAATTATTGTCTCTTACTATTCTTCTAATTAGTCTTGTATCCGTTGTAGATATTCTGTTAAAATAATCTATGTTTAGAACTGTCAGATCACTTATGTATATTTTATACTTTTGATTTTGTGGAATAGAACTTGTAAGTTTATCATTTAAACAGTGGATTCCCTCTATTACAAGGACTTCATCACTTGCAAGTTTCATTTTTTCTCCATTATATAGCTTAGTTCCTACTTTAAAATCAAATGTTGGAACATCTATTTCTCCGCCCTCTAATAAAGTTTTTATATGTTCATTAAACAGTTCTAGGTCAATTGCTTCTAGACATTCAAAGTCATATTTTCCGTCTTCATCTCTTGGTGTATCTTTTCTTTCTACAAAGTAATTATCAACAGATATTGTAACAGGCTTAAAGCCATTTAGTCTTAATTCTACTCCTAATCTTTTTGCAAAAGTAGTCTTTCCAGATGAAGATGGTCCTGCTATTAGTATCATCTTTACATCTTTTTTCTTTGCTATGTCATCTGCTATACTTGCTATCTTCTTTTCATGAAGTGCCTCAGATAATAATATTAAATCATTTGATTTTCCTTCTTTAATTGCTTTGTTTAATTTATATAAAGTATCTATATTTAACACTCTATGAATGTCATCATACTCTGAAAGTGTTGCTAGTAATTTTTTACTTTCCTTGTGTTCATTTACTATGTTAGGTGTTTTTCTTGAAGGATATCTTACTAAAAATCCATCTTTATATTTTAACAGTTCAAATATTGAAGTGTAACCTGTAGACATTGGCATAACCCCAAAGAAATAATTAAAATAATCCTCACAATAATATAATGAAACTTCTTCTTTTTGTTTATTATCTAGCTGAGCAATTCCTCTTAAAGTTCTATTTTTATTATAAAAATCTTCTGCTTCAATCTTTGTCATTTCAACTTTTTTTATTGGCAAATTGTTATTTATTATCTCTACCATTTTATTTCTTATTATTTCTATCATTTCTTCTGTGATTACCATGTTATCAATCTTGCAAAACATTGCATTATATAACTGATAATTAACACTAAGTAATGCCTCTGGATATGTTTCATATAAGGCTTTTGCCATTACATACATAATTCCTCTTATATAAATTCTCTTGCCATCTTTTGTTGATGTATCTAATAATTCTATTTCGTCTCCATCTTTTACTTCATAATCTAATGATTTTACTTCATTATTACACATACATGCAATAATATTTCTTTCTTCTTTTTTTGCGTTTTCTATTTCTGCTTTAAATTTTTCTATAACTTGCATTTGCAATGTCCTTTCGTTTGTTAATTTATTTGTCACTATTAAATTATACCTTAATTCGACTTTTTTTTCAACCATTATACTCTTCATAAATTTTATTCGATAAAATTTAATATAGTACCGTTTATTTATAATCTAACCTTCTTCGATATAGCTAATCCGTCTCCAACTTCTAATATTGTTGTTTCTAATTCTGGATTTTCTTGTATTTCTTTTATATATTGTCTTAAATGTGTTACAGCTGTACGTTGTTTATGTTTATTATAATCACTCATAACATATCCTTTGTATAATATATTATCAGCAAAAATTATCCCATTGTCATTAAGCATACGCAATGCCTGTTCTAAGAAAAATGGATATTTTCCCTTTGCTGCATCTATAAAAACTACATCATATTTATTATTTAATGTAGGCAGTATTTCTACTGCATCTCCCTCATATATATGTATTTTTTCTTTTACTCCTACTTTTTCTATGTTTATTTTTGCTTCTTCTATTCTAGTTTCGTCACGTTCAATTGTATCTATTATTCCACCTTCTGCTAAATACTCCGAAAAGCATATTGCTGAATATCCAACTGCTGTTCCTATTTCTAATATTTTTTTAGGTTTATCCTCTTTTAGTATTTTTTCAATTACTTCTAATGTATCATCCATTATTATTGGAATATGTTCTGTTAATGCTTTTTCTTTTATTTTTGCTAATTCTTCTTTATTCATGTTTTATATCTTTCCTTCTTTCTAATTTCATAAAAAGGTTAAACTGCTATTATAGTTTAACCTTTTTAGTGTTGTATCTTAGCTTGGCAAGCAAATTTCTATCTTCTTGCTGTTCTTTCTCTTTCTTTATTGTTTAATATAATTTTTCTTAATCTAATACTCTTTGGAGTTACTTCAACAAGTTCATCTTCAGCTATAAATTCTATAGCTTTTTCCAATGATAATTGAATTGGTGGAACTAATCTTAAAGCTTCATCTGAACCTGATGCTCTAGTATTTGTTAGGTGTTTTTCTTTACATACATTTATTGAAATATCTTCATTTCTAGAATTTATTCCAACTATCATTCCTTCATAAACATCAACACCAGGACCTATAAACAATTCTCCTCTTTCTTGAGCATTGTATAAACCATATGTTATAGATGTTCCTTGTTCAAATGCAACAAGTACACCTCTTGTACGAGCTTGTATTTCTCCTTTGTATGGCTCATATGTGTCAAATGTGCTATTCATTGTTCCTGTTCCTTTTGTATCTGTTAAAAACTCTGTTCTATATCCAATTAGTCCACGTGCAGGAATTCTAAATTCTATTTTTGTATGACCTAACTCAGCAGGTTCCATGTTTTTCATTTCTGCTTTACGTCTTCCTAATTTTTCTATGACTGTTCCAATTGATTCATCTGGTACATTTACAACTAGGTTCTCTATTGGTTCACATTTAACTCCATCAATTTCTTTTATAATAACTTTAGGACGAGATACTAATAATTCAAAGCCTTCTCTTCTCATAGTTTCTATTAATACAGATAGATGAAGTTCTCCACGTCCGCATACTTCGAAGCTATCAGGAGATGCTGTTTCTTTAACTCTTAAACTTACATTTCTTTCTAGCTCTTTAAACAATCTATCACGAATATGTCTTGAAGTTATAAATTGTCCTTCTTTACCTGCAAAAGGTCCATTATTAACACTAAAAGTCATAGATACTGTTGGCTCATCTATATCCACAAATGGAATTTTTTCTGGATTTGCTAAATCACAAATTGTATCACCTATATTTATATTAGGTATACCAGATATAGCAACTATATCACCAGCGTCAACTTCATCAACTTCAACCTTTTTTAATCCCATATAAGTAAATAATTTTGCAACTTTTCCTTGTTCATTTTTATCTGCTTTACAAATTGCAACTGGCATTCCATTTTTTACTTTTCCACGTTCAACTCTACCAACAGCAATTCTTCCTAGATAATCATCATAATCAATGTTAGATACTAACATTTGCATTGTTCCATCCATATCACATGCTGGAGGATCAATCTTTTCTATTATTGTATCAAATATACATGTTACGTTGTCTGATTCATCATCTAAATTCATTTTTGCTATTCCATTTTTAGCAGATGCATATATTACAGGGAAGTCTAACTGTTCATCTGTTGCATTTAGTTCTATAAATAGTTCCAAAACTTTATCTACAACTTTAACAGGGTCAGCTCCTGGTCTATCTATTTTGTTTATTACAACTATTGGTTTTAAATTCAAAGCTAAAGATTTTTTTAGAACCTCTCTTGTTTGAGGCATAGGGCCTTCAAAAGCATCTACTAATAGTAAAACACCATCTACTGTTTTTAAAACACGTTCTACTTCTCCTCCGAAGTCAGCATGTCCTGGAGTATCTACAATATTAATTTTTACTCCATTATACATTACAGAAGTATTTTTAGAAAGAATTGTAATTCCTCTTTCTTTTTCTATATCCCCTGAGTCCATTACTCTTTCTTCAACTTGTTCATTTTCTCTAAAAACATGGCTTTGTTTTAATAAACAATCTACTAATGTAGTTTTTCCATGGTCAACGTGTGCAATTATTGCTATATTTCTTATATTTTTATTATTCATTTTTATTCCCCCACTATAATATTTTTTTCGAAATTGGAAGTTAGATATTAAAGATTGGATTTTTACTTGCTTTACGTTTCCAATTTCTAACCTCTAACTTCTACTTTTTTATGCCTTCAATTATAATTTAGTCTTCTTTATACTCTGAACTAGTTCCTTCTAGCTCTCTAATAGATAATTCGATTTTTTGATGTTCTAAATCAATGTCTATTATTTTAGCATTAACTTTTTTGCCAACTTGCAATATTTCTTCTGGATTTGTTATTTTCTTTTCACAAATTTGAGAAATATGTACTAACCCTTCAATTCCTTTTTCTAATTCAACAAATGCTCCAAATGGCATTATCTTTGATACTTTAACTTTTACAATGTCACCTACATGATATTTTTCCTCGACTTTGTTCCATGGGTTAGGCCCTTTCTTTTCGTAAGATAATTTAAATCTTTTATGTTCTTTATCTAAATCTTTTACTCTTACATCAATCTCTTGTCCAACTTGTAAAATATTTTTAGGATTATCATTTCTTCCCCAAGAAATTTCAGAAATATGTAATAGTCCTTGGAATCCTCCTATATCAACGAATGCACCATAATCACTTAGACTGCTTACTATACCTTTATATTTCTTCCCAATTTCTATCTCATTCCAGAATTTATCTGATATTGCTTTCTTTTCTTCCTCAATAACTTCTTTTATAGATCCAATTACTTTTTTGGTTGTGTTTTCTATTATTCTAAATCTTACAACTTTACCAACGTAATCTTCTATATTTTCTTCTCTGCTTATATTAGCTAAAGATAAAGGTATAAATATTCTTATTGCGTCTTTGTATTTAACTATCAATCCGTTTTCATTAACTTCTTCAACTTTTTCTTCGAAAATTTGATTGTTTTCTACTTTACTTTTAAAGTCTTCTTTTACTTTTCTTAATTTTGATTTTTTGTATGACATTAATACATTGCCTTGTCCATCATTTAATTTTATAATGTCTGCAGTAATCTTATCCCCAATTTTAAATTCATCATTTGGATTTGCATCCTCATTAAATGAATATTCTCTTTTAGGTATAATTCCGTCAGCTTTGTATCCTATGTCAACAAAAATTTCACCTTTATTATTTATTTCAACTATTGTACCTGTAATAGTTGTACCTACTTTTATTTTTTTGAAAGATTGATTTAATATCTCCTCAAAAGTTACATTATCTTCAATTTTTTCCATAAATACCCTTCAATCTAAAAAATTTGTTTTGCCTAATCTTATTTTTATATTGATTTTTATGGGCAATAACCACAATGATTATATATTATTTTGTTGAATTTGTCAACATAATAATATTATCCATTATCTCTTTTGTAGCTTGGTCTAATTTTTCTTTTTCTGGGTTCTTGTCATCGTTTTTTGTAAAGTCTAACGGCTTACCATAGTTTAGTGTAACTTTAGTAAATGGCTTAAAACTTCCTTGGATTCCCACTGGCACAACTTTAACTTTAGTTTTTAATGCCATATATGCAGCACCATTCTGAACTTTAGCCCCCTTTGCAAGACCTCTTCTTGTTCCTTCAGGGAAAATTCCTAAAGTCTCTCCATTTTTTAAAGCCTTAATGCACCTTTTCATTGCTTCCATATCTCTCATTCCTCTTTTTATTGGAATAACATCAAAGACATGACCGATCCAATTTAAAAATCCATTATTAAATAAATCCTCTTTTGCTATAAATCTGATTCTTCTTTTACTACATACAACTAATCCAACTGCATCCCATGTATTTAAATGATTTGCACATACAATCACAGGCTCGTCCATTGGTAAATTTTCTTCATTTACTTTTTCTAATCTAAAAACAATTTTATAAAAAGCATGTAAAATAGCCTTTATTGTTGCTCTTTCTATCTTCTTCCATGTTGTTTCTGGTCTTTCTTTATAAATTTTTTCTTCTTTCTTTTTTGCTTTTAATTTTTTATCTATAATTTTAGAAATCTCTTTTTCAACTTCTTTGATAGTCATATTAGTAGAATCAATAACTGTGGCACCATCTGCAACTTTTAAAGCCCCAAATTCTTTTTCTTTATCGTTTTTATCTCTTTTTCTGATGTTTTCTAAAACCTCTTCATATGGCATGTCTATGTTTTTCTCTTGGTTTTGCTTAAATCTTCTCTTTGCTCTTTCTTCATCATCTGCATCTAAATAAATTTTTACATCTGCTGTTGGGAAAACAACTGTGCAAATATCTCGGCCTTCCATTATAACGTTTTTGCCTTGTGCCATTTTTCTTTGAAGTGTTGCCATACTTAACCTTATTTGTTTTATGCTAGATACTTGTGAAACATTTTTAGTAACTTCTTTGCTTCTAATCTCTTTTGTTACATCTTCTCCATTCAAAAATACCTTTAATGTTCCCTTTTGATTTTCCATCTCAATCTTTATATTTTTAAGCATATCAGCAATTTTTTCTTCATCTTCTAGCTTTATTTTTTCTCTTAACATTTGCAATGTAACACATCTATATGTTGCCCCTGTATCTATATTTACAAAATTATATTTTTTTGCTAAACGCTCTGTTATTGTACCTTTTCCTGTTCCTGCTGGTCCATCAATTCCTACTACAAATGACATTTTCTTTTTGGCATGATTTTTATAAAATCACACTCTCCTCCTATATTCAATCTTTATTTATTGTTCAACATGTATTCCTTTTGCAACTAAATCAACCTTTTCTACATTCATCGATGTCTGCTTTTCAATCTCTTTTTTAGTTTTACTTCTAAACTCATTAAGAACTTCTATGATATTATTTCCATAATTCAAAACAGCTTCCATATATATAGAAATACCATCTCCATAGTTTTCTACTCTGGTCCTTGTAACAGAATAAATTCCTGGAATTTTTCTTGCTGTTTGTTCTGCAATCTGTCTAAATACACTATCAGATATTGTAAATTTACCTAAATAGCTAAATGTTGGTCTTATTATAGATTTTTCTGATATATACTGATTTCCATCTTTTGACTTAAATATTTGCAAAGGATCTAACAAATATCCTGAAAAATCTTTTTTTATTTCAAAAGTTGGAACTGGAATTACATGTTTTCCTTGAGTTACCCTAATATTTCTAGCTCTTTCCATTTCCTCTTCTGTAGCAACATCAGTTATATATATTGTTTTTTCTAACTCAGGTAATCCTAAACTTTCTCTTATTTTTTCAATCATCTTATCTGATGTTCCCAGTATTAGTAAACTATCAGGCTTATATTTTTTTAGAGCCTTTTTCATTTCTTTTTGCTCTTTTTCTTCTATAAATAATGCATGCCTTATTGTTTCTATTTTTGTTGGAGCCTTTTTAGCTGAAGTTCCCGCCAATACTTCGTTCTCATCTATTAGTAATCCATCATCAATAATATAATGAATATTATTTTCGCTGGCAACCAATTGGGCCCTATAACTCTTACCTGTTCCAGAAGGTCCAACAAACGCATATACCTTCATTTTATTTTTTTCATCATTTCTCATTTTAATTACCTCTATTTTTCAACTAAAGTTACAACCATAGATATGTTTTTATAATTAATATTAAACTGTTTTGACTTCTTAAGTACTGTAACTTCATCCATTTCTAGCACTTTATTTGTTAATTCTTTAGAAGCTATATCTATTATCCAAATTCTTCCAGAGTAATCTTCTAATACACTATCTAAATCTCTAACAGTTGTCATTTGTGGAGAATATGCTTCATATGCAGTTTCAACTGTCCAATTGTACTGATTATAGAAGTACTGTTGATTTTCTGGATATTTTACCGCAAAGATTCCTCCGACACCCATATCACTATACACAAATATGTCACTATTTTGAATATCTTCATTTACATATTGCTCTGGCTCTAAATTATTTTTATTATAATTTTCATTATAGAATGCTACAGAATTTGCAATACACAGTACCACAATCACCGACGCCCCTATTGTTCTTATTAATTTATACTTATCTTGTGAAACAATATATGCAATAAAAATTGTTAATGTTCCGAAAATTGGAATAGTATATCTTGTTGTAAATATTGGTGTTATAAAAGATGCAATTAATGCTATCGCGATAACAGCTATATATATAACTAGCCCTAAAATTGCAATATTCATGTTATCATCTTTGCTATTAATATTTTTCTTACAATCAATAAAATATTTTACAATCCTATAAATTGCAAATATAGCGACACTTAGTGCAAATACTAGGATTACAGCTTTCCATTCTTTTCCTCCAAGATTTCCTGTATAATTAAATACTAAAATGTCTTTGAAAATATCTGGATATTTTATTGATATCCAAAAACCAGCCGATACTCTTAATGCTTGTTTTAAGAATATAATCATTCCTGGTAAGTATAGTATAAACTGTATACATCCCATAACAACCCATACTAATTCTTTTTTCTTTACTTTTACGATTGCAACTAGTAAAATTAAATTTATTACACAAATTGCAATCAGTGCAAAATAATGTATATAAGCACTGCAAATACTAAACACTACAAATAATGCAGCATTTTTAATAAATTCTTTTTTATTACTTATGTCTTTCCATTTTTCTTTTCTTCTATACAGTAATTTATATAATCTAAGTGCATAGATTGCAGTTAAAGTAACAAACACTGCTGCCCAAGAATACATACGGATTTCACTACTATATGCTAAAGTCATTGGTAAAAAGCTTACTATAAACGAATATATTAAACCTGTTTTTTCGTTAAAGTCTTTGCGTATGTGCGTAAATCCTAAAACTGATAATACAATCATTCCAATAATTGAAAATATTCGCAAGCTTATTATTGATGCTCCAAATATATAAGACCAAATTTTTATCAAAAAATAATATAATAAAGGATGGACATCTGCTGCTCCTGCTTCTATTAATGTTGACCAGCTTTGATTTGCCATTCCTACAGAATAAGTTTCATCAAACCAAACATTACTATGTATTCCACAACTTATCATTAAAACCGCACCTATTATAATAATTGCGATATGTAAATATTTTATTTTCTTCGTATCCAATTTTAACTTTCCTTTCGTTTTAAAATTCACCTTATTTTATCATATGCCATAAAAAAATGTCAATTAGAGTATTTTCAAACTTACTCTAACTGACAAAATATTTTTAACTAAATTTGCTAAGCAACATCTTTGATATTAATATCTCTAACGTGCTCAATCTTCTCCCATTTTGTATTGCGTATAAATAAACATTTAAAGTTTATTAATAGCCATGAGCCTAAGAATAAAGGATATAAAGCTAAACCTTTAAGCATAGGTTTTATTGGCTTCTTATCCAACCACATTATTACTATTCCCACAAATATTGGTAGTAAAAATGTTGGTAGTAAATATCTGAAGCAGTTTACTATTAAATCTGGAGTAGACATTCCTCCAAACGCATACATTACAAAGTTTAATGCTACCAATACAATTGTTAATATAAACATTGGTATACTTCCTAACATATATAAAAGTCCATCAAAGTTCATTACAGTTTTATGTTCTTTTACAGCTGTTGCTAGAGGTTTGGTATATTCTTTTAAACATTGTATATGTCCTACTGTCCATCTAGATCTTTGTGACCATGATTGCTTAAATCCTACTGGTTGCTCATCATACACGATAGCATCTGTTGCCCATCCCAGTCTTTTTCCTGTTATTATACGTTTTAGCGAGAATTCTATATCCTCTGTTAATGTTTTTGTATTCCATCCTGTTGGTTTTACTATGTCAAACTTTACCATAAATCCTGTACCATTTATTAATGGTGATAAACCTAAATTATATCTAGCTAAATGATAAAATCTATTCATTGTCCAATAGAAAATAGCATATCCTGCCGAAACCCAGCTATCTGTTGGATTTTTTATATCTCTATAGCCTTGAACAACTTCTTCACCTTGGCAAAGTTTTTTATTCATTGCCTTTGTAAAGTTTACATCAACAATATTATCTGCATCAAAAACAAAGAATGCATCATAATCTGCATTTTCTGCAATCTTTTTATTTAAAAACCATTGTAGAGCGGCACCTTTAGTTTTTTTGTTTGGATCTTCTTCATTTCTTTCTAGTACTATCGCTCCTGCTTCTTTAGCTATTTTAGCAGTATTGTCTGTACAATTATCCGCTATTACATAAATATCTAATAGTTCCCTTGGATAGTCTTGTTTTTTCAAACTATCTATTAAGTTTCCTATTACTTTTTCTTCGTTGTGTGCTGGTAATATAGCCATAAACTTATGGTTTTTATCTTCTATTAATGGTTTATCTTTTAATTTTACTAATGAACAAACACTAACTACTAATTGATATAACCAGTATATCGTTATTATCCATACAAGTGCCTGTTGTATGATATATAAATATTCCATTTATTACTTCCTTCTTCCAAGTATATTATATTGAAGCTTTTTAAGGCTCCAATATATATTATACTATCTTATGCGAAATTTTGCAACTTTTGTATCTTTTTGTCGTTATTTATTGTAACTCCAGTTTTTGCTTCTTATTGTTCTGTTGATGTTGCATCTTCGTCTTTATTTTCTTCTTTATTTCCTACTTCTAAATCTTTCATAGTTAAATTGATTCTATCTTGATTGTCTATTTCGTAAACTTTTACTCTTACTTCATCTCCGACAGTAAGTACATCTTCTACTTTTTCTACTCTTTTGCTTGATATCTTAGAGATGTGAAGTAATCCTTCTCTTCCTCCTCCAATATCAACAAATGCTCCAAATGGCATTATTCTTGTAACTTTTCCGTCATAGATTCCACCAACTTCAATGTCTTTTGCAATATCTTCTATCATTTTTAATGCAACTTTTCCTTGTTCCATGTCATCTGTATAAATACAAACTTTACCATCTTCTTCTATGTCTATTTTTACTCCTGTTGCGTCTATTATTTTATTTATCATTTTTCCACCAGGACCGATAACATCTTTTATTTTGTCTACATTAATTGTTGTTGTAATAATCTTTGGTGCGTATTTAGATATTTCTTCTCTTGGTTTTGCAATTTGTTTTAACATAATTTCATCTAATATATAATCACGAGCAACTTTTGTTCTTTCAAAAGCTTCTTTTATAATATCATATGTTAGTCCATCGTTTTTAATGTCTACTTGTATTGCTGTTATACCATCTTTTGTTCCACCAACCTTAAAGTCCATATCCCCAAAGAAATCTTCTATTCCTTGAATGTCTGTTAACATTATATACTTGCTTGAATCTTCTGGATCTGTTACTAATCCTGTTGATATTCCTGCAACTGGCTTTCTGATTGGTACACCTGCATCCATAAGTGCTAATGTACTTCCACATATACTTGCTTGAGATGTAGAACCATTTGATGATAAAACCTCTGATACAACTCTTATTGTATATGGAAATTCATCTTCTGATGGAATTACTGGAACTAATGCTTTTTCTGCTAATGCTCCATGTCCTATTTCTCTTCTTCCCGGTCCACGAGATGGTCTTGCCTCTCCTACAGAATATGATGGGAAGTTGTATTGATGCATATATCTTTTTGCTTTTTCTTCATCTAATCCATCTAATTCTTGTTCATCATTTTTTGTACCTAACGTTACAACAGACAATACTTGAGTTTGTCCTCTTGTAAATATTGCACTACCATGTACTCTTGGAAGAACGCCTACCTCACAAGATAATGGTCTTATTTCATCTATTTTTCTTCCATCAGGACGAATGTGCTCTTTGTATATCATCTCTCTTACACATTTCTTTTCTAAGTCATGAATGCTTGCAGCTATATCAGCTGATTTTTCCTCAGTTTCTTCTTCACCATATTTTTCTACAAAATAGTTTTGTATATCTTGAGCTATAGCTTCCATATTTGCATCTCTTGTCTCTTTATCCTGAGCTTGTACATCTTTATACATTCTATCCTTAAAGTTAGCAGAAATTTCTTCAAATACTTCTTGATTTGTTGCAAATGAAGTGTATTCAAATTTTTGCTTTCCAACTTTTTCTTTTATGTCTTTAATAAATGCACATAATTTTTTTATCTCTTCATGTCCTGCTTTTATAGCCTCTAACATTGTGTCATTAGGTATTTCATCAGCACCTGCTTCTATCATGGTAACCTTTTCCATAGTTCCTGCAACAGTTAAATTCAATCTGCTTTTTGCTCTTTGCTCTAATGTAGGATTAATTACAATTTGATTATCCACATATCCTACACTTACAGCTGCTGTTGGTCCACCAAATGGTATGTCTGAAATTGAAAGTGCTACAGATGCACCAATCATTGCACATACTTCTGGACTATTATCTTGTTCTACTGATAATACTGTTGCTACTACACATACATCATTTCTAAAATCTTTAGGGAATAGTGGACGTATTGGTCTGTCTATTGCTCTTGATGTTAATATTGCTTTATCTGCTGGTTTTCCTTCTCTCTTTTGAAAACTTCCTGGTATTTTTCCAACAGCATAAAGTTTCTCTTCATAATCAACTGATAATGGGAAAAAGTCAATTCCTTCTCTTGGTTCTTTTGAAGCTGTAACATTCACCATTACTACTGTATCGCCATATGATATTATGGCATTACCATTAGTAAGCTCTGCTACTTTTCCTGTTTCAATTACTAGCTTTCTTCCTGCTAGTTCTGTTTCAAATTTTTGATACATATAATATCTCTCCTATTCATTTTATATTTATATCTCAATACTTGTATTAGTTGGTAACTTCTATAAAATATTATAAACAGCTTTCTATCTTTTACACTTGTACTTCATCTTATTTCCAACTTTATCATTTTTAATCGTGTTCCATTCTCTTTATAATACTTTATACAAGCTACTTCTAAATTCAAGTATTGTTATATACTAATTAATTATTTATTTTAAAAATGGGCGCTTTAGTATTAGTAAAACGCCCGAGTTAGATTATTTTCTTAATCCTAATTTTTTAACAATGTCTCTATATCTTTCAACATCTTTATCAGCTAGATAGTTTAATAAGCTTCTTCTATTTCCTATCATTTTGAAAAGTCCTCTTCTAGAATGGTTATCCTTTTTGTGAACTTTTAGATGTTCTGTTAATTCATTAATTCTTTCTGTTAAAAGAGCTATTTGAACTTCTGGAGAACCAGTATCTTTTTCATCTCTTTTATAAGTATTAATGATTTCTTGTTTTCTTTCCTTTGTCATTATATTGCACCTCCTGTTTTCTTTACTTCCTTAAACTGAGTCTTAGCGGAGTTCTTTCCTAAAACTAAGTAAAAGGCAATCACATATAATATAATACCACAATTTTTTCCAAAAAGCAATACAAATATATGTAATTTTTCAACCAACTGTATATGTGTCAATGATGTGAAACAAATTCTTATAAAAAAATTGTAGTATCATTGAATTTAGTTTTTG
>USNR01000019.1 GCA_900556135.1 uncultured Clostridium sp. | reverse complement strand
CCTCGTAAATATTTAGGACCTGCAAGAGAACAAATAAAAGAAACAGTACAACACAAAATTAGAGATGTGTTTGGCTCAAGCAATAAAATGTAGAAACTAAAAAATCCATTAGATTTGTCTAATGGATTTTTTGTAGCTCTTTATTAGAGTAGTTAAACTATTTTTTTTCGATAAAGAAAATACTGTATAAAAATTTATAAGGTATTAAATCTCTGCTTTTAGAATTGTTCGTATTACAGAATATAGATAAGGTTTATATTCTTCTATTGGAAGCGGACTGTCATACATAATAGAATTGAAAGCGGTTGAACTTACTAATTCTATTATAGTTGAAAGAGTTACTTTAGGATTTTTTAATTTTATATTGTTTTCATCTAGCTTTTTTACGAATTTATCATAAATACTTTCATTGTCATTTTCTATGTTAGAAATTTTAGATATTGTTGAGTTAAATAGCCCTAAAGATAAGTTTTTAGAGACTAGCTTCAACACTATTTTATTTTTAGTTAATTCATCAATTATATAATTTATTATAAATACAATTTGATCTTCGAAATTTTGAATGTAGGATTTATCAAGTGCTGCAAGAGCTTTACTAAAAAGTTTTTGCGAATAATCGGCTATTACTTTATCTCGAATATCATATTTATCTTTAAAATATAAATAAAAAGTACCTTTTCCAACGCCAGCGTTATCTGCAATATCTTGAATTGATGTGTTGTCTACACCTTTTTGAGTGAATAATTTAAAAGCCGTGCTTAATAATTTATTTTCTTTTTCTAATTTATTTTCAATATTTTTTCCCATAATCATCCCTCCAGACGGAATAGATAAGTTTTACATTATTAATATTAACATAAAACTGACGATTAGTCAAATATTTAATTTTATAAATAGGGTTGAAAAATAAAATAATTTAGTATAAAATATAAGCAAAATAGGGATACAAAAGTAAAAAAATTATGGAGGGGAATATATGGAAGAAAATAAGGGAAAAAGTTTTAGAAAAAACAATAGACAAACAGGTATAACACTAGTGGCTCTTGTGGTAACTGTGGTTATATTATTAATTTTAGCAGGAATAAGCATTAAACTGGTATTAGATGATAATGGAATAATAAGTAGGGCAAAGCAAGCCGACATTATTCAAAGAGGCAGTACTGTTGAAGATGTTGTCACTGAGTGGAAATATAGTAAAAAAATGGATGATTATGCAGATAGTGTAAGTGAAACAAAAGAGGATATTATAAATAGTTTAATAGAAAAGAATTTAATTACTGAGGAAGAGAAGAACGAAATTAATGATAAAGGATATACTAAAATTGGAACTAAAGATATAATTTTTTCAGATGGATTAGAGGACACAAAACAAGTAATAACAAGAGGTGATCAGGAAATTTTATTTAACAAAGTAATACAAGAAGGAGACATACTTATTACAAAAAATGATTACCAAAGTTATGAAATTAAGGGGATATCTAATAGCGAAGATGGAGAAGCTATTAGAGAAGGTAGTTTAAATGGAAAAACTGGTGTATTGGAAATAATTGGAGATATAAATGATACAACTTTTAAATATACATTAAACGACTTTATGCACGGAGATGAAGAATTTTTTCTAAAAATAGATATAGATGGAGAAGAATATACTAAAAAAATTATAGTAGTCCAAGGTGACTGTATTACTTATGAAGAGGATTTTATGAAATTTGAAATCGAAGATGATGCAAATCTTCTTGCGTGGTCCGTTGAAGAAAATGAAAATTATAGTGGGGGAAAAGCTTTAGTATGTATTGTGCCAACAAAAGATAAAATATCTCAGGCAATAAAGTGGAATTTTTATGGAAGAGGTATAGAAATTTTATCTATGGATAGTGCAACTAAACCAGCAAGGATAGTAACACTATTAATTCAGGAAATAGATGGGAAAAAAAGAGGATTTATAAATGATATAACAGTAGATTGTGAAAGTGGTGAAATTTACCAATCAGACATTTTTGAAAAAAAGAAGATGACAAATTTGAGTGAGAAAAATTTTGTAGCAAACGGAAAGTATTCAATGGAATTTTATGGCGGTATACCAATGAACAGTAAAGCAAATGAAGTTAAGGTTGTTTTTGATGCAGTGAGAATATATAAGTAGAAGATATTATATCAAACATAGAGTGTAATATTAGTATAAAAACAAGATTAAAACAGACATTTTTTCAGATGTCTGTTTTTTCACTATAAAAATAAAAAAATTAATAAAAAATATTGACTAATAGTCAGAAAAGTAGTAAAATAATAATTGACCGTTGGTCATAAAAGGATAAAAATGGAAAGGAGTATGAGCTTAAATGGTTAAGGTCAACAAATTTGGAGAATGGGTTTGTAAATATCGTAAAGCTATAATTATTATTTCGCTATTACTATTAATTCCATCAATTATAGGAATTAAAGCTACAAGAATAAATTACGATATATTATCATACCTACCAAAAAATATTGAAACAGTAGATGGTCAAAACATATTATCAGAAGAATTTAATATGGGATCGTTTTCTATATTAATAGTAGATAATAAAATGCCATCAAAAGATATTATAAAATTAGAAAATAAAATAAAGGAGATTGAGTGTGTAGATAAAGTTGTTGGAGCAACTGATGTTTTAGGAACAACTATTCCAATGGAAATGCTTCCAGATGATGTTCAAGAAGTTGTTAACAAAGATGGTTCTACACCAATATTAATTACATTTAGTACAGAAATTGCAGAAGATGATACCTTAGCTGCAATTGAAAAAATAAAGGATATTGCAGGAGAACAATGCAAGGTAAGTGGTATATCTGCCACAGAGGATGATATAAAAAACCTATTAAATTCAGAAATGGCAGTATATGTTGTTGTAGCTGTTATATTATGTATTGTTGTTTTGCAATTATCGTTAGATTCATTTATAGTTCCTATATTTTTATTAGGAGGAATTGGAATTGCTATATTGTATAACATGGGTTCTAATATAATATTTGGAGAAATTTCATACATTACAAAAGCAATCGCAACTGTATTACAATTAGGAGTTACAATGGATTTTTCAATCTTCTTATATCATAGTTATCAAAAAGAGAAGAAAGAAAGTAAGGATATATATGAGGCAATGGCAAAGGCTATTAATAGTACATTAAATTCAGTTCTAGGAAGTTCGCTTACAACAATAGCTGGTTTCTTGGCATTATGTACTATGCAACTAACTATTGGTAAAGATATAGGTTTAGTAATGGCAAAAGGTGTTCTTGTTGGATTAGTTTGTGTTGTAACCGTTTTGCCTGCAGCATTGCTAGTGTTTGATAAATTCATATCTAAAGGACAACATAAAGAAATCTTACCAGAGTTTGAAGTTTTAAAGAATTTTGCATTAAAACATTACAGATTAATTTTGATAATATTTGTTGTTCTTGCAATACCTGCAATATATGGAAATAGTCATGTAAAGGTATATTATAACTTAAATAAAACTTTACCAGAAACATTAGATAGTGTTGTTGCAAATAATGAATTATCAAATAAATTTGATATGGTATCAACACAAATTGTTTTGGTAAATAAAGATATGAAAGATCAAACTGTAAACGAAATGTTAGATAAAATAGATGCATTAGATGGTGTTGAATGGTCTTTGTCAAAGAGCAAAATAACTAATGGAGCTATATCAGATGATATAATTCCTGATGATATAAAGTCGGTTTTTGAAAGCGATAAATATCAGATGATAATAATAAACTCTAGTTACGAAACTGCTACAGATGAAGAAAATAATCTTGTAAATCAAATTAATGATATTATAAAACAATATGATGAAAACGGAATATTAGCAGGAGAGGCACCTTTAATGAAGGACTTAGTAGAAATTGCAGATATAGATTTTAATAGTGTTAACATATCTTCAATTGCGGTAATATTTGTAATAATGATTTTTGTATTTAAGTCTGCTTCATTACCAGTGCTATTGATAGCAGCTATAGAGTTTGCAATATGTGTAAACATGTCGTTCTCATGTTACTTAAATCAAACAATACCATTTGTTTCTTCAATAGTAATAGGAACAATACAATTAGGTGCTACTGTTGATTATGCAATATTAATGACAAATAAATATCTAGAGGGAAGACTTGCAGGAAAAGACAAAAAAGGATCTGCAAAATATGCTTTGGATAATTCAATGAAGTCAATTATGGTTAGTGCTTTGTGCTTCTTTGCTGCAACTTGTGGAGTGTCATTTGTATCTAATATAGACATGGTTGGATCAATTTGTACATTGATATCTAGAGGAGCTTTAATAAGTATGGTTGTTGTAATATTTGTTTTACCAGCATTATTAATGGTATTTGATAAAATAATTTGCAAAACAACTAAAAGAATGAAAGTAATTAATGAAAAGGTAGAAGTTAAAAAATAAAATTATAAAAAGAGAGGAATGTGAATTAAAATGAATAAGAATTTTTTATTAAAAGGAATTTCTACAGCAACTGTGTTGTCACTTGTATTTTTAACTGCATCACCAGTGCTTGCTTATACTAAGGATGAAACTGTATATGGAAAACTTAATTCCAATGGAGAAAAATATAGTACGATAGTAACTAGTCATTTGAAAAATACTGAAAATTCAGATATTTTAAGAGATATGGCAGAATTGTTAAATATTAAAAATATAAATGGAGACGAAAGTTTTGAAACAGAAGAGTCTAATATATTAAAATGGAATTCAAATGGTAATGATATTTATTATCAAGGTGAAACAGAAAAACAATTGCCTATAGAATGTAATATTAAATACGAATTAGATGGAGAAGAGATTTCTGCTCAGGATTTAGCGGGAAAAAGCGGAAATGTAAAAATTACAATAGAATATAAAAATTTGGATGAGCATATTGTAAAAATTAATGGTGAAGATACTAAAATGTATACTCCATTCGTAGTTGCTACAGGTACAATCCTTGATAATACTAAAGCTAAGAATATTAAAATCAGCAATGGAAAAGTAGTTGATAATGGAACAAAAACATTAGCTCTAGGAATTACTTGTCCAGGATTACAAGATAGCTTGGATTTAGATGAGGAGGATTTCGAAATACCTAGCAAAATTGAAATTGAATTTGAAGCAACAGATTTCGAAATGAATAATATTATCTCATATGCAACTCCAAAATTAATAGAAGAGAGTGACTTTTCTAATCTAGATAAATTAGATGATTTGTATAGTAAAGTTTCAACATTAAGTAGTTCTAGTTCGGCTTTGGTTCAAGGTGCAAAGGAATTACAAAGTGGTGTAGATACGTATGTTGAGAAAGATACTCAATTTGGAGAGGCTATGGATAGTTTGCAAAGTGGAGTAAATCAAATTAACAGTAACTATTCAGAATTTGATGATGGAATGAGCAAATTAAATAGTAGTGCTTCTAAGTTAGAACAAGGAGCTGGCAAAGTTGATGATGGTGTTGATGCTGTTACAAGTGGATTAGAAGGTTTAAAAAATGGAGTAGCAAATGGTAAAGAGCAAGCTACATCTGCATTGGAAAAGAGTAGTGAAGCATTAACTGGTGGAATAGACCAAATAATAGAAGGTAAAGATCAAGAAGCTGAAACAATAAAGAAAAGTGTTATAGAAGCGGGAAATGAAACTTTAAAACAAGGCTTGACTTCAAAAGTATCTAGTGGAGCAAAAGAGACAGCAGGTGCTACATTGAATGCAATGTTACAAAATGAAATATTATTAAAACAATTAGGATTAGAAAATCTTACAGAACAACAAAAAACAGCGTTAGTATCAGCACTAAAAACAAATATGGATACAACTAAGTTAGAGAGTGGAATAGAAAGTGCAATAGATACTGCAACAGAACAACAAAAAGCAGGAATTGATAAAATTAACAATAATGAAAAAGGTGTAAAAGCGGGGTTAGAAGCATTAAGAGCACAAGCAACACAAAATATTGCATCAGGAATAAAATCAATATCAAGTGGATTTGATTCAATATCATCAGGTGTGTCTCAAATAAATGATGGAACAGAGAGTTTAAAAGAAGGAACAACAGAATTGTATACAGGAACTAAAACATTAACAGCTGGAACATCAACATTAGAAACAAATTCTAAATTATTAAAAAATGGAATATCAACATTAAATGAATCAACAGCAACGATTAATAATGCAAATAAACAATTGCTATCAGCATCACAAACAATTCAAAGTGGTGCAAATACCTTAACAGATGGAATTGAAAGATTTGATAGTGAGGGAATTCAAGAAATTGCAAATTTAGTAAACGGAAAAGTTAAAAATTTACAAGAAAGAATAGAAGCATTAAAAGATTTAGCAAACGAATATAATTCATTTGCAGGAATAGATGAAAGTGCTGAAGAAGGAACAGTTAAATTTATATTAATGACAGATAGTATAAAAAAGACAAATGATTAATATTATATAAAGCTAAATTATGACAAAATAAAGGTTGGGCAAATAATTGCTCAACCTTTAAATAAATGTAGAATGTCTTTTGATATACATTTCAGAATCTTTTTTCTTTAAATCTTCACGTTTATCATATAATTTTTTTCCTTTACCAATACCGAGCTCAACTTTTACAATACTATTTTTAAAGTATAAAGACATAGGAACAAGGGTATATCCTTTTTGCTTTACTAAGCCAATTAGTTTAAAAATTTCTTTTTTATTAAGTAAAAGCTTTCTAGTACGCATAGGATCCTTGTTAAAGATATTTCCCTGCTCATATGGACTAATGTGCATAGAATATATGTAAGCTTCGCCATTGTTTATGGCTGCGTAGCTGTCTTTTAAATTAACTCTACCATTTCTAATTGATTTTATTTCTGTTCCTGTAAGAACGATTCCGGCTTCCAAAGTATCTATTATTTCATAATTGTGTCTTGCTACAGGATTTTTGGCTATATTTTTTATCATTGTAATCACCTTCCATTAATATGATATATTATAACACGGAAAAAACATAAAGCCAAGATTTTTTTATTAAAGAATAAATCTGAATATTTTCAAACTTTAGTTTTTTATCTACCCTTTATATTTTTTATAAAATTGAAAATTTCATTAAATTTATTCGTGTGCGAAAATTTATGTAATAAACTCTTTGTGCAATGTATTAAAAAAGTACAATGAGAATTGTAACTTAACTTTCAAAATTGAAATTTATTTTAAATATATTAATAAAATTGAGTTACAATTTTCATTGTATAAAATAGAAAGGGATTATCTTATCTATTTTAGTTTTACTCGTCCATTGTATCAGAAGAGTTTATTTTTGTGTCATTTTGCTTTGCATAATAGTATACTAATGCAACAATTAAAGCACCAAGAATTGCTACAATTAACCAAGTCCAAGCTGTGGCTGTCATGCCAGCGATTTTTACTTGACCATTTGTAGAAGTTCTATTGGCTGTGTAGTTTCTATTAGTAGTTGCAGTTTTTGCAGAATTTTCCATGTTGCCTGTTGCATTTTTTACACCGTTAGCACTTTTTTCAACAATATTTTCTGTACCAGTGATAGCACCTTGTACAACGTTTCTTGCTCCTTCTGCAGCATTTTTTATTGTGTTACCTGCAGTTGACATATTTCCATCTGCTGCTAGTACTGGAGAAAAAGAAAATCCTAACGCAAAAGCAAGAAGGATTGTAGAAAATAAAGCTAATCTTTTCATAGTAACCTCCATTTATAAGAATTATAAAATCAAAATACCATTGGATATAAATTGATTTTATGTACAAAATAAAATTAAGTCATTATTATTATTAATATAAAAAAATAAAATATACGATAAAAAAATTGGAAGTTTAAAGATATTCTAAATAAATTATTGTCTAGATATGAATAAACACAATATTATTCATATAAAAAGGAACCGTAAGTTCAACGATTCCTTTTTGAAAAAATATTAGATATGTTAATTATTTTTTAATTTGATTATAATTGCTATTCCTAAAAGTATTAAGATAACTCCAACTGTGATAAGCAAAATGTTTAGTATATTAGTTAAGCCTAATTCAGATTCTGGCAAGGAACTTAAAGTACTTACTGTAGCTGAAGATGTTGTGTTGGTTGTTGATGCTGAAGTATTTGAATTAGTGTTTGAACTTGTATTTGTATTTAAGCTATTATCTTCAACGTTTGTTGATGAATCTTCAAGATTTGAAGCTAGGTTCATATCTATTGCAGCAAAAGCTTTGTTAGTAGCAAAGAAAAATACACATGTTAATATTATACAAGTAATAGTTATTAGTTTTAAAGTTTTGTTCATTATAATCAATCCTCTCGTGTTTTATTTATAGAAATTATATTTTAAATTACTATATAATCATACACAAAATAAGAAAAAAAGTCTATACTTTTTTCTAAAATTTTGAAAATTGTGAATAAAAAATAAGAAAGGATAAAATTAAATATATAGGAGGATGTTTTATATGATTAGAAATCTAAGAATTGTTAAAGTTGATTCAGAGTATTGTGATTATTTAAGAAAATTTGATAACAAAGTAGCATACAATAAAAATGAAAAAGAATAAATCCAAAAAATACTTGACATAATATAAAATTAAGGTATATAATTTAAACATTGAAAAAAAGATAAGTGTATTTGAGAGAGGGATGCTTATGAAAGATTTAGAAACTGAGAATTTAATAATTAGAAAATTTAAATTGGAGGATGCAGAAGATGCCTACAAAAATTTAGCAACAGAAGAGAGGTTATCAGAGTGCCTTGGATATAGGATTCATGAAAATGTTGAAGAGACGAGAATGATGATTCGTTCATATATGAATGAGTACGACATGAATGAATTAGTTTGGGCGATTGAAGAGAAAAAAACAAAGACGGTTGTGGGTTACATAAATGCATTAGAATATTCTAAGGTTAATAAACTTTGCAATATCAAATTTGGACTAGCATTAGATTTGATTAGTGAGGGATTAATGGAAGAAGCTTTAAATAAAGTACTGGAATATTTATTTGATAATGAAGGTTTCGAAATTATAACAACAGAATTTTATGATGGATGTAAGGATTTTATTAAAATAAAGTCTGAAATACTTGAGAATGTTGGAATGAAAAAAGAGGCAGTTTTAAGAAATAGAAAGATTAATGAAAAAACAAAGAAACCAGAAAGTGAAATAGTGTATTCAATTTTAAAAGAAGAGTTCAAGAATACTAAAAAATAATAACTAAATAAAGGAAAACAAAATGCCATAAAATGAAGTGAATCTAAAAAGTGTTTAACTTTTGGATTTGCTTCATTTTTTATAAAAAACTATATACAAAAAACATAGCAAGTGGTATAAATATGTTAAATGGAAAAGGGGAAAGTTAATATGAATAAACAAGAAATATATGATTTTATAAAAAGTAGAAATATATGGTATGAAGTTACAGAACATAAGGCAGTTTTTAGTATGAAGGAATTATCAGAAGTTGAGGTATTATACCCAGAATATGATGCTAAAAATTTATTTGTTCGTGATGATAAGAAAAGGAATTATTATCTTATAACGGTAAGAGGAAATAAGAGAGTTGATTTGAAAAAATTTAGAAATGATAATGGTATACGACCTCTAAGCTTTGCTTCGACAGATGATTTGAAAAACATCATGGACTTGGTTCCTGGTGCAGTAACACCTTTTGGTCTATTAAATGATAAAGATTTAAAAGTAACATTTTATTTAGACAAAGATTTTTTTAAGGATGAACAGATTATAGGTATTCATCCAAATGATAATACCGCAACAATATGGCTTAAAGTAACAGATTTAATTGATATAATAAAAGGATATGGTCATGAAGTTAATGTCGTGGATATTTAAAAAATTGTTGACAGAAAAAGATTTTTATTATAAGATACAAACAATGGTTCTATATTAATTAATAAAGATTATATGTACTAATAAATGAAGCAACACTAAATTTTATAAAAAGGAAGTGTTCTTATGAACGAAAAAAGAAATGAAATTATTTTGTTTGAAAATCAAGGAGTAAAATTAGAAGTTAACTTGAAAGATGAAACAGTGTGGCTAAACAGGCAATAATTAGCTAAACTATTTGATAGAGATGTAAAAACCATAGAAAAACACATAAACAATGCTCTAAATGAAGAATTGAATGGAGTTTCAACTGTCGCAAAATTTGCGACAGTTCAAGAAGAAGGAGAAAGAAAAGTAACTAGAGAGATAGAATATTATAATCTAGATATGATAGTAAGTATTGGATATAGAGTAAAATCTGACAGGGGTGTAATTTTTAGACAATGAGCTAATAAAGCGCTAAAAGCCTATATGCTTAAGGGTTATGCTATAAACCAGAAGAGACTAGAATATCTAGAAAAAACGGTACAATTAATAGGCATTGCAAGGAGAATGGAAGAGAAACTAGAAATTCAAGAAATTTTTCTAATAGAATGAAAGGAGTATATATGTTCAAGTTACACTCAGAATACAAGCCAACAGGTGATCAGCCTCAGGCAATAGAATATTTATCAAAAGGAATAGATGAAGGTAAAAAATTTCAGACCCTTCTTGGAGTTACGGGTTCTGGAAAAACTTTTACTATGGCCAATATTATACAAAAAGTGCAAAGACCAACTTTAGTTTTAGCACATAATAAAACTTTAGCGGGACAGTTATACTCTGAATTTAAAGAGTTCTTTCCAGAAAATAATGTTGAATATTTTGTATCTTATTACGATTATTATCAACCAGAGGCATATATTCCTTCGTCTGATACATATATAGAAAAAGACGCTTCTATAAATGATGAAATAGACAAATTACGCCATTCTGCAACACTTTCACTATTTGAAACAAGGGATGTAATAATCGTTGCATCTGTTTCTTGCATATATGGATTGGGAGACCCTGTTGATTATCAAGAGATGATGCTTTCATTACGACCAGGAATGAATAAGTCTAGAGAGGATGTAATGAGAAAGCTTATAAGTATGCAATATACAAGAAATGAGTTAGATTTTAAAAGGGGAACATTCAGAGCAAAAGGTGATGTACTAGAAATATATCCATCATCACAAAGTGAGTCAGCTGTTAGAATAGAGTTTTGGGGAGACGAAGTAGAAAAAATAAATGAAATAAATCCATTAACTGGAAAGGTGATTGGATTAAGAAGCCATATTTTAGTGCCTCCTGCTTCTCAATATGTAACAAGTAAAGAAAAATTAGAAAGAGCAATTGTAACAATTGAAGAGGAAATGAAAGAGCAAGTCCAATATTTCAAATCACAGGGAAAACTAATAGAGGCTCAAAGAATAGAAGAAAGAACAAACTTTGATATAGAAATGATGAAAGAAACGGGATTTTGTCAAGGTATAGAAAATTATTCTAGACATATTAGTGGAAGACCAGCAGGTTCTCTGCCATTTACTTTGTTTGATTATTTTCCTAAAGATTTTTTATTGTTGATAGATGAATCGCACGCAACAATACCACAAGTTAGAGCTATGTATAATGGGGATAGAGCGCGTAAAGATTCGCTAGTAAAATATGGATTTAGATTGCCTTCAGCATATGATAATAGACCTTTAAAGTTTGAAGAGTTTGAGGAAAGAATAAATCAAGTGGTGTTTGTTAGTGCAACCCCGGCTGAGTATGAAAAAGAACACAGTAAAGGAAATGTGGCAGAACAAATTATACGTCCGACAGGATTACTAGATCCAAAAATAGAAGTTAAACCAGTAACTAATCAAATTGATGATTTGATAGAACAGATTAGAGAACGTACAGAGAAAAATGAAAGAGTACTAGTGACTACATTAACTAAAAAAATGGCAGAAGATTTAACAGCATATCTAGCAGGAATTGACATAAGGGTAAGATATATGCACTCTGATATCAAGGCTTTAGAAAGAATGGAAATAATTAGAGATCTTCGTCTAGGAGAGTTTGATGTTTTAGTAGGAATAAATCTTTTAAGAGAAGGATTAGATATTCCAGAGGTTTCGCTTGTCGCAATATTAGATGCGGACAAAGAGGGATTTTTGCGTTCTGAGCGTTCGTTAATTCAAACTATAGGACGTGCCGCTAGAAATACGGACGGTAAGGTAATTATGTATGCAGATGAACTTACTGAAAGTATGGAAAAAGCAATATCTGAAACAAATAGAAGACGTAAAATACAAATGGAATACAATAAAGAGCATAACATAACTCCCAAAACTATTCAAAAATCCGTAAGAGATACTATAAAAGCAAGCATAGTAGCTGAAACATCAGAAAAATATGAGATGGATAAAAATGTAAGTGTAGAAGAAGTTATAGCAAAACTTACAGATGAGATGATTGAGCATGCTAGAAAAATGGAATTCGAAGAAGCTGCTAAATTAAGAGATGAAATAAAAGAATTAGAATCAGCATTATAAAAAATAAGAACAGAAATATTTAAAAATCCCCTTCCAAAAATGGAAGGGGATTAAACTTAGGTGCGTTTGCGAATGGTGCAGACGGATTGAATGGGATTTCGGCTATAGGGCTTGGGCTCGATAACGTCGATACCCGATCCGTATTTGCCCTCCTCGATTTTCTTGATTTCGCCAGGAAACAATGGAAAAATGGTACGAGATTCATCGTTAGACTCTAAAAAAGCCCTAATGAATTCGTCGATCCGTTCGCTTCTTGTTAGATGATACAAACAAATCACTCCTTAAAGTTTTATAATAACCAAGTTGGCTATTTGTATATTATACATTAAAAAACATAGAAAGTAAAGAAAAATGACAAAAAGTATACATAAAATTTGTGCGTTTAATATCAAACAAAATAAAACAATAAAGATAATGAATAAGATAGCAGTAACAAAATTCTACAAATTTTATAAAATATAATAGGTGATTATAATGAAAATATTTAAAGAATTATATGAAGATGCAAAAAACATACAGAGAAAAGACCCTGCGGCAAATAATATTTTATATGTAATATTTTTGTATCAAGGATTTCATGCTATAGTTTTTCACAGGATAGCACATTTCTTTTATAAGATAAAATTGCTTTTTATAGCAAGGTTGATTTCACAATTAGCTAGACATATTACTGGTATAGAAATTCATCCAGGAGCACAAATAGGAAGAAAACTTTTTATTGACCATGGAATGGGGATTGTTATAGGAGAAACAACAAGGATAGGAAATAATTGTACGATATATCATGGCGTTACTTTAGGAGGAACAGGAAAAGATAAGAAAAAAAGACATCCTGATATTGGAAATAATGTTATGATTGGTTGCGGAGCGAAGGTTTTAGGACCTATAAAAATTGGAGATAATGTAAAAATTGGTGCTAATTCGGTAGTGCTGAAAAATATAAAAAGCGATTCTACAGTGGTAGGAATACCAGGAGTTGTAGTAAGAAAAAGGGAAAGATGATAGAAGAGTGTAGGTTTGCAAATTTATTAGAACAAAAAATTACAATATATGCTTGTGATTTTGCTTAGTTTGTGATAGTATTAGCATTGAAGTAGAAAAGGTGGTAATAAATGTCGAAAAATATATTTACTAATGCAATAAAACATTACAATCTTATAAACAGACATAGATGGCTAGTATTTAAATTAAGTATAAAAGCTGGAATTCCATGGAGAGGACTAGTTCACGATTTATCTAAATATTCATTTATAGAATTTTGGGAGTCTGCTAAATTTTATAATGGGAATATAAGCCCAATAATTTTTGCAAAAAAGAAATATGGTTATTCAAAGGCATGGCTTCACCATAAAGGTAGAAACAAACATCATGCAGAATACTGGTATGATCCAAGGTCTAAGAATCCAATGCCATTAGTGCCATATCGATATACAGTGGAGATGATTTGTGATAATTTAGCAGCTGGAATGATATATAATGGTAAACGTTGGAGAAATGACACTCAATTAAAATACTGGATAAAGAGAAAAGATGATATACCATTAAATGATAAGAATAAGGCAATGATTACAGAGGTATTTACTCAAGTAAGTATAAATGGAATAGATAAGGTATTAAATAGAGAAAATTTGAAAAAATTATATAGAAAATATTGTGAATAAAGGAGAATGAAAATGAATATAGGGTTCTATGCTGGAAGTTTTGATCCTTTTACGATGGGACATATGCATGTTGTAAAAACAGCTTCTAAATTATTTGACAAATTGGTAATTGGAATAGGAATTAATATTCAAAAATCAAGACAATATGACAAAGAAATTATAAAGCAAGCAATAGAGCAAGCATTAACAGAAGAAAATATAAATAATGTTGAAGTTATAACGTATGAAGGATTATCGGTTGATGCAGCTAAAAAGTGCAATTGCAATTTTTTAGTAAGAGGAATTAGAGATGATATGGATTATTACTATGAAGAAAATATTGCGGGAATTAATGAAGAAATATCAGGATTAGATACAATTTATGTAAGAGCCGGAATTTTGGGAGGAATTAGTTCTAGTACGGTTAGAGAGTTATTTATGAATGGAAAAGACGTGTCTAAATATGTACCTGAGGCAATATTAAAAATAATGTAAATGCTGTATTTGGGACAAGAATCAAAATGTTTGGAGGTTTAGATTAATGGAATGGAATAGAGAAACATTGCAAAAACCAGGGTGGAAAGAAGAAATATCAAATAGAGATGCTAAAGAAAAAATAGCAGAAAAAATAGCATCAATAGTACAAGATGAAGATGTAATAGGATTTGGCTCTGGTTCAACTTCGTACTTAACTGCAATAGCAATAGCAAATAGAGTGCAAGAAGAAAAATTAAATATAATTGCAATTCCTACATCATATGAAATAAAAATGTTGTGCGCATATTTAAAAATACCAACAGCAACATTGGAAGAAAAAAAGCCGGATTGGTGTTTCGACGGGGCTGATGAAGTAGATAGAAATAATTGGTTAATAAAAGGTAGAGGTGCAGCAATGTTTAATGAAAAATTAAATATTGTATCTGCAGGTAAAACGTATATATTAGTTGATGAAAGTAAAATTGTTGAAAAATTAGGAACTAAATTTCCAATTCCAGTGGAGTGCAATCCAAAAGCTATAAATATAGTAAAAGAGGAGCTGTATAAAATTGGTGCAAATGAGGTAAGTTTAAGACTTGCACTAAAAAAGGACGGGCCTGTTATAACAGAAAATGGAAATATTATATTAGATGCAACCTTTAGTGAGATAACAGACGACCTTGAAAGAAAAATAAAAAATATCACAGGAGTAATAGAATCAGGATTATTCATAGGATATAATGTGGAGATAGTTAAATAAAGATATAAGTTTAAACAGCGATAATCTTAAATTTATATCTTAGAGAGGAAATGCTAGTAAATATGAAAAACATTCTTTTTTCAGCAGTTACATTAGATGTTGGTGGCATAGAAACTGCGCTGGTTACATTAATAAATTATTTGACTCAATTGAAGGATGAAGAACAAAATTTTATGTATAATATAACTCTTGTGCTAGAGAAAAAACAAGGGGTATTTCTTGACACAATAAATAAAAGAATTAAAATTATTGAGTATGAACCTAATAATAATAAGCTAATATTAGTAAGAAAAGCAATAAATTTTCTAAAACAAAAACAATTTATAAGACGATATAAGAATAAATTTGACTTTTCTTGTTGTTATGCAACATATTCGTTACCTGCATCATTTGTAGCAAGAACAGCATCTAAAAATAGTGTTTTATGGTGTCACATGGATTATTTAGCGCAATATGGTGGAGATAAAGAAAAAGTAAAAGAATTCTTTAAGGAAAAACATTATAAAGATTTTACAAAATTGGTTTTTGTATCGGAAAAAAGTAAGAATTCATTTTTAGAAGTATTTCCTGAAATGAGAAATAAAGTTTTACATATAAATAATTTAATAAATTATGAAGAAATAGAGGAGAAATCTTTAAAGAAAATAAGTGAAGAAGAATTAAAGAGAATAGATAAAAAAGAAGGACAAACAATCTTTTTAAATTATGGTAGACATGATGAACTGCAAAAGAAAATATCTAGATTGATTGAAGCGACTGAAAAGCTGAAGGAACGTAACAAAAACTTTAAAGTTTTATTGGTGGGTGAAGGCGTGGATACACCAAAGTATAAAAAAATGGTAGAAGAGAATAAATTGACGGACAGGGTTATATTTTGTGGAAGAAAAAAGAATCCATTTCCATATGTAAGGCTGGCTGATTGTGTTGTTTTAACATCCGATTATGAAGGATCTCCAGTAGTTTTTACGGAAAGTTTAATATTAGAAAAGCCAATAATAACAACGGATGTTGCGGGGAGCGAACAGATAAAAGATAAGTTTGGATATGTAACCAAAAAGGATGCAAATGATATATTTGCAAAAATGGAAGAATTTATGGATAAGGGCTTTAAACCAAAAGAAAGGTTTAACGTAAAAAAATATAATGAGGATATTATAAGAAAAGTTGAAAAAATAATGAAAGGTTAAAGAATGGTTAAGATAAGCGTTATTGTTCCAATATATGATGTTGAAAAACAATTGAATAGATGTATAGAGTCATTACTAAAACAAAAAATCCAACAAATTCAAATAATTTTAGTAAATGATGGCTCAACTGATAATTCGGGAAAAATAGCACAGGAGTATGCAAAAAAGTTCCCAGATAAAATCCTTTATTTAGAAAAAGAAAATGGAGGATTGTCGGATGCAAGAAATTATGGAATAGAGCATGCAACGGGAGAGTATTTGACATTCGTCGATTCAGATGATTATATATCAGATAATTTGTATGAGGACTTAGAAAAATATTTAGAGCAAGATTATGATATGATTAAGTTTAAAATAGAAAAAGTTGACGAAAATGGAAATAAAATATTAGAAAATTATACTCCTATATTTGCAGACAAAACAGGTGAAGAAGCTTTTGAAATATTGTATAAAAACGATGAATTGACTGAAGTCGCTTGGGGATATGTATATAAGAGAAAGATGTGGATTGAAAACAATTTCAAATTTGCAAAAGGAATGTTTCATGAGGATTTTGGATTGATACCGTTAGTGATATTAAAGGCTAATAAAGTGGCCTCTACAAATATTATGGGATATTATTATGTTCAAACTTCTAGCAGCATAACTAGAGGAAAGCCTGAAACTATATATAAAAGAGCAGAGGACTTATTAAAACACTATGATAATATGATTGAAACAATTAAAGGCTACAATATATCAAAAGAGTCCAGAGAAAATATAAAAATTTACTATACTAATTGTATATTATTAAATGTAAATAATTTAGATAAAAAAGACAAGAATAAGTATATTAAAGAGATAAAGAAAAGAAAAATGACTGAAAACATAAAAGCTAGAAACTTTAAGCAATTACTAAAGAAAATAATTTTAAGAATAAATATAAAATTATATTTAAAAATTCGATAAGAGGAAAATATAAAAATGCAAGATTTAAGTATTATTGTTCCAATATATAATGTAGAAAAATATTTAAGCAGATGTGTCGAATCATTATTAAATCAAACTTTAGAAAACATCCAAATAATACTTGTGAATGATGGCTCAACTGATAATTCAGGAAAAATAGCAAAAGTGTATGCTGAAAAAAATCCAGACAAAATACTTTATTTAGAAAAAGAAAATGGAGGATTATCAGACGCCAGAAATTATGGAATGCCATTTGCTACAGGGAAGTATATAGCTTTCTTAGATTCGGATGATTATATCGAAAAAAATGCATATGAAGAAATGTATAGCAAGGCATGTGAAGGCAATTATGATTATGTGGAAAGTGACTTTATATGGGAATATCCTAATAAAAGAAAAATAGATAAAATGGTAAATTATAGGAACAAGAAAGAAATGCTAACAAATGTTAGAGTTGTAGCGTGGAACAAACTTATAAAAAGAGAAATTATAGAAAAAAATAAATTACAGTTTCCTAAAGGATTGAGATATGAAGATGTGGAATTTACATACAAATTAATTCCACACTTAAAAAGTATGGGATATGTTGACAAAGCATTTGTTCATTATATTCAAAGAGAAAACTCAATAGCAAATGTGCAAAATGAAAGGACAGCTGAAATTTTTACAATATTAGATAATGTTATTGAATATTACAAAGATAACGGATTGTATGAAGAATATAAAGAAGAATTGGAATATATGATTACAAGAATTGTGTTATGCAGTTCTTTAAAAAGAATTACTAAAGTAAAAAATAAAGAAAAAAGAAAGGAGTTGGAAAAGAAAAGCTGGATATATGTAAATGAAAAATTTTCATCTTGGAAACAGAATAAATACTTAAAAGAGGTGAACAATGCTAAAAATATGTATATAAAGACCGTAAACAAATTGACTTATCCTATATATGTAAAAATATTAGAATTATTATAAAAGGAGACGTAAAAATGAAAAATATAAAAATTTTTGCTTGTAATTCAGCTAAAGGTTTTGCAAATGAAATATGTGATTGTTTAGGTTTTAAATTAGGAGAAATGGATTCTTTTAAGTTTAAAAATGATAATAATTTTATCCAATATAAAGAAACAGTTAGAGAACAGGATGTGTATATTGTGCAGACATCTTTACCACCTGTGAATGAAAACATAATGGAATTATTATTGGCAATTGATGCTGCGAAAAGGTCAGCTGCAAAAAATATAAATGTTGTATTACCATATTTTCCATATTCAAGGTCTGATAAGAAGGACCAACCAAGAATTCCTATTACAGCAAGTTTAATTGCAAAATTACTAGAGGCAGCTGGTGCTACAAGAGTTATAACTTGTGATTTGCATAATGGAGCTATACAGGCTTATTTTAATATTCAATGTGAGAGGTTAACTGGAGAACGTATATTAGAAAAATATTTCGAGAATAAAGAACTGAAAGATATTGCAATAGTAGCAACCGACGCGGGAAGTGCTAAAAAGGCATATAAGTACTCAAAATATTTTGCTGCACCTATGGTATTGATTGATAAAAGAAGAGAGGCAAATAATGATGATGCAAAGGCTATAAATATTATAGGAGATATAAAAGGAAAGACAGCTCTTATATTTGATGATGAGATTAGTACAGGAGGAACATTAACAGAAGCTGCAAGAATTGTAAAAGAAAATGGTGCAAAAGAAGTTTATGCTGCATGTACACATGGAATCTTATGTGGTGACGCCATAAAGAAGATAGAAGAATCGCCTATAAAAGAATTAGTTATTACAGATACAGTCCCAATGACACCTGATAGAGAGTGTGAAAAAATAAGGATAGCAAGTATTGCACCATTATTTGCAGAAGCTATAAAAAGAATTAACGAAGCTACGCCATTAGATGATTTATTTGAATAGGGGAAGAGATGAAAAATAGTAGACTGAAAAAAATAATAAATTTAGAAAATATATTATACATATTTATAATAATAAGTCCAATTTTAGATATAGCAAGTTTTATTTTTAGGAATTACTTTGGTACAAGCTTATCAATTTCAACGGTATTAAGACCAGTATTACCAATAATTGCTATAACGTACATATTTTTTAAGGATAAAATAAAATGCAAATTATTGATTGCAAGCCTGATGTATGGATTATATGCTGCCTTACACTTATATGTTTTTTATTTGATTAAGACAGAATGTGCATATGGCAATCTAATTAGGGAATCGCAATATGTAGTTAATTATACTTTCATGGTAATGAACTTATTTTTATATCTGTATGTCTTTATATTTAGAAAAAAGAAAATAGATGATTTTACAGAATCAAAAATTGAAAAGATGAAAAAAGCAATTTTGATTTCATTTACATTATATATTTCGTTAATGTTTGTAGCAATCTTAACGGGTACATCATCTCATACATATAAAGAAGATGCAATGGGATATAAAGGTTGGTTTGAATCTGGAAATAGTGTTGGTGCAATAATGATACTTATGTTATTTACTATTTTGCCATTGCTGGAAAATAAAAATTCGAAAGTAACTAGAATTTGGGCACTTATAAATGTAATACTTTCTGGAATATATTTAACTACTTTATTAGGAACAAGAGTTGGACTACTTGGATTTGCTTTAGTAATATTTACATACGTTATATGTGAGATTTTCGTAAAACTTAGAACAGATAAAAACTTAAATAAGAAAATCGTTGGTATAGGGGCCACTGTATTTGTGGTGGCTTTGATAGCAGTTATATTTGTAGGGCAGAATTTTTTGAGTAGACGAAAACTACTGAAAGAAAGAGAAGATTTAATATATGATGAGAGTCTGGGAACAAGTTCACATGTTACAGGTGATATATTAAAAATGGTTGAACAGATAAAATTGAATGAAATTGCAGAAACTTATATGTCTGTACCAATGCAAAAAGCTTTAATTGACTTATATGATTTTAATAATTTGCATAATATACCATATACAAATATGAGAATAACACAACTAGTGTATCATACTACATTAGTTATGGAACAAAAAGATATATGTACGATATTATTTGGTAATGGATTTATGACTCACTATTATGAGTTAATATTTGAAATGGAAGTTCCGGCATTTTTGTATAATTTTGGAATTTATGGATTTATATTATACTTTGTACCATTTGCAACAATAGCACTATATGGCTTGTATGCGGGAGTAAAAAATATAAAAAAAATCAGTGTAGATGTAGTTATGGGGATCTTAGGAGTTAACTTTGCAATAATAGTTTCGTTCCTTTCAGGCTATACGTTTTTTAATCAGTCGACAGTAACTATTATTATTGCAACTTCTACAATTACTATTTATAATATTATAAAGTTGAAAGGTGAAAATAGTGAAAAAGAAAATAATATTTGGAATAACAAGCCTTACATTAGGGGGCGCAGAACGAGTATTAGTAGATATAGCAAACAGACTAGTGGAAAGATTTGATATTACAATATTTACGATATATAATAATGGAGAACTTGAAAAAGAATTAGATAATAGAATACACAAGGTGTCTTTGTATAATAAACAATATATTGAATTGTCTAAAAAGGAAAAAGTATTGATTCCAATATCAGTGTTGTTAAATAAAAGAAAAATATTTAGAAAATACATAGATAATGATGATTATGTGGCACAAATAGCTTTTTTAGAAGGAGCGATAACTAGAATTTTTAGTGTAAAGAGTAACAAAGAAGCTAAAAAGATTGCATGGATACATAATGATATCTCAAAAGTATTTGGCAAGAATATAAAGTCGAAAATAAAAAGAATTATAGATAGAAATGTTTATGAAAAATATGATGAGTTAATATTTGTGAGTATTGATAATTTGGACAAGTTTAATAGAGTATATGATGATATGCAATTACCTCATGAAAAAGTTATAAAAAATTATATTAATGCAGAAAGAATATTGCAACTATCAAAAGATGAAAAGGAATATAATAATTTATTTAACACAGAAGAGGTGAACATAATTCAGGTATCGAGACTAGTAGAGCAAAAATCAATAGATAGGTTTATTGATGTTCATGCAAAGCTTATAAAAGAAGGTATAAAACATCATGTTTATGTAATTGGTGATGGACCATTAAAAGAAACGTTGCAAAAACAAATAGATAATCTTGGGGTAAAAGATACATTTACTTTACTAGGAGCTAAAAAGAACCCGTATCCATACATAAGTAATAGTAATGCATTTGTTTTGTTTTCGAACTTTGAGGGTTATCCTATGGTTGTTGAGGAAGCAAAAATATTAAATAAATATATTGCGGTAACCAACACTTCTTCAAGAGAAGTATTAATAGATTATCCAGAGAATAGTTTGATAGTTTCGAATGATAAAGAGGGAATAGAAGAAGCTATAAGATATATTGTGAAAAATAAATCGAAAATTTTAGAAAAAAATAGTAATTACCACTATGCAAATAATAAAATTATTGATAAAATAGAAAAAGTTATAAATTCTTAATAAAAGGATGGTTAGTGATTAATAATTATGAAAATATCAATATTAACTCCAACTTTTAATAGGGCAAAATTGTTGGATAAGTTATATACCAGTATTTTGATAAATAGCAATAATTCGAATTGTGATGTAGAATGGTTAATAATGGATGATGGCTCTACAGACAATACAAGGATAATTGTTGATACTTATATAAAGGAAAATATTATAAATGTTCAATATTTTTATCAAGAAAATAGTGGAAAGATGTCAGCAATTAATGAGTTGGTAAAAAGATGTACGGGGGATTTAATCCTTGAATGTGATTCTGATGACTATTTAGTTCCTGAGACATTTAAAATAATAGAAGATGCTCTAGTTCAATGTAAAGATATGGCTAATATTTATGCAATGGCATTTTTGAAATATGATCAGAATGGAAATAATATGGGAAATAATTTTCCAGAAGATAATTATGAGAGTTCAATGTTTGATTTGTATTTTAAAGAAGGAATAACAGGCGAAAAAGCTTTAGTATTCAATAGTAGTATTAGAAAAAAATTTAAGTATAGATTAGAAAATGGTGAGAAGTTTGTAACTGAAGCAAGGCTACATCATGAAATGGATTTGCATTATAATATTAGATGTTTTAATAAGAAAATTATGATATGTGAATATAAAGATGATGGTTATTCAAAGAATATAAATAAATTATTTATTCAAAATCCGAAAGGATATTATGAATATTTCAAAGAAATATTTAATCAAGATATGCATGGTGTTACATTTTCGAAAAGATTATATATATATAAACATTACATATTATTTGCCGTGTTGGCAAAACAAAAACATGCAATAAAAAATGTAAAAGGAACTTTTAATAAAATTGCTGTTACACTATTGTATTTGCCAGGAAAAATTATGACTAATATAAAAATGAAGTAATAAGGCAATTTGTGTTGAAAAAACAAACCTAGTGTGTTAGAATACAAGCAAAATAAAACAAGAAAGGTAAGTAAAATGGCAAAAGAAGAGGAAAATAGAATTATTGTTGACCATGTATATAAAAATTTTAGAGTATATATGGATAAAGCAAATAGTTTAAAAGAAAAATTGCTATTCTGGAATAGAAATAGAAAAGAAGAAAGAGAAGTTTTAAAAGATATAAACTTAACAATAAAAAATGGCGAAGCGGTAGGACTAATAGGTGTTAACGGAAGCGGAAAATCTACTTTGTTAAAGCTTATGACAAAAATTATATATCCTAATAAAGGAAAAATAACTACAAATGGAAAGTTAACATCACTTCTAGAGTTAGGAGCAGGATTCCATCCAGACTTTTCAGGAAGGGAAAATATTTATTTTAATGCTTCAATATTTGGTCTTACAAGAAAGCAAATAGATGAAAGACTAAATGACATAATTGAGTTTTCTGAGTTAGGTTCATATATAGACAACCCTGTTAGAACATACTCATCAGGAATGTACATGAGGTTAGCATTTGCAGTTGCAATAAATGTTGATGCAGACATTCTTTTAGTAGATGAGGTTTTAGCTGTTGGAGATCAACATTTTCAAGAAAAATGTATTGCCAAAATGAAAGAATTAAAAGAACAAGGAAAAACAATGGTGTTTGTAACTCATAGTTTAGGAACTGTTAAAGAATTTTGCAATAGGGCAGTTTGGCTAAATAAAGGCGTAATAAAAATGGATGGAGATCCAGAAGCTGTAATAGATGAATATATAAAAGAAACAACATAAATTTATGAAAAAACACCGAAAGGAACAAATATATAAGATGAATATTTTTAAAAATTTATATAATTATAGAGAATTATTAAAAACAAGTGTAAAAAAAGATATAGGTGGAAAATATAAACACTCATTTTTAGGAGTATTATGGTCTTTTGTAAATCCACTTTTACAAATCGCCGTTTATGCAATAATATTTCCATTAATAATGAGAAGTAATATTGAGTACTACACAGTATTTATGGTATGTGGATTAATTCCTTGGCAATACTTTTCAACAGTATTAAACAGATCATCATTTGTAATGATAGAAAATGGAAATATTATAAAAAAAGTGTATTTTCCAAGAGAGATTTTGCCACTGTCACTAGTAACTAGTGAAACTGTAAACTTTTTAATAACAAGTTTAATAATGATTGCGTTTACAATAGCAAACGGACTAGGAATAACTAAATATATTTTATTATTTCCTATTATATTAGTTATCCAATATATATTACAATTAGGAATATCACTAATATTATCAAGTGTAACAGTATATTTTAGAGATCTACAGCATTTTATAGGTGTATTATTACAACTATTCTTTTATGCAACACCTATTGTATATTCTGTAGAAACAATACCTGCAAATTATCAATGGATATTAAAATTGAATCCTATGACCTACATAATAGAAGGGTATAGAGATATTTTATATAATCAATGTATGCCAGATTTAAAAATTTTAGGAATAATTTTATTAATAGGAATAGCAGTAACAGTTGTTGGATATCTTATATTCAATAGATTACAAAGAAGATTTGCAGAAGAGTTATAAAAGGAGAAAAATAAAAGAGGATGAAAGAAAAAAATATACTTATTTGTTTAGATAGATTAGATATTGGAGGAGTGGAAACTTTTGTATACAATCAATCTATCGCACTAAAGAATAAGGGATATAATATAATAATTCTTTCTAAAGATGGAGTATATAGAAAAAAGTTAGAAGAACATGGTATAAAGTGGATTGAATTCAATTTTGAAACTAAAAATTATTTACAATACGAAAGAATAAATCAAATTGTAGAAATTATAAAAAAATATGAAATAACAGAAGTTCATATAAACCAGCTACCAGAAGTAAATTACATGTATCCAGCGTGTTTACTAGCAAATGTTCCATATGTTGCATATTTGCATTTTCAAAAAGGTGCAATTCAAAATAATGATAACAATGTATATGATCATTTTGAAAAAAATTATTCTACTTATAGCGAAAATTTAAAAATATTTTTTAAATATGCTTATAAAATAATTGCTATAACTAATGATGTAAAAAATTATACAATAAAAAGATATAATATTCCAGAGGAAAAGTGTATAGTAATTTTCAATTCAATAAACTTTGAAGAGTATAAATCACAAGAACAGATTGAAAAAATAGAAAAAATAACTATAGTAAGTAGACTAGATATAGAAAAAGAAAACTCAATAATAAATGGAATAAAATTATATTTAGAACTAAAAAAATATATTCAAAAAGCAAGTCTTACAATTGTTGGAGACGGTAAAATAAAACGGTAAAATAGAAAGATTTATTGAAGAGAAAAATGCAAAAGAAGTAAAATTTGTGGGAGCAACCAATAATGTGAAAAAATATATAGAAGAATCTGACTTAGTAATAGGAATAGATAGATGTATATTAGAAGCTATTGCAATGAAAAGAATTGCTGTAATTAGTGGATACGAAAATTTAGGGCAAATTGTAGAAGAAAAAAATATAGAAACTGAAATAAAAGAAAATTTCTGTGGAAGAAGTTTAAACATAGGAAAAATAGATGAACTTGCTAAAATCATTGCAAATTTTACAAAAGAAGAAATTACAAATATAGTAGAAAAAAATTATAATCAAATATCAAAAAAATTAGATATAAATAAAAATCTTTATACAGTAGATATAAATGAATATTTTTATGAAATAAATCAAGATCTTATACAAAACTTTATTAAGTTAAATACTATTTTAGGAAAAGAAGAAGAAAAACAAAAAGAAAAAAGTGAAGAAATATGGAATAATCATATAGAATATAAAACATGGATTGAACAGGAAAATCAAGAATTAAGCAAAATCATTACTACTTTAGAACAGGAAAATATACAAATTAGAGAAGAATTAGAAAAAGTAAGAAGTAAATTAGAAAATTCTAAAATTAGTAAAATAAAAGAAAAAATATTTGGAAAAAAATGAAAGGGCAATAAAAATCTATGGAAAAAAATGAAGACTTTAATTTTAAGCAAATACCAGGACAAAAATTGAAAATAACAGCTAAAAATAGCGGTGAACCATTAATTAGCATAGCAACAGGTTATTACAATTGTAAAGATTATATTATGCAAACTGCGTATTCTGTATTAAATCAAACTTTTCCTTATTGGGAATGGAATATAATAAATGATGGTTCTACAGAAGACGGTACAGATGAAATCCTGGCAAAATTAGAAAAATTAGATAGTAGAATACATGTATATAAACAAAAAAATGCTGGAAGGTTGGAAGCTAGAGATAATGCTGTAAAAAAGGCAAAATGTGACCTAGTTTTTATTCTCGATTCAGATGACTGTATAGACGAAACGTTCTTAGAATGTGCATATTTTACATTACTTACAAATCCAGATGCGACGTGGGTATATTCTGATACCGTTACGTTTGACGGACATAACTTTTTATGGAAAAAATTATTTGAATGTGAACAAGAAAAGAAAGAAAATATATTGCCTGTATGTGCGCTAATAAAAAAACAAGCAATATTTAATGTAGGTGGATACAGTGCTGTAGATAAAGATGTACATGAAGATTGGCACATGTGGTTAAGAATGATAGAAAAAGGAATGTATCCCGCTAGAATGAATTTTTATGGATTCTGGTATCGTTCTAAAAAAGAAGGAGGCACAATGGCCTCAATAAAAAATAATAAAGAGAGACAAAAGCATGCTGAGGAAGAGGTTGCAAAACAGGCAAAGAAGATAAAAGACAATGTTACGGCATTGCAATTCCCAATGTCTACAAATTTCTATTATAACTCATATCCGTATGTATTTGAATGGGATAGAGGACCAATAAATAACAATGATAAGAAAAATTTACTTTTTATATTTCCATGGTTCAAATTAGGGGGAGCTGATAAATTCAACTTTGACTTAATATCAAACTTGGATCCTGAAAAGTATAATATTACTATTATTACAACAGAACCATGTGATTATGTATGGCGCCAAAAGTTTGAGAACTATGCTACAATATTTGATTTGACATCATTTTTACATAGAAAGGATTGGCCAGCGTTTATACATTATATTATGAAAACTCGAAAAATAGATTTAGTGTTTCAATCTCAAAGCTATTTTGGATATTATGTATTGCCATGGCTTAAATCATATTTCCCAAATGTACCTTTTGTTGATTATGTTCATGCAGAAAATTGGAGTTGGAGGAATGGAGAATACCCAAGAGATTCAACGGCAATTGCGTCAATAGTAGATAAAACATATACATGTACTAATTTCTTAAAGGAAGAAATGGAGGAAAAAATGGGAAGAATAACCAAAAATGTTCAACCAGTTTATATTGGAGTGGATACAGAGGAATTTGACCCAGTAAAAGTGAAGGAAAAAGATGATGAAGCTTTGGTGCAAGCTATGGAAAAGCATAAGGATAGAAAAAAGATTCTTTATTGTTGTAGAATTGCTATAGAAAAAAGACCGATATTGGCAGTTAGAATAATCAAAGAATTAAGAGGAAAAGGTAAGGATGTATGTTTATTTGTCGTAGGCGATGGTCCGATGTATGGAAAGATGAAAAAAGAAGTGAACAAATTGGGCTTAGGCGACTATGTTGAATTTTTCGGAGCAAAGAGTAATGTGAAACCATTTTACAAAGCTTGCGATGTTGAATTAATATGTTCTTTAAGTGAGGGACTAACATTAACAACTTATGAAGCAATGGCAATGGAAACTCCAGTTGTATCAGCTAACATAGGCGGTCAAAAAGAATTGATAGACAATGATTGTGGTAGGTTAGTAAAAAATAGCCAAAGTCAAAAGGATGTATTTTCAACAGAATGTTACCAAGAAGAAATTGAAAGATATTCAAGTGCTTTAGTTGAAATATTAGAAAATAAAAATTATAAAGAAATATGTAAAAAATGTAGAGATAAAGTAAAAAACGGATTTACAATAAAAAATATGATTATAACTTTAAATAATGAGTTTGAAAGGCTAATTGAAAGTGGAAGTAAAGTTAATTTAGAAGCAGTAAAATCAAGAGAGTTATATGCTCAATATTTAGTTTTATATAATGAATTAGACCAAAGGAGCTATTTCTCTGATAAAGGTGGAGCCGGAGTCGACGGAGCATTTTATGAAGAAAAAACACAAAGGATGAAAGATGAGCTTTGGCAGAATCCACTATGGAGAGGCTTTATAAGATTTTTACAAAAGACAGGAATTATGAAGCTGGCAAAAAAAATTGGAGCAGATAAAACTGTAAAAAACAAAATAATATCTAAAATGAAATGAGGTTAAAATGAAAATAAAAGAAGAAATTAAGAGGAGCATTCTTAATATAGGAATATTATTATTAATGTTTATTATAGTTGATATATTAGTAACAACAATTTTTCAAGTGGTGAATATAGCTATGTCACCACTGAATGTAATATTTTCAAGCATAATAACAATATGCCTTTTTCTATTCTTAAATAGAAGAAGAATAAATAAACAAAATTCAATGTTTTATATTGCAACTGTGTTTGTTGCAATTCTAATAGCTATAGTTAGTACATATTATATTGGCAAAACTTTCGATACATCTGCTGACGGCTGTTTCTATCACAAGCCTGCAATAGGGTTGATAAAAGAAGGATGGAATCCATTATATGAGAGTAGCGAAGATTTTTGTAAAGACAATGATACTGAGATAGAGAATAGTGGACAATTTCTATGGATAGATCATTATCCAAAAGTTACGTGGAATTTTGCAGCATCTATATATTCTGTTACAAACAATATTGAAACGGGAAAAGTATTAATAGTTTTGTTAGCTATTTCACTGGCAAGTATAACATATTATTATTTAACACAAAAAAAATTGAAAGATTGGCAAGCTATAGCAATAGCTATAGGATTGGTTGCAAATCCGATTGTTCTTTCACAGATATTTACATATTATGTGGATGGTGTAATGGGACTATTGGTGTATGGTATTATGTTATTTTTAATAATGATTACTGATAAAAAGTTTGATAGTTTGACCAACCTAGAAAAATGGTTAGGATTAGCTACTGAGATCATACTTTGTATGAATATTAAATTTACAGGAATATATTTTGCAGCAATATTTTCAATTGTATTTTATATAACTTGGCTTATACAAAGTTACAAGGAAAGGAAATTTAAGGAAGACTTCATAAGGCTTACATTAAGGTTTGTGGGGATAGTAGTTGTTGGAATAGGCGTTGTTGGGGCCTCAACTTACATAAAAAACACAATAGACCATAAAAATCCAGTATATCCAATAATAGGAAATGACAAAGTTGATATTATAACAACAATGCAACCACAATCTTTTGCAGAAAAGAATCGTTTGGTAAAAATATTTGAGTCAACTTTTTCAAGATCTGAAAATGTAACATATAATTCAGGTAAAGACCCAGAGATAAAAGTACCATTCTCAGTAAATCAAGAAGAAATAGATTCCCTAGCAATACCAGATGCAAGAATTGGTGGTTATGGTATATTCTTTAGTGGAATTTTAATAATATCAATTATTGTTCTAGTGTATACTTTAATAAGAATTTTTAAAAATGATAAAAATGTATTCAAATATATTTGTATAATAATTGGTGGCATATTTTTAACAACATTATTTATGGCAGAAGCATGGTGGGCAAGATATTCTCCACAATTATACTTAATACCAATAATGGCAATGTTTGGAATTTTTTTTGTTGCAAATAATTGTGAAAAAAAGAAAAGAAGGACAGTTGAAAATTTGGTAGGAACAATCATTTTTATATTAATGATTATAAATATATGGCCTTTTGCTTATTGGAGAGTAAAGGACATTAAATATGCTAAAAGCATAAAGGAAAGCATAGTTGTTCTTAAGGAAGTTACTGATAATAATGAAAAAGTAGAGATATCTTTTAATGGAACAGATTATTATGGAATCTTATTTAACATAAGAGACTATGAAGTGAAATATAAACTAAATAAAGATAACAAAGAGAACAAAGAACATTATGCATATAATTATCAAATACTATATTAATAAAGAGGAAAATAAAGATGAAAAAAATAAAAGAGTATATAAAACTAATAAGAGTGAAGCATTATTTTAAAAATATATTAATATTTTTACCGTTAATATTTAGTGGTAATATATTTAATGTAGACAAATTGATTTGTTGTATATTAGGGTTTATATCCTTTTGTTTTGTGTCATCTTTTGTCTATATCATAAATGACATTAAAGATATAGAAAAAGATAAGCTACACGAAGTAAAAAGAAATAGACCTTTGCCAGCAGGAACTGTTTCTAAAAAAGAGGCAATTATACTTGCAATTGTATTGATTATGATAGCTTTTCTATTAAATATAGTTATGTTTTTAACAAAAAAAATAGAAATGTCAGCAACATTAGTTGCCCTGGGATTTATAAGTTTGTATGTGGGATTAAATATAGCGTATTCATTTGGTTTGAAAAACAAGCCAATAGTAGATATTGTTATACTAGTATCAGGCTTTTTACTAAGAATATTATATGGTTCTGCTATAACTAACATAGAAGTTTCTAATTGGCTATATCTAACAGTTATTTCTGGATCATTTTATATGGGACTGGGAAAAAGAAGAAATGAGATAATGAAGCAAGGTGATAAATCGAGAGAAGTTCTAAAAAGATATAATAAGGAATTCCTTGATAAAAATATGTATGTTTGCTTAGGTTTATCGATTGCATTTTATGCCCTATGGTGTGTAGATAGCATGACAATCGATAAAATGGGCAATAACTTTATGGTGTGGACTGTACCGATAATTATGATAATATTAATGAAATACAGCCTAGATGTTGAGGGAGATTCATTTGGTGATCCAGTGGATGTGCTATTTAAAGATAAACTGTTATTACTGATGGTGTTTATATATGCAATAATTGTATTTTCGATAATGTATATATTGTAAATTATAGTGGAGGAAGAATATGATTTTAGATGTATATGATTTTGATGACACCATATATGATGGAGATAGCACTATTGATTTTTACCTGTATTGTTTAAAGAAGCAACCTAGTTTAATAAGATATTTACCGATACAAATATGGTATTTTATAAAATACAAATTAAAACTTGTAAAAAAAGAAGAATTTAAAGAAAAATTCTATGTGTTTTTTAGTGGAATAGATAATATTGATGAGTGTGTAAAAAACTTTTGGGAGGAGAACAAGAAGAAAATTAGATTTGAACTAATAAAAAAAACAAACAATCAAAAGTATATAATTTCAGCTTCACCAGAGTTTATATTACAAGAAATTTGCAATACAAAATTAAAAGATTTTAAATTAATAGCTTCAAAAGTAAACAAGAATACAGGAAAGCTAGAAAGTAAAAATTGTTATGGTGCAGAAAAAGTAGAAAGATTAAAACAGGAAGTAAAAGAAGAGTTTAAAATTGAGAACTTTTTTTCAGATTCTAATTCGGACAAGTATTTGGCTGAACTTTCTGAAAATAGTTACTTGGTAAAAAAGAATCTAAAGATTAAAGAATGGAAAAAATAGGAGGAAAAAATGAAAAAAATATCGAATGTATTAAAAAATATGTTGAAGAATATTGGATTTTTTATTGCAATGATTGTGATATTTTGTTTAATATTAACATTTAGTTATTCATTACCTAATACAAATATTAGACAACATTTAGCAGATTCTGTAGAAACAATAAAAAGCGAAGGTGGTTTTTATTATAGACCATTCTTTGGTACTCAAAATGTTTTGGCAGAAGCTCATACTTTAGATGATTATACAGATTCGTTAATTTTATGTGCTGCACTTGACAAGGGTGAAGACCAAGGAAAAAATGTATTTGATAGAGCAATGGAAAACTATAGATATGAAGACAATGAAAAAGGTCCAGTAGAAAGTTTTGTAGATGCCATAGATGAAAATAATGAAGCAAATTCAAATTATACAAGATATTGGTTTGGAATAGAAGCATTTTTAAGACCATTATTATTACTATTTAATTTCCAAACAATAAGATACATTAACATGATATTTATATTTATATTACTTGTAATTTCAACAGTTCTAATAAGCAAAAAATTAGGATTAAAATATGCAATAGCATTTGATACTGCAATATTCTTTATGGGAATTACAATAATTCCAGTATCTTTGCAATATATACCAGTAATGGCAATCACTCTTATTGCAAGTATTGTAATATTATGTGTAGAAAATAGCAAAAAATTTGATAAACTTTTACCATATTTCTTTATTGCAATAGGTGGATGTACAGCATTTATGGATTTATTAACATATCCACTAGTAACACTTGGAATTCCTATGGTTTTAGTAATTTTATTAAAATTAAAACATGGAAGTAATTTTAAAGATTTAATGATAACAATTATTAAATTATCTATTATATGGGGAATTAGCTATGGTGCAACATATTTTGTAAAATGGGTAATTACTTCAATCGTTATGGGACAAAATGTAATTACAGAAGCTATAAACCAATTCTTATACAGAATAGATGCAGACGGAAGTACTCAAATTAGCAAGTTTGAAGTTATATCAAGAAACTTTAAAGTATATTTTAATACTTTTGTTTTAGGATTATTAGTTATATATTTAATTTTCTGGGCTATAGGACTAAAAAAATATAGAAAAGAAAATATAAATGTAAAAAATATCATACCATTAATTATTTTTGCATTAATACCTTATGCTTGGTATATAGTTTTATCAAACCATTCAGGAATACATTATTGGATGACATATCGTATTCAAGCGATTACATTATTATCATTGCTAAGTGCATCACTATATGTTATAGATGATGAAAAAATAAAAAAGATTGGTAAGGAAAAGGAGTAAATAATGGAAGAAAAAATTGCGGTATTAATACCATGTTACAATGAAGAACTTACAATAGAAAAAGTAATAAAGGATTTTAGAAAAGAATTACCTAATGCAGACATATATGTCTACAATAATAATTCAAAAGACAAAACAAAAGAAATCGCAATCGCAAATGGAGCAATAGTAGTTGATGAATATAAGCAGGGAAAAGGAAATGTGGTGAGAAGTCAATTTAGAGATATTGATGCTGATATCTATGTAATGGTAGATGGCGATGATACATACCCAGCAGAATTTGTACATAAGTTGATAGAACCTGTAATGAATGGAGAAGCTGATATGACGATAGGAGATAGATTATCGAATGGAACCTATCAAAAGGAAAATAAGAGACCATTTCATGAGTTTGGAAATAATTTGGTAAAGAAGGCTATAAACGTATTGTTTGACACAAGACTTAAAGATATTATGACTGGATATAGAGCTTTTAATAAAAGATTTGTAAAGAATATGCCAGTTTTAAGCCCGAAATTTGAGATTGAAACTGAGATGTCGCTTTATGCATTAGATAAGAGATATATAATTAAAGAGATTCCAATTATATATAGAGACAGACCAGAAGGAAGTTCATCTAAACTGGATACTGTCGGAGATGGTATAAAAGTGGTAAAAACTATTGCAAGAATGTTTAAAGATTATAAACCATTTAAATTCTTTGGAATAATTGCACTTATGTTGTTCTTAATTGGATTAATAATAGGAATGCCAGTGCTAGTGGAATTTGCTAAAACTGCATATATTACAAAGGTGCCATCAGCAATATTGGCAACGGGACTTATGGGGTTAGCAGCAGTTGCTTTGCAGTGTGGAATTATTTTGGATACTATTACTAGACAACATAAAGAAGATTACGAATTGAATCTTTTGAGATATGAGCAAATAGAAAAAAATAACAAAAAAAATTAGATAAAAAATATTTCTTTTTTCGACTTTTTATGATATTATATGATAAAGATATTATATGGACAAAGGAGAAATAAACAATGAACAAATTAAAATTAAGTTTTTTTATAACAGCAGTAATATTATTGGAAACATTATTTTTTAATAGTAGTACTGCTGTTTCGAATATAGATGGGGAAGAAAAACAAATAATTGAAGATGGTATTTATATAATAGAAAGTCAAATAAATAATAACTATGTTCTTGATGTGGCCCAAGGCTCAAAAGAAAATTGTGCCAATATAAGATTATGGGAAAATGCAAATTTTGCTAATCAAAGATTTAAGATAGAATATATAGGTGATGGATACTATAAGATAATAGCTGGAAATTCTAATAAGGTATTAGATGTTAATGCAGCTGGAAAAACGAATGGTACTAATGTACAGCAGTATGAATACAATTACTCTGCTGCTCAACAATGGAAGATTAAAGATGCAGGAAATGGAAACTATTATTTTATTTCAAAATGCAATGATTTGTATTTAGATGTGGCAGCCGGACAGGCTAAAAATGGAACAAATGTACAAGTGTATGCAGGAAATGGAAGTAATGCACAAAAGTTTAAACTAAAAAAATATGAGGCTCCAAAACAAACTATAGAAGATGGGGTATATACAATAGCAAGTAATGCGAATAGTAATTATGTACTTGACATTGCCCAAGCATCAAAAGAAAATTGTGCAAATGTAAGATTGTGGGAAAATGGAAATTATGCTAATCAAAGATTTTCTGTTAATTATATAGGTGATGGATATTATAAAATAGTATCTGAAAATTCTAAAAAAGTTTT
>USNR01000018.1 GCA_900556135.1 uncultured Clostridium sp. | reverse complement strand
GGAAAAGATCGCCCATCTGTGTGAATAGCGCTTTTGCAAGACGAAGAACTTGATAATAACTTTGCTTGCACGGTTTTTGTGTCAAATGCCGAAATCGTGTCGCACAATCGGCGTACGGTTGGTGAAAAAAACGAACGCCATGCGAAATGATACAAAACACAATGTGCAGCACCCCGCAATAATGTAGACTTACGGAAGTACAAAGGGTTTCGTAAAAAGTATTATTAAGGAGACAGTAATGAAAACCGCAAGAAAAACACTCGCATCTCTTCTTTCTCTGCTTATGGTTCTGTCTTGCTGCACCGTCCTTTTCCCCGCTTTCGCAGGCGCGGAAGGGCAGAACGATGATGTTGTCACAAAGGCCGTGATAAACATCGGCGCCGTAAACGATAACGGCTGGGGTAAAGATAATTATCCTGCGTATATCTATTACGGCAAGGATGCAAACTGCGCATCTGCCGTCGGCGGCAATTGGTTCACTTGGTGGTATAAAACCAGATGGACATGGAATGCCGAATCACATTCTTTTGTTGCAACGGCGCTTTCTTCCAACGGCGATACCGCATACGAGTCTTGGGTGCTCGACGATTATGAATTCGTTTCCATGATTTACAGCGGTACCGAAACCTATGCCGATGACAGAGATGCTCTTATGAATGTCGCTGTCGGCGACAAAGCATGGATCTACGGCTTTGATTTCACCAATGAAAAAGACAATGCTCTTATTGCTGACGGTGTATCTTCCGTGAAGCTTGCCCTCGGCGAAAAGCTTGCCGAGGGCGAACCGTTTGATATCGCAGAAGAAGCTCCGTACCCCGGCTACTTTACCGATGTTGACAACCCCGAGCTGCACGGGCTTGATAATCTTGCACGCGCGGAGGGTACAAGCATTACCTACAATAATGTTGATGCATCCGGCACCTACACCGGCGATATTGCCGACGGTACCGTCGGCCCGGCCGACTACACCAACACTTGGCGCGGATTCAGGCAGGATGGCAATGTCATGTTTGATTTCGGCTCTGTCAGAGAAGACATTGGCTCTGTCGATATCTTCACATGGCCGGCAAATAAATCCGGCATTGTCAAGCCGGAACGCATCGCCGTGGAAGCTTCCATAGACGGCGTGAACTGGTTTACGGCTTACGAATCCACGGATTTCTCCGCGGATAAATGGAACGCCAAAGACAACAATGCTATTAAAGAAACCATCAGCTTTGAAAAGCTTCTTGCGGGCAGATATATCAAAGTGACCGTGAGCGGCAGTTGGGTATTCGTTTCCGAGATACAGGTCAATGCTCACACCGAATATACGGGCGACGAAAATCCTCCCAAAGCAGTGATAAGTATCGGCGCCGTAAATGATAACGGTTGGGGAAAGGACGGCTATCCCGCATATATCTATTACGGCAAGGGCGCCGATTGCGAATCCGCCGTGGGCGGCAACTATTTTTCCTACTGGTATAAGATCAGATGGACATGGGATATGGACACCCATTCGTTCATTGCGACGGCACTTTCAGCCAAAGGCGATACCGCATATGAATCTTGGGTACTCGACGTTTATGAATTCGTTTCCGTAGTATACAGCGGCACCGAGACTTATGCTGCCGACCTGAAAGCCCTCACGAATGTCGTTGTCGGCGACAGAGCTTATATCTACGGCTTTGATTTCACCAATGAAAAGGCTGTTGATCTTATAGTTGACGGCGAATCTCCCGTGAAGCTTGCCCTGGGCGGAAAGCTTGAGGATGGCAAACCGTTTGATGTTGCACCTTATATGCCCGGCGATGTGGACGGGGACGGTGAGATTACAATGGTCGACTGCCTTTACCTCAAACGCTACATACTCGGCACCTTCAGCGGAAGTATACAACTTAAAAATGCGGATGTCGACGGCAACGGAAGGATCGACGCGATGGACTACCTCTATCTCAAACGCGGCTACCTCGGCACATTCGACCTTTCCAAGTTCGCATAAAATCACGAATAAAAAATACCAAAACCGAAAAGGAGCGCGTTAAGCGCTCCTTTTCGGCATAAAGGAAAATGATTATGAAAAAAACGGAAATTTCAAACGGGTCAAACCGGTTCGGCTGTCGCTACGCCGTCGGAAATGCGCACGCTGCGCTTGCAGCGGGACATGACCTGTGCATCGTGCGTGGCGACGATGACGGTGATCCCCTCGCCGTTCAGCGCGCAGAGCAGATCCATTATCGCCGCGCCGGTTTTGCTGTCGAGCGCGCCGGTCGGTTCGTCGGCGAGTATCAGCTTCGGCTTTGTAACGATCGCCCTTGCAATGGCGACACGCTGCTTCTGCCCTCCGGAAAGCTGGTTCACGCGCTTGTTCTTCTGATCCGCTATGCCGACCTTTTCGAGCGACTCCGCGGCAAGCTTTTTCGCCTGCGAAAGGCTTGTTTTGCCGAACATCAGAGGCAGCATCACATTGAAAAGAACGCTCCTGTCGCTTACCAGCGCGAAATCCTGCATTATAAAGCCGATGTCGGCATTGCGCAGTGCGGCGCGTCGGCTGTCCGAAAGCTCGCGCACCGCGCTGCCGTCAAAAAGGTATTCGCCGCTTTCAAACGTATCCAGCAGCCCGATAACATGAAGCAATGTGGATTTGCCGGAGCCCGACCTGCCTGTAAGGCAGAGCATTTCGCCCTGTTTTACCTCGAGGTCGATATCCTTCAGCGCGTGAAAGCGCTCCTTGCCGAGCGGGTAGTATTTGTTCAGACCTTTGATGTTTATCATATTAAAACTCCTATACCCGTGCGCGGGTGTACGCGCGTACCGGGGAATTGCTCCTGAACACGGAATATGCGATCAGAAACGCAAGCGAGACGGCAACGATAATATATGCGCCGAGCAGGGCAAACGTTGTGCCGTTAATTATGCCGCCGGCATTGCTGCCCGTGCCGAAAATTATCGGGTCGCTTATCCGCGCGGCGCGTGCATAAACAAGATATCCGAAGTTCAGCCCGAAGCCGACGATCGTCAGAATCCCGATCGCGGCGGCGGAATATCCGAAGCACCTGCGCGCGCTCGCCCCGCAAAGGTAATAAACCGCAAATTCACCGGACATTTTGTATATCGTCACGGCGACGGAGCTGATAAGCCCGAATGTCGCGATAACAAGCAGGAATATGGCGATGGGGAGGAAGGTGTTGAGCTGGGATTTTGTATATGCGCGCGTGTTTTCGAGTATCATTTCGCGCGGGATGAGCGTTCCCTCCGCCGCAAGCGCCTTGCGGGTGGCTGCAAGCTGGGAATCGGTGATCCCGTCCTTGTATTTTGCAAATGCGGTAAGCAGAATTTCAAAGAGCAACAAACTGAAAAAAACAATTTAAAAATAGGAGACACATTAAAAGTAAAATATGATGGATATGTTTTGAAGAGGAAATAGTTGGACTTATAAACGTGCCAGACCATGTGTATGATGTAAAAGATGAATCACAATTGTATCCAGACCACAAAACATTTGGTTTTGCTTATGCTTCAACAAGTGAATTAGAAGGCTATATAAAAAATAAAGTTATGAAAGAAATGAATAAGAACAAATAAAGAGGGCAGATGGATTTCTGCTCTCTTTACTAAAATAAATTTATTTTTTTGCTTAAAATCTATTGAAAAAATAGTATTTATGTGAGATAGTGTAAAAGAGAAATTGTAAATAAAAGGAGACAGACCATATATATGAAAAAAGTATCGGTTGTTATACCAATGTATTATGAAGAACAAGTGGCAGAAGAGTGTTATAAAAGGACATCCAAGGTTTTAAAAGAAATTTCAGATAAATATAATCATGAAATTATATTTGTAAATGATGGTTCTAAAGATAGAACATTGTCAATATTAGAAGAAATAGCAAAAAAGGATGAGCATGTGAAGATAATTTCGTTTTCAAGAAATTTCGGCCATCAAGCAGCGGTTACAGCAGGATTAAAATATGTGACAGGAGATGCAATTGTAATTATAGATGCGGATTTGCAAGATCCGCCAGAATTGATACCAGAGATGCTAAAAAAATGGGAAGAAGGATATGAAGTTATTTATGGAAAACGCAAAACAAGAGAAGGTGAGTCTGCGTTTAAATTATTAACAGCTAAAGCTTTTTATTCAACTTTAAATAAATTATCTGATGTAGAAATACCAAAAGATACGGGAGACTTTAGATTAGTTGATAGAAAAGTTGTTGATGTTATTAATTCTTTGCCAGAGCATAACAAATTTTTAAGAGGACTATTTAGTTGGGTTGGATTTGAACAATGTGCATTTGAATATGAGAGAAAAGAAAGGTTTGCAGGTAAAACGAAATATCCACTAAAGAAAATGTTGAAGTTAGCTTCTGATGGAATAATTAGTTTTTCAACAAAACCATTAAAAATTGTAGGTGGTCTAGGTATTATATCGGTTGTTATATCTATAATAATACTAATATATTCAATATTATCATTTGTGTTAAAGTGGAATAATTTAACTGCAGGTTGGACGTCGATAATGTGTACAATGACTTTTTTAAGTGGAACTATATTAATATCATTATGGATGATAGGGGAATATGTAGCAAGAATATATGATGAAACAAAACGGAAGACCTCAGTACATAATAAAAAAGACAATAAATATAGATGAAAGGAATATGTAAATGAGTGATAATAGATTATTAATAATAGATGGAAATAGTATAATGAATAGAGCTTTTTATGGAATAATGAGTTCTAGGATGTTGACTACTCCAGATGGAACATATACAAATGCTATATATGGCTTTTTAGCGATTTTATTTAAAGAATTGGATGATTTGAAGCCAGATTATATAGCAGTAGCATTTGATTTAAAGGCACCTACACATAGACACAAAATGTTTGATGGATACAAAGCGACAAGACACGGAATGCCAGATGAACTTGCACAGCAGATGCCTATAATTAAAGAAATTTTAAGAGACATGAATATTACGATAATTGAAAAGGAAGGTTATGAAGCAGACGACATTTTAGGAACAATGTCAAGTAGGGCAGAAAAAGAAGGATTGAATGTAACTATACTTTCTGGAGACCGAGATACTTTTCAACTAGCAACTGATAGGGTAACAATTAGAATCCCTCGAACAAAGGCAGGCAAAACTGAGGAAGACGACTTTGATAAAAAGAAAATAGAAGAAACATATGGAGTAGAGCCAAAACAATTAATTCAAGTTAAAGGATTAATGGGCGATACTTCTGACAATATTCCAGGAATCCCTGGCGTAGGAGAAAAAACAGCATTAAAATTGATTCAAGAATATAAAACAATAGACAATATATATAAAGCTTTAGATGACGGAACTGCAACAATAAAAGGAGCATTAAAAACAAAAATAGAGAATAATAAGGAATCTGCACTTATGTCTAGAACACTTGGAGAAATTCTTTTAGATGCTCCTATTGAAGAATCGTTAAATGATTTAAAAAGAAAAGAATGGGATACTGACAAAGTAACAGCAAAATTTAAAGAGCTACGTTTTAATAGATTTCTAGATAGATTCAATTTAAACGATATTAATTCAAATACATCTAAAAAAACAGCAAACATAGAAGATTTATTAAATGTTGTAAGTATAGATGAAAAAAACGAAACTGAAATAAATAAAATAATATCGGAAATTAAAAACGAAAAAGAGATAATATATCATCTAAAATTTGAAGATATAGATAGTGATAGAGTTATAAATAAGTGTGTTAAAGCAATAACAATATATAATAAAAAAGAAAATAAAGCCACGTTTTTACCAATGAAAGAGGATGAGTTAATTAAATATTTTAAAGATATTTTTGAATCTACTGAAATAAAAAAAGTTGGCTATGACTTAAGTATAGATTATGTTGTATTACGCGAGTTAGGAATTGAAACTAAAAATTTATATTTTGATGCAGAAATTGCTGGATACGATCTGAATCCAACAAATAAAAATACTTTAGAAGAATTGTCAATTTCATATTTAAATATAGATATGGAAGAATATATTGCAAATAAATTTGGTGAGAATCTGGCGGGAAAAAGTAAACAGATAAATTTATTTGAAATGCAAAATGATGAGGAAGAAAAGAGGGACTTTAAAAAAGAAAAATACAGCGAAGCTCTAAAAGTGTATGTGATAGGCAAACTACTAGAAACTACTATGAAAGAGTTAGAAGAAGTTGGTAGTATTTCGCTATTTAAAGAAATTGAAATGCCATTAGTAGAAATTTTAGGAAGTATGCAATATGAAGGAATGTATGTAGATAAACAAGCATTAAAGAACTTTGGGGAAGAACTAAAAAGTCAAATAGGTACACTAACAAATCAAATATATGAATTAGCAGGAGAAGAGTTTAATATAAACTCACATCAACAACTAGGAAAAATATTGTTTGAAAAATTACAGTTACCTTCAAAAAAGAAAACAAAGAGTGGATACTCAACAGACGTAGATGTTTTAGAGAAAATAAGATTAGAACATCCAATAGTAGAAAAAGTTTTGGAGTACAGAACATTAACAAAATTAAATTCTACTTATGTTGAAGGATTAATACAATATATAAATCCAAAAACAGAGAAGATACATTCGTATTTTCATCAAACAATAACTGCAACGGGAAGAATAAGCAGTACAGAGCCTAATTTACAAAACATTCCAACAAGAGCAGAACTAGGAAAAAATATAAGAAAGGCATTTAAACCACAAGAGGGAAATGTATATATAGATGCCGATTATTCACAAATTGAACTTAGGGTATTAGCACATATTTCACAAGATGAAAATATGATTAGTGCATTTAAGCATGGAGAAGATATTCATAAACAAGCAGCATCTAAAGTATTAAATATCCCGATAGAAGAGGTAACTAAGGAACAAAGATCATCTGCAAAGGCTGTTAATTTTGGAATTGTATACGGAATTAGTGATTTTGGTTTAGCAAATCAATTGGGAGTAAGTAATAAACAAGCCAAAGAGTATATATCACAGTATTTAGAAAAATATAGTGGTATAAAGCATTTTATGGATGATATAGTAGAAAGTGCAAAGGCTAAAGGTTATGTAGAAACATTATTCCATAGAAGAAGATATGTTCCAGAACTAAAATCTAATAACTATATGGTAAGACAATTTGGTTCAAGAGTTGCTATGAATACACCTATTCAAGGAACTGCTGCTGATATAATGAAATTAGCAATGAAGAATGTATATACTGAATTAAAGAAAAATAATCTGGAAGCAAAAATAATTTTACAAATTCATGATGAATTATTAATAGAGGTAAGCAAAAAAGATAAAGAAGCAGCAAAAGAGATTTTGAAAAAGTGTATGGTAGAAGCGGCTAATCTTTCTGTACCATTAGAGGTTGAAATATCAGAAGGAACAGATTGGTATGAAGTAAAATAAAACAAAGGAGAGAAAATTTTGCATAAATATTTAAAAATTACAATTGGGGTTATATTACTAATAATATGCATAATTGCAATAAAATTCAGCAATGTATACAATATAATATTAAAGCAAATATATCCAACAAAATATAGTGATTATGTTGAAAAATATGCTAAAGAGTATGATGTGGACCCATTACTTGTATATTCAATAATAAAGGCTGAGAGTAATTTTAATGAGAAGGCAGTTTCAACTAGTGGAGCTAAAGGCCTGATGCAATTAATGGATGCAACGGCTATAGAGATTGCGAATAAGGTAGATGAACCATTAGCTGAGTCTGAAAATTTGTTAGAACCAGAAAAGAATATAATGATAGGAACTAAATATTACGCTGAACTCCAAGAAAAATATTCTGGAAATATGCTTTTAGCCCTTGCAGCGTATAATGCAGGAATAGGAAATGTGAGTAATTGGATTGAACAAGGAATTGTAAAATCTGACGGGAGTAATATAGAAAATATACCATTTAAAGAAACAAATATGTATGTGAGAAAAATAATAAATAATTATAAAATGTATCAGAAATTATATTAAGTAAATTCTAAATAAATAACTATTGCAATAAACATTAATAAAGTGTATAATGATATACGAATTAGGAGATATAATTATATTTCCTTAATAACGCTTCTTTTTATAAAGGAGAAAGTATTATGAAAATCTTTTTAAAAACGTACAGGTCAATTATTATACTTTTGGTTGCAATAATAATTGGCGCTATTTTAGGGATAGCATTTAAAGAAAAAGCAGCCGTTCTAAGTCCCTTAGGGGATATCTTCTTAAATTTAATGTTTATTGTTATAGTTCCATTAATATTCTTAAGTATTACCACATCAATTACTAAGATGAAACAGCCTAAAAGATTAGGCAAAATTATGATAACGATAATAGCCACTTTTGTAATTACTTCTTTAGTTGCAGTGTTTGTTGGTGTTTTAACTACATACTCATTCAAACTTGTGAATACAGAAGATGGCGAACGTATAAAGAGTTCACTTGAGGAAGAAGCCAGTGTTTCGGAGAAAAATGAAGATGATACTTCAATATTACAAAGAACTGTTGATACTTTAACTGTGAATGATTTTTCAAAGTTATTTTCTAAGAGTAATATAATTGCATTAATAGTTGTTTCTATATTGGTGGGAATAGCTATTAATATGACAGGAGAAAGAGCAAAGCCACTTCTTGATGTGTTGAATTCTACATATGAAGTTGTGATGAAGCTAATAGAGATTATTATGTATTATGCTCCAATTGGGTTAGGATGTTATTTTGCATCTCTTGTAGGAACCTTTGGAGGTATAATTGCTGTTGGATATTTAAAAACTTTCGTTTTATATACAATAGTATCAGTGTTATTCTATGTAGTAATATATTCAGCTTATGCAGTGATTGCAGGAGGAAAAAGAGGATTAATTGCATTCTGGAAGAATATAATTCCAGCAACAGTAACATCACTTGCAACATGTTCATCGGCTGCATCTATACCTGTAAATGCAGAAGCTTCTAAGAAGATAGGAGTTTCACCAGACATTGCTGAAACCATAATACCTCTAGGAACTAGTTTTCATAAAGATGGTTCTATTATAGGTTCTGTGTTTAAAATAATGTTTTTGGTGTGCTTATTTGGAACTAATCCGGGAATAGGTCAAGTAATTGTAGTTGCATTAATTGCAAACTTATTGGTAACGGCAGTACCGATTGGAGGAGGAACAATTTCCGAGATGTTAATTCTTACGATGATGGGATTTCCAGTTGCAGCTTTGCCAATACTTACTATAATTGCAACGATAATAGATCCACCTGCAACAATGCTAAATGTAATAGGAGACACAAGCTCGTCTATGCTAGTGGCAAGAATTGTAGATGGAAAGGAATGGATGGATAAAGGTAAACAATAATAAGAAGATATAAGTAAATAAAATGAGAATATAAGTTTAATTAAATTAAGAAGATAAATATAAGCAGTTTAGAGAGTCTAGAATAATATGGACGCTAAACTGCTTTTTCAAAATTTCTACTTTTGTTCCATTAATATTCTTGACAGAATAAAATAGTATGATAAAATTATACAAGATAAATTTAGGTCTGGTATGAACTAAATATAAGAAATGAGAGTGGAGAATGAATCAAAAAAAACAACTGTTAAAAAACACGATTATAATTGCAATTGGTAAGTTAAGTACACAGATTATTTCATTTGTGTTGTTACCATTGTATACTTCAAAATTGAGTCCAGCAGAGTATGGAACATACGACTTTTTGGTAACATTATCTATATTTCTATTACCAATAATTACATTGCTAATGGAAGAGTCTATGTTTAGATTTCTAATAGATGCTGAAAATGTGAAAACAAAGAAGAAGATAATTACAGCTACAGTATCTTATATGATTTTTGGAAATATTGTATTTACAATATTAGCTGCTATTGTTATGGCTATTATACATTACGAATATGCGTTACTGTTTATTTTATTTGTAATATCTAACAACCTAATTGCATTAAGTAATTGCCTAGCAAGAGGCAATGGAAAAATAAAATTATATTCGCTATCTAATTTTATTTTGGGTGCAATGACTATAGTTTTAAATATTATATTTATAGTACCTCTAAAAATGGGAGTTAATGGACTTTTATTAGCAAATACAGTAGCAAATACAGCGACTGCTTTAATAATGTTTGGAAAGTTAAACCTTAAAAAATATATTAGCAGAAAGACACTAAGTAGAAAAGTGTTAACAGAGATGATACATTATTCTGTACCATTAGTTCCAAATAATATATCATGGATAATAATAAGTTTATCAGATAGATTAATGCTTACTTGGATGAGTGGATCTGATGCAAATGGAATATATTCAATTGCAAATAAATTTCCAAATATAATATACACATGCTATGGATTCTTTTCTACAGCATGGAAAGAATCAGCTGCTAGAATTTTGAAGGAAGATAATAAAAAGGCTTATTATAACAGTATATATAAAGATGTTAAAGTGTTTTTAAAAGCAATTGTAATTGGATTAATTGCAATAATGCCTTTTGCTTTCCCAATTTTTGTTAATTCTAGTTATAATGACGCATATGTATATATTCCAATATTAGCAATATCTATATATTATACAAATATGTCTAATTTTTATGGAGGAATATTTACAGCATATAAAGATACAAAAATAATGGGAACTACAACCCTATGGGCAGCGGTTATTAATATTTTAATTAATATATTCTTTATACCAAAATTTGGAGTATATGCTGCTTCATTTTCAACATTTATATCTAATTGGTTAGTATATTTATATAGACGTGTTAAGTTAAGAGAATATATTAAGCTAAATGAAAGATTTGATCCAATATTCTGGCTGCTATTAGTTGGAGTATTGTTTACGTACTACTTAAATAATATGCTAGTGAATGTGATAGTATTTTTAATTGTATTAGTATACTGCATATACACAAATAAACAATTCTTGTTAGGAATTTTGAATGGAATAAGAAACAGAAATAAAATTGAGATAAATAAGGCATAGTTTTGTAACTATAAAGAAAGGAAAATGGCTTATTATGGATATTAATAAAATAGCTGAATTGCTAAAAGTTAATATACCCGAAGAAAAGATTTTTATAAATGAACCTATGAGCAAACACACAAGTTTTAAAATCGGTGGACCAGCAGACATTTTTGTTAAGGCAAGTGAAATTAGTCAAATAGAAAATGTTTTAAAGGTATGCAGGAAAAATTCTATACCTTTAACAGTAGTCGGAAATGGTAGTAACTTACTTGTAAGAGATAAAGGAATAAGAGGAATTGTATTAAAAAATTGTATGAATCAATATCGCATAGAAAAAAATGACGAAGGTGCAGAAGTATATGTAGATGCAGGTGTGCTAAATGCAGTTTTGGCACAGGCTCTTATGAAGGAAGGGGTTACAGGCTTTGAATTCGCTGCTGGAATTCCAGGAACTGTTGGTGGAGCCATTTTTATGAATGCAGGAGCTTATGGTGGAGAAATAAAAGATATTATAAAAGAAACTACTTTTATTGATTTAGAAGATGGAAATAAAATAAAAACCATAAGCAAACAAGAGCAAGATTTTGCTTATAGACATAGCATATTTGAAAATAGTAAAGCTATAATTATAGGTGCAAAATTTAATCTAAAGAATGGAAATATAGATGATATAAAAGAAAAAATGAATGCAAACTTGTTATCTAGAAAAGATAAACAACCGATTGAAAATCCAAGTGCTGGTAGTACTTTTAAAAGAGGCGACGGATTTATAACTGCAAAAATAATAGATGAATGTGGATTAAAAGGATTTTGTGTAGGAGATGCAAAAGTGTCAGAAAAGCATGCAGGATTTGTTGTGAATACAGGCAATGCAACAGCTAAAGATGTTATATGTTTAATAGAAAAAATAAAAGCAGAAGTATACAAAAAAACAGGAAAACAAATAGAAACAGAAATAAAAATTATAGGAGAGTAAATTAAAAGATTCGATAAATTTATTCGTGTACAAAATCTGTATAATTTTTTATTTAAAAGAATGAAATATCCAGAAGTAAACGAACTTAGAAAGGAATTGAAATTAAAGTGAAAAAGTTTTTTAAATGGTTTAAGTCAGAAACTAAAATCAAAAGATGGATTTTATTAATATTAATAGGAATTGTATTGGTATGCTATGGTGTTGCTAAAATATTAGTAACACAAGAACTAAGTGTAACAACACTGATTCGAATTGTAGTATCTTTCACAATAGGTTTTACCTTTACAATATTAGGAATTGTGTGCATTCAAAAAAGAACATTAGAGTTATTGGTTCAAGAATCTGATACCAGAAATATTGAAGCAAAGAGCAATGTGAGTTCATTAATATTTAATAAAAGAGTATATAATCAAGGACCTAAAGTTGTTGTAATAGGTGGAGGTGCAGGACTTAATTCTGTATTAAGAGGCCTAAAAAATTACACAGATAATATAACTGCAATAGTTACGGTATCAGATTATGGTGCTGATAAAGCAACAAAAGGTTCAGAAGCATCAAAAGCTAATCCAATGGATGATATAAAAGATAGTTTAATAGCGCTTTCTGCAAATGAAGATAAGATGTCTAAATTATTAAACTTAAAGTTACAAGAGGGGGATAAGAACTTAAAGTTTAGCGATTTGTATTTTAGTGCTATGGAACAGGTTGTAGGAAACTTTACAAAATCAGTTGAAGAATCTAAAAATATATTAAATATAACTGGAAGAGTTTTACCTGTTACATTAGATTCTATTAAAATTTGTGCAGAACTTGAAGACGGAACTGTTGTTGAAAGCAAAGAAAGAATACCACAAGTTGTTAATGAAAAAGTAAGTAGAATAAATAGAGTTTATATTTCACCAACAAATTGCAGAGTCGCTCCAGGAGTTATAGAGGCGATAAAAGAGGCTGACAGTATTGTAATAGGACCAGGAAGCTTATATACAAATGTTATACCAAATTTATTGGTACCGGGGGTTTCTAAGGCTATCAGAGAGTCCAAGGCATTTAAAATATATGTAAGTAATATAATGACAGAGTTTGGTCAAACTGATGATTATACGTTATCAAAACACATAAAAGCAATAACAGACCATGCTGGAAAAGGAATAGTAGATTATTGTATATATGATACAGGAGAGATTGTTCCTGAATATATTAGAAAATACAACAGAGAGGGTTGCGAGTTAGTAGAGCAAGATGTTGCAAATGTAAAAGGATTAGGAATAAAGTTAATACAAAGAAACTTATCGATAGTTGAAAATGGAGCAATAAGACATAATTCTGATGCAATAGCTACAGCAATAGTTCAACTAATTTGTGATGACCTTAAATTTAATGATATGCAAAATAATGCTCAGTATATGATGTTGGATACTAGAATAAAGAAAACAAGCAAGAAATTGAAAAAACAACAAAAGGAAAAAACGAGAGAGAATAAATCTAAAAAAGTTGGAGAAAAAAATAGAAAAACGAGCAAGTTTTATGAAAAATACAATGACAGGATTATATCTATAAAAGAGAGCTCAGAACCTAAAAACAATGATAAAAGAAGAAAAGTGGAAGAAAAAAAGGAAAGAAATACTAGCAAAAGAAATCATAATATAGAACCACCAAGCGAGAGTGTAAAAAAACAAAGAAAGAGTACTGAGAAAACAATGTCAACTCGAAAAAACAGTACTTCAGGGCGAAGCAAAAGCAAGGCAGAAAATCGACCAGAATTAAAATCTAGAATAGGCAATATAAACGAAAATAAGGACGTACTGGAAATATTAGAAAAGATGAGAAAATAAAAAAGTAAAGGAAAACGATAGATGAAATATAGTGAAATAAATTCAGAGATAAAAAAGCAATTAAATAGAGAATGGTTAATAACAAATGGAATAGGAGGATTTGCTAGTCAAAGTGCATTAGGTGCAAATACAAGAAAATATCATGGATTATTAGTTGCAGCACTTACTCCTCCTGCAAGAAGATTCTTAGTGTTATCAAAAGTAGATGAAAGCATTGAGATTGAAGGAAAACATTATGGTTTGTTTACTAATATAAGCAATGACTATATGTCTGAAGGCTTTAAATATTTGGTGGATTTTAATAAAGAGTATATTCCAATATATACATATAAAGTGGAAGATATTATAATAAAGAAATTTATTTGTATGAAATATGGAGAGAATACTGCTACAATATTATACAGAATAAAAAATCAAAATAAAAATGCAAAGTTAACACTTGCACCAATTATAAATTTTAGAGATTTTCACACAGTAAATAATGAACATGAATACAAGCTTAAACAAACACATGTAGGTACAAAAGTTAAGATGATAGTGGACGATAATTCACAAACACCAATATATATGCATTGCTCAGATGGAAGATATTTTAAACATATAGATGATAGATTTAATAATATGTTTTATCCAGTAGAAGAAGAAAGAGGATTTACAGCAGAGGAAAATCATATAGTACCAGGTGTTTATAATATAAATATTTATCCAAATGAAGAAAGAGATATAACCTTTGTATGTTCTTTAGAAGAAAATATTGAAGAAATTGATGCTGTTAATGTTATAAACAAAGAGGTAATGAGATTAAGCGAAAATATTTATGATACATACTTAGTAAATAATAAAATGAAACTAGAAGATAAAAAGATGATTCGAAATTTGATAATTGCATCTGATAATTTCTTAGTAAATAGACCAACTTTTGGACTTCATACAATTATAGCTGGTTATCCATGGTTTTTGGATTGGGGAAGAGACACACTTATATCTTTTGAAGGGTTATTGTTACTAACTAAAAGATATAATATGGCGAAAGAAGTATTAAAAACAAATATAAGGGATATAAAATTTGGACTAATTCCAAATGGATATTCTGGATATGATAATAGACCATTATATAATAGTGCTGATAGTTCATTACTATTATTTGAGCAAGTTATAAAATATTTGAATTATACAAACGATATGGAATTTGTAAAAGAAACGATGTATCCAGTGATGGAGAAAATAATAGATGCTTATTCTCACAAAATAGATGTAGATGGTAATAACATTTATTTAGATGAAGACAACTTAATATCTGCGGGAACTGAAAGCACACAAATAACATGGATGGATGTTAAAATTGGAAATTATGCAGTTACTCCTAGAAACGGAAAAACTGTTGAATTAAATGCGTTATGGTACAATGCGTTAAAAATAATGGAACAATTATCAAATAAAATAGAAAACAAAGAAAAAAGTAAAGAATATGCTGAAATGGCAGAAAAGACTAAAGATTCATTTAACAAAAAGTTTTATAATGAGGCAAAAAAATGCTTATATGATGTTCTGGGCGATGGCAAGATAAGACCTAACCAGTTATTTGCATTGAGTCTAACGTATCAAGTTGTGGATACAACATCGGAAATAGCAACATATATAGTGGATACAGTAAAGGAAAAATTGCTAAATAGTTATGGTCTAAAAACATTAGCAAAAGGTGAAGAAGGATTTGTGGAAATATATGAAGGTGATAGCTACAAAAGAGACTCTAGTTACCATCAAGGAATAACATGGCCATGGTTATTAGGACTATACTATAATGCTTTGAAAAATATCATAAAAAATACTAAAAATAAAGAAGATAAAGAAAGATATAGTAAAGAATTAGATGATTTAGTAGAAAATACTAAAACTACATTTAGAAAAGAAATGAATGAAAGGTCTACAATTGGTTCAATAAGCGAAATATATGATTCTGTAGAGCCTTTTAAAGCAAGAGGAGCATTTGCTCAAGCATGGAGTGTAGCAGAAATTTTAAAAATTATCACAAGATCATAGATATATTTATTAGTAAAGGTAAAAGGGAGTGAGGAATGGATGGAAGTTACAGCATTAGAAAAAGAGCTAAAAGAAAATAAACTTAGATCTCTATACTTGCTATATGGAGAGGAAAGATTTTTACTTGAGAATTGTTTAAATAAAATTCAGAAAATTTTTGGAGATAAAATTAACGGTATAAATTTTATAAGTTTAGATAGCTCAAATGTTGGCAATATTATATCAGACATTCAAACTCCTGCTTTTGGTTATCCCAAGAAAATGATAATTGTTAAGGAATCTGGATTGTTAAAAAAGAAAACCAAAAGTAAGAAAGGTTCAGATTCAAGCAAAAAGGATACTAAAAAAGATGAAAATAAAGACACAATAAAAATAGCTGAGTATATAAAAGAAAATATAGATGAAATAAATGAATCTGTAATAATTGCATTTGTTGAAAGTGACATAGATAAAAATGAATTATATAAAGTGATTGAAAAAGATGGTGTAGTTTGTGAGTTCGCAAAATTAAAGCCTAATGATATTGTGAGAAAATTAAAGGCTATATGTAATGCATACAAAGTAAATGTGGATGAACCAACTTTAAGATATTTTATTGAAGTATGCGGAACAAATATGCAAGAACTGATAAACGAAATAAGAAAGCAAATAGAATATGCAGGAGAAAATGGAACAATAACCAAACAGAGTATAGATAAGCTAGCAACAAAACAATTGGAAAGTGTAATATTTGATTTAACAGACAATTTAGGAAAAAAGAATATTCAAGTTGCTCTTAGTGTTTTATCAAATTTGTTGTATCAAAAGGAACCAATACAAAAAATATTGATAACATTATATAATCATTTCAAGAAATTATATATTACAAAAATAGCACTAAAAGAAAATAAAAATATTGCGGAGAGCTTACAATTAAAGCCAAATCAGATGTTCTTAACAAGCAAGTATACGATGCAGGCAAAATATTTTAAAGAAGCGGAACTAAGAAATGTTTTACAAGAATTAATAAATTTAGACTATAACTCAAAAAATGGCAACATAGATGCAACATTAGGATTACAAACAATATTATGTGAATGTTGTTCATAAAAAAATGAAGGGCGGCTCATTATTATGAGCCGTCCTTTGCGAGAGAAGCAATATCGTGGAAATATCCTGAAAGGATTTTCTGATACTGCTCAAAGGTAAATTCTACCATTTGGTCTGTAGAAAATGTTTGTAATCTCCAATTGTCCTTTGAGGTTCTCATAAGAGAAATAGTGCTTATGCCAAGTGTACCATAAACATATCTTACAATTGTTTCTGGTTTTACAATACCAGGAAAAGTCTGTTTCTTTTTTGATACAACTGACTGTCCTAAAATCTCCTGAGCACAATTGGAAAGGAGACCTGCGTATTCTGCATAGCTTAACGAAAAAGTTGCTGTGTCAGAAAAGATAGGAAGCTTCCAATTTCCGTTATTCGTTCTGCCAAGTGTAATAGAATGAATTCCAGGTGTTTCATAAAAGTATTTTATGATTGTTACTGGATCCAAATTACCTGGCAAAGTGATGTATTTCCGAGACATGAACATTCACCTCGCAATAAAATTTGAACAAAAAAGTTCATAAATAGATTATACCACAAAATTCTTTAATTAGCAATTTTTATGTAAATTGAATTTCTGTAAGAAGTATATTTTTATAAAAGTTAAACATAATAAAAGCAACGTTATGCTTACTTTTTTTGATAGAAAATACAAAGTGAAATTCATTTGTGATTGTTTATGGGAAAAAAGTTGCATAATATAAAGGTGAAGGGAGCAGATTAAATGTATAACTTTAGAACAGATATGGCTTTAGAAAGAAATGAAATTTACAAAGAGCAAAATAATATTAAATCAAATGTTGATGGAATAGAGGTGGAAGAGGAAGAAAAGTTAGGAACAAAAATTTCTAGGGTTAGTGTTACAAATGAAAATGGCGAAAAGGCAATTGGCAAGCCTAAAGGAATATATACGACAATAGATATTAGTAAAATGAAAGGAATAACAGATGAAAGAATAGAAGAAGTTTCAAATGTGTTAGCAGATGAGTTAAAAGAAATAATAAAAAGACATGTAAATGAAACAGAGGACATACTAGTAGTTGGGTTAGGAAACATATATGTGACGCCTGATGCGCTAGGACCTAAAGTGGTTCCTGAAATTGAGGTTACAAGACATATATTAGAATATATGCCTAATGCTATGCCAGATGATACAAGACCAGTTTCTGCAATTTCTCCTGGAGTTTTAGGAATAACAGGTATAGAGACTATGGAAATTTTAAAGGGAATAGTTGATAACATAAAACCTAAATTGTTAATAGTAATAGATGCGTTGGCATCAAGGAGTGTGGAGAGAATAAGTAGTTCAATACAAATATCTGATACAGGAATTGTTCCGGGAGCGGGCGTTGATAATACTAGAAAGGAAATAAGTGAAAAATCATTAGGCATTCCAGTTATTGCGATAGGAATCCCTACTGTTGTTGATTTGGCTTCAATTACTAATGATTGTATTAAGTTGTTTATTCAGAATTTACAAGAAAAGGCAATGTCCAATACTGCTTTAAATGAATTAAAGTCACAAGATAATTATGAGGAAATAAAGGAAGCTTTGAATGTGGGAGAATATAATATGATAGTTACTCCAAAGGAAATTGATGAATTGATAGAAAGTATGAAGGATATTGTTTCAAGAGGAATCAATATAGCAATGTAGACTTAAAAGATTTCAAAAGACGGTAGTGTGTAACCGTCTTTTGAATTGATTAGAAATATGAGACTATTATAATGCCTAGAAGCCTAATTTACAACATTTTATTATGCAAAATGAGTGGATGTCAAAGGTAAAATGGTTGGTAAAAATTATAGACCTTAATTTGTGATAGAAAATTACTTTTATTTTTTATTTTAATTAAAATCTATATAAAAATACTTGAAAAATGTGTTGATTAATGTATATAATTAGACAATATTGAAATATAAGTTTAAAGGAGATTAACGATGCCAGGTTGGGCTATTCATACTATTGTCGCTAATAAAATAAGTGATAAGATTAATATTAATAAAAATAATTTTATTTTTGGGAATATTGTGCCAGATATAAACAATGGATATCTTGTTGAAGATATATCTAAAAAAATATCACATATGGATACACATTTTACTAAAGAGGAAGATATTCAAGAAAAAAAATTTAATTTTAAGAATACTGAGAGATTTAAAGAAGAGTATAAGAATAAAATGAATAATCCTATTGTGTTAGGGTGTTTTACGCATCTTTTAACAGATAGTTTTTGGAATCAAATTGCTTTTGATGAACATTATGTTTATGGCAATGCAAAAGAGTTTGAAGGTATTAAGCTTAATTCTGGAGAGTTTGTAAAGTGTGAAAAAAGAGAAGCTACCGCAATGAAACAGAGAGAGTTTAAAGAGTTTGGGTCTAGGTTACTAAAGCAAAATGCAAACATATTATTTCCAAATTATAATAAGGATATAATATCAGAGGCTAAAGAGGTTACTGAGTTCAATATAACAAGAAATGATGTAATGAATGTGATAAAATATTTAAATGATGTTACGAAAAATCAACAGATAGAAGAAGATTTTGAGTTTGTGGTATTTTCAGAGCAAGAATTGCAAAAAAAATTTGAAGATACAATAGAGTATTGTTTGAGAGAGATTGATACTGTAGATAAATTTAATATCATTAAAAGATGATGTTGAATATTTAGTGAAATTATAATGTGTTTATGGGATAATATAAAAGGATATGAAAGTAGTCAAGAAGGAATAAAATAAATGGGAAATATTGTATTATTAGATGATTTAACTATTAATCAAATTGCAGCTGGAGAGGTTATTGAAAGGCCTGCAAATGTTGTGAAAGAGCTTGTAGAAAATGGAATAGATGCTGGTGCTACTAGTATTTATGTGGAAATAAAAAATGGTGGAAAAACACTTATAAAAATTACAGATAACGGAAAAGGCATATCAAAAGACGATATGCCTATTTCACTTGAGAGACATGCTACCAGCAAGATAAGAAAGATAGAGGATTTAGAAAATAGCTATACAATGGGGTTCAGAGGAGAGGCTTTGGCTAGTATATGTTCAATTTCAGAACTTACAATGATTTCTAAAACGAAAGAGGAAAGTATTGGAACAAAAGTTGTTGCAAAGGCTGGCAACATTATTGATTTTGAAGAATGTGGTGCGCCAACAGGAACTACTATAATTGTAGAGAATTTGTTTTTTAATACACCTGTTAGATACAAGTTTTTAAAACAGGATTCAACAGAGTTCAAATATATAAAAGATTGGGTTCAAAAAACTGCAATTGCAAATCCCACAATTGCTTTTAGATTGATTAATGATGGAAAAGTTGTTTTTTCTACAACAGGCAATGGAAGTTTAACAGATATTATTTATCTATTATATGGAAAAGAAATAAAGGAGAATTTAGTAGAGGTTAATTATAATCAAGATAATATAAAAATAACTGGTGTTATTGGAAATACATTAATTGCAAGAGAAAATAGAAAAGATCAAATATTATTCTTAAATAAAAGAAATATAAAAAACCCTGTTTTAACAAATAGTGCTGACCAGGCTTTTAAAGGTGCAACAGGAATTAGTAAATATGGATTTTTTATATTAAATTTGGAAATGCCAGCTAGTTATTATGATGTAAATGTTCATCCTACTAAGATGGAAGTTAGATTTAAAGATGAGGATAAAATTTATAGAATTTTATATCATGCGATAAAAGAGACTATGCTAAATAGCGAATTTTTAGGGGATAAAGAAAAAACAAATAAAAGTCAATATGTAGAAAATGAGTATGAGTTTCTGGTAAATCAACCTGAAAAGGAAGAAACAAAGCCTGAGGATAATTTAGAAATTATAAAAAGAGAAACAAAAAGACATATAGAATACAAATATATTGGAATTTTATTTAGAACTTATATAATAATAGAAATAGATGATGAAATATATTTTATAGACCAACATGCTGCGCATGAAAGGCTTTTGTATGAACAAATAAAAGCTAACTATAAAAATAAACTAAATAAAAATACACAGATGATATTAATACCAGAAGTATATAATCTATCTCATAAAGAAATGGAGTTTATAAAAAACAATATGGAATTATTGAAGAGTACTGGTTTTGATATTGAACTATTTGGAGAAAATTCTGTGAAAATAAATGGTATACCAGATTTAGAATATAGAGCTAAAACCCAAAATATATTTTTGGATATTTTAGATGAGATGACTTCGAGCGAAAGAACGTCTATAAAAGATGTAGAAGAAAGATTTGTTGCTACAGTTGCTTGCAAAGCTGCTGTAAAGGCAAATATGGATTTGGGTATGCAAGAAGTTGACGATTTAATACAAGGATTATTAAATTTAAATAATCCATATACTTGTCCTCATGGAAGACCAACTACAATAAGGATAAGTAAAGAATTTCTAAATAAAAAATTATAAAAGGAGCAAATATATGCAATGGAAAAGATAGAGCTTGAAGATTTTGAGAAAATTGATATGAGAGTAGGAAAGTAAAAAAATGAATGTACTAAAACCTCAAAAGTTCAATGTAGAAGAATTAAAAAGTGAAGAGTTATATAATGAATGTGGGGATGAAAATTTTGAATATTGCAAGTTTGAGAATGCAGAATATAGTAATATTGATTTGGCAGGGATAGAGTTTAATTATTGCTTGTTTGATAAAGTTTGCATGCAAAATGCTATACTGGAAAATGTTACTTTTGAAAATGTTATTTTTAATAACTGTGATTTTTCAAATACTAAATTTATGTATGATGGCTTTATTAGATGTGAATTTAATAATTGTAAACTTATAGGATGTAATTTGGCAGAAGATAGATTGTATAATGTTGGAATGATTGAAACAAATGCAAATTACACTAATTTTTCTATGACCAGTATGGAGAATGTTTTTCTAAAAAATGTTTTAATGAGAAATAGCTATTTTCAAGAAACAAAGCTTAAAAATATTTATTTTGATAATACGGATTTAACACAAAGCCAATTCTTTAAAACTGGACTTAAAGGGATTGATATATCAAATTGTAATATAGAAGGAATTGCAATTTCAGCAGAAGATATTAAAGGCGCTATTGTTGATGAATTGCAAGCAGTTGACTTATTGTATCTGTTAGGAGTAAAGGTAAAAAAAATAATATAGAATTGTTGTATTTATGATTTTGTTAGTATATAATAGCGATATAGTATTACCAAAGGAGGAATTTACATATGGAAGATAAATATGTATATATGTTTACAGAAGGAAATGCACAAATGAGAGAATTATTGGGAGGAAAAGGTGCAAATTTAGCGGAGATGACCAATATTGGTCTACCTATACCACAGGGATTCATTGTTTCAACAAAGACTTGCATAAAATATTATGATGATGGAATGAAGTTGTCTGATGATATGATTGAGGAAATTTATACGGCTTTGAGAAGATTGGAAGAAATTACAGGAAAACAATTTGCCAATCCAGATAATCCTTTGTTATTATCGATAAGATCTGGTGCTAGAGTTTCAATGCCAGGAATGATGGATTCTATTTTGAATTTAGGATTAAATCAAGAAATTACTGATAGATTAATTGCAAAAAATGAAAGAGTTGCTTTAGATTGTTACAGAAGGCTAATTCAAATGTTTGGAAACGTTGTTAAGGGAATAGAGGAAAGATTTTTCTTGGATGCTATAGACAATGTAAAACAAGCTAAAGGTGTGAAATTTGATTATGAATTAGGGCCAGATGATTTGAGAAAACTGATATATATGTTTAAGGAAATATATAAAACTGAAGTTGGAGAGGAATTTCCAGAAGACCCTAATGTGCAATTAAAAGAGGCAATAGGAGCAGTATTTAAATCATGGAATAATCAAAGAGCGATAGTATATAGAAAAGCTAATAATATACCAAATGACTGGGGAACAGCTGTAAATGTTCAAGAAATGGTATTTGGAAATATGGGAGACGATTCTGGAACAGGAGTTGCTTTTAGTAGAAACCCTGCAACAGGTGAAAATAAAATTTTTGGTGAGTTTTTAATGAATGCTCAGGGTGAGGACATTGTTTCTGGTGTTAGAACTCCTGAACCGATAGAAAAATTGCAAGAAGTAAATTGCGATATTTATAATGAATTTGTAAAATACGCAAAATTGCTAGAAAAACATTATAAAGATATGCAAGATATGGAGTTTACAATTGAAAAAGGAAAGCTGTTTTTCCTTCAAACAAGAAATGGAAAGAGAACAGCTATGGCAGCATTAAAGATAGCTACAGATTTAGTTGATGAGGGTATGATAACAGAAAAAGAAGCTATATTAAGAGTTGAGCCAAATCAACTAGAACAATTGCTACATCCTACATTTAATGAAGAAAAATTGAACACTTTAACACCAATAGCAACGGGATTACCTGCTTCTCCTGGAGCTGGCTATGGAAAAATAGTTTTTTCAGCTGCACGTGCAAAAGAATTAGCTAGTCAAGGTGAGAAAGAGTTAATATTAGCAAGACTAGAAACATCTCCTGAAGATATTGAAGGAATGCAAGTATGCAATGGAATAATAACATTAAGAGGAGGAATGACATCTCATGCTGCGGTTGTTGCTAGGGGAATGGGAAAATGTTGCATTGCAAGTTGTGTTGGAATTCAAATAGACAATGAAAAGATAGTTGCTGATAATGGAAAGACATACTCGGAAGGAGACTATATTTCGTTAGACGGAACAACAGGAAAAGTTTATGAAGGAAAAATAGAAACGGAATTGTCAATGCATAATGAATTATTTGACAGATTTATGAATTGGGCTGATAAGTATAGAAGATTAAAAGTTAGAGTGAATGCTGATACGCCAGAGGAAGCAAGGACTGCTTACGAATATGGTGCAGAAGGAATAGGCTTGTGTAGAACTGAGCACATGTTCTTTGAAGAAGAAAGAATACAAGCAATACGAGAAATGATTGTATCTACAACAACGGAGCAAAGAGAAAAAGCTTTAGCTAAATTATTGCCAATGCAAAAACAGGATTTTATAGGTTTGTATAGGAAAATGAGAGGCTATCCTGTTACTATAAGACTATTAGATCCACCTTTGCATGAATTCCTACCTCATGATGATGAGGCAATAAGAAAATTGTCGGAAGATATGGGAATAGATTTTGAAACGTTAAAGGCAAAAGTTGTTAGTTTACATGAATTTAATCCAATGATGGGACATAGAGGATGTAGAATTGCCATATCATATCCTGAAATAGCTAAAATGCAAACTAGGGCAATAATTGAAGCAGCAATAGAGGTTAACAAAGACTCAGAAATGAATGTAGTTCCAGAGATTATGATTCCTTTAGTTGGAGACGAAGCCGAGACAAAATATGTAAAAGAAATTATTGAAAAAACAGCAGATATTGTAATAGCAGAAAACAATGTTGATTTGAAATATGAAATAGGTGTTATGATAGAAATTCCTAGAGCTGCAATATTGGCAAACGAAATTGCAAGACAGGCAGAATTTTTCTCTTTTGGAACTAATGATTTAACACAATTAACTTTCGGATTTAGTAGAGACGATTCAAGCAAGTTTTTACCAACATATTATTCAGAAGGAATATATAAGCAAGATCCATTTGCAAGAATAGATGAAAAAGGTGTTGGAAAACTTATGAAAATGGCAGTTGATTTAGGAAAACAGACAAGACCAGACATAAAACTTGGAATATGTGGTGAGCATGGAGGAAATCCTGAGTCAGTAGAGTTTTGCCATAGAATAGGTCTTACATATGTTTCTTGTTCGCCATTTAGAGTTCCAATTGCAAGACTTGCAGCGGCACAGGCAGCAGTAAAAGAAGAATGCAACTAATTTTACTTGATATTTTACATTTATTATAGTAAAATAATATGAGTAAAAAGGAAGGAATGAGATAAAATGTCAAAACCGATGGTAGCAATAGTTGGAAGACCAAATGTTGGAAAATCTACTTTTTTTAATTATATAATAGGAAAACGTATTTCAATTGTGGAAGATACACCAGGTGTAACAAGAGATAGAGTTTATGCTGAAGCAAATTGGAGAGGTAAAGAGTTTACTTTAATAGATACTGGAGGAATCGAGTTCGATTCCTCAAATGATATATTAGCTCAAATGAAAGAGCAGGTTGATATTGCAATAAACATGGCAGACGTTATTGTATTTTTAACTGATGCAAAACAAGGAGTTACAGCAGCAGATAAGGATATAGCTTTAATATTAAAAAAATCAAAGAAGCCTGTTATACTTGTTTGTAATAAAGCAGATAACTTTGGAAAGGATGCTCCAGAGATATATGAATTTTATAACTTAGGAATAGGTGATCCTTTTAGAGTATCTTCTGTAAATGCTGTAGGTATTGGCGATGTATTAGACGAAATATATGAAAAGCTACCAGCAGTTCCAGAAAATCAAGAAGAGGACCTAACAGTGCGTGTTGCAATTATAGGTAAACCAAATGTGGGTAAATCTTCATTGGTAAACAAAATATTAGGAGAAAATAGAGTTATTGTTAGTAATGTAGCTGGAACTACAAGAGATGCAATAGATTCTGAATTTGAAAATTCTCATGGAAAATATGTTTTTATAGACACAGCAGGAGTTAGAAGACACAGCAAAATAGAAGAAAAAATTGAAAAATACAGTGTTGCAAGAACATTACTTGCAATAGAAAGAGCAGATGTTTGTTTATTAATGATTGATGCAACAGAAGGCGTTACAGAACAAGACACTAAAATTGCAGGTGAAGCACATGAGGCAGGTAAAGGTGTAATTATTGTTATTAATAAATGGGATTTGTATGAGAAAGAAAATGGAACATTAGAAAAATATACAAAAGAAGTATATAATAAAATTCCATATTTATCATATGCTCCAATATTATTCATATCAGCAAAAACAGGTCAAAGAGTAGACAAATTGTTTGAATTAATAAATAAAGTAGCAAATCAAAATTCTATGAGGGTTTCAACATCTGTGCTAAATCAGGTTTTGAACGAATCTATTGCGGTTGTTCAGCCACCTACAGATAAAGGTAGAAGATTAAAAATTTATTATATGACACAAGCTACAACAAAACCACCAACATTTGTTATATTTGTTAATGATAAAAAACTATTCCATTTTTCATATGAAAGATATTTAGTTAATCAATTAAGAAAGGAATTTGGCTTAGTAGGAACACCTGTAAGAATGATTGTAAGAGAAAAATCTGAAAAAAACTTGTAAGTTAAAATAGGAAGGATGAGTTTGTTATGGCAACATATATAATAGTAACAATAATAGTATATTTATTAGGTAGCATAAGCTTCTCAGTTATAATTAGTAAAAAAATGGCTGGATTTGATGTTAGAGAAAAAGGAAGTGGAAATGCAGGAAGCACTAATGTTCTTCGTACAGTAGGAAAAAAAGCCGCAATACTTACACTAATATGTGATTGTTTAAAAGGTGTAATTGCAGTTTTGATAGGACTATTAGCTGGTAAGATAGTAAAAAATCTAGACAATGCTTTATTAGTGCAACTTGCAGGAATTGCTGTTGTATTAGGACATACTTTTCCAATATTCTTTAAATTTAAAGGAGGAAAAGGCGTTGCAACATCATTAGGTGTATTGTTAGTAATCAATTGGCAGATAGGATTAATTTGTTTGGTATTTGCACTTGTTTTAATGGCACTAACTAGAATGGTATCATTAGGTTCTGTTTCAGCAGCAGTATTATTCCCTGTATTAACAATATTTATAAGAAATCACTATTTGGTACCTGGAAACTATATATTGTTTGGAGTTATTCTTGCAGCTTTTGTAATATTTAATCACAGAGAAAATGTTAAAAGATTAATTTCAGGAAAAGAAAATAAAATTAACTTAAAGTAAATTTTATGAAAATACCAAACAGAAGAGAGGAGATACAGAAGAATGAATATTGCAGTAATAGGTAGTGGAACATGGGGAATAGCTCTAGCATCTCATTTGGAAAGAAAAGGAAACACTATTAAAATATGGTCTTTTCTACAAGAGGAAGCAGATGCAATTAATAAAGATAGAAAATGCAAGTTTTTACCAAATCTAGTAATAGATAAAAAAATAACCGCATATACAGATTTAGAAGAGGTAATAAAAGATTCTGAAATGATACTACATGTAACACCTTCTAAATTTGTTAGAGAAACAATAAAAAAATATAAAAAATATGTAACAAATCAACCAATAATAATGTGCGCTAAAGGATTTGAAGCAGATACATTATATACATTAAGTCAAGTAATTGAAGAAGAAATGCCAAATGTTAAATATGGAGTATTTTCAGGACCAAGTCATGCAGAAGAAGTTTCTGTGGAAATACCAACAGCAATTGTAATTGCATCTAACAGTGAAGAAATACAAGACCTAGTGCAAGCTACATTTATGAATGAAAAAATGAGAGTATATACATCTGATGATGTAATTGGAGTGGAACTAGGTGGTGCATTAAAAAATATTATTGCATTTTGTGCTGGAATAGCAACAGAAATAGATTTGGGAGATAATAGCTTTGCAGCATTGATTACAAGAGGATTGGTTGAAATAACAAGATTAGGAATGGCTATGGGAGGAAAGCATGATACATTTTATGGTTTATCAGGACTAGGAGATTTAATAGTAACATGCATGAGTGAACATAGCAGAAATAGAAGAGCAGGAAGATTAATAGGAAAAGGCTATACAGTTGAACAGGCTAAACAAGAAATTGGAATGGTTATAGAAAGTATTGACAATATAGATGTAGCACATAGTTTAGCAGAAAAGTACAATATAGAAATGCCAATAGTAAATGCGGTATATGATGTTCTTTACAATGGATTAGACCCACGAAAGGCAGTAACCATTTTAATGACAAGAGATAAAAAAAGAGAGTAATTAAAAATTAGGAGTTAAGGAAAAAACAATTAATACGGATATCTTTCATAAAGATATCTTATTATTTTGTCCGCATTTTCTTTGGTGATATTAATAAAAAAACCTTTATCTAAACTAACCCACATATTAATATCAAATTCGTCAATGTTATCTATAAAAACACCTACCATGTTAGCTATTTCAACAGGATTAGAATAAATATTTTCCCATTCTAAAATATGTGTATACATATTATTGAAAATATTGTGAGTATCTGAATTAGAATCGCCAAAAAATTTAATTAAAAAATTGTAAATTTCACCGTCTTTATTACTATAAAGTCTAATACGTGAATACATAAAAACCTCCAAAAGTATGAAAATTGTATAATTGAAATTAATTTTAAAATGTTAATTATGTAATAGTTTTATAAGCTATTTTGAATAAAGTGGAAAAAATGATGCAAAATAACTAATAATATGTTATTGATAATTAAGTTTAACCAAAAGTTAGGGGGAAAATAAAAATATGAGCAAAAAAATAATTAAATATATAATTAGTATTGCCATAATTATAATAATTATTAGCATAATTACTATTGTGTATTCATATTCTAATAAAACACCCGAAGTTGATGTGTATCAAAAGATAGATGAAGAAATATCATATGTTGATAGACGAGTTTTAGAATTAATGAAAATGCTTAATAATTTAGATATAGAATATATGATTACTAATAATGTTATAAATGCTACAGGAGAAAATACCAGTAGTGATAGCACTAAGAGTGATACAGATACTGAAAGTAGTAAGCAAGCAAGTGAAGGAAAAAGTGGCACTGATAAATCTAGCCAAGCAGATTGTGGAGAAGAATCAAACGGTAAGCAAGGTAATTCTATAACTATATCTACCAAAGAATCGCAATCTATTCTTTTAAGAGATAGAAATGATATTAATTGGACATATATTCAAACTGAATTAGAAAATTTAATTAATTCGTGGTCTGTAATAACAATAGATTTGAAAAGCATAAATACTAATAATGATGACATATTAGCTTTTAATACAAACGCAGAAACAGCATTAAAATATGTTCAAGAAAAGAATAAATCTAATGCACTAATAAGCTTATCTAACTTATATGAACTGCTTCCAAAGTATGCTGAAAAATGCAACAAGGATTTTAAAGATTTAGAAATATTATATATTAAGTATGATGTTCTTGCAGCATATGCACTAATAGAAACTAATCAATGGGACAAAATATCTACATTTTTAGGAGAAGCAGATAATAGAAATTTAAGGTTAATAAATTCTGACAATGCAGAAGTAAAAAATAATCAAAATATACAAAAGAGTTACATCCTGTTAAAGGAATTTATAAAATCTGCAAATGAAAAAAATGTAGACATGTGTTATATGAAATTTTATTATTTAATAGATGAATTAGAAAAGATATAGTAGACAAAAACATTAGTTTGTGATACTATTGGGATGTAATGATAACAACCAATAGGAGATTTATAATGGTGGATTTGAAACAAAGTGTTCAATTTATAAAAGGAGTTGGACCAAGCAGAGTTAAGCTATTAAATTATTTAGGAATTTATACATTAGAAGATTTAATAACATATTATCCAAGAAAATATGAAGATAGAAGAAATATAAAAAATATAGTAGATTTGCAAGACGGAGAGGAAGCTTTAATTGAAGCAGTTGCAGTAAACAATGTTTCAACAGTAAGGCTTAGAAGGAATATGACATTGTCTAAAGTAGCAGTTAGAGATGATTTTGGCATTGCATTTATAACCTGGTTTAATCAACCTTATATAAGAGAGAACATAAAAGCAGGAGAAAAATATAAATTTTATGGAAGAGTATCAGTAAAGAATGAAAAAATAGAATTCAATTCTCCTGTTTTCGATAAGGAAGGAGAAAATAAAAACACAGGTAAAATAATTCCTGTATATCCAACAACAAGAAATTTAAATGAAAATTCTTTAAGACAAATTACATTAAATGCACTAAATATGATAGGTGGTACATTGGAGGAAACAATACCAGATTATATAAAAGAACAATACAATTTGGAAGAAATAAATACAGCAACAAAGGAAATACATTTTCCAACAGAGTTTGATAAATTAAATAGAGCAAGAAGAAGATTTGTTTTTGAAGAATTGCTATCGCTACAATTATCGTTATTAAGTTTAAGAAACAAATATCAGAATGAAGAACATGGTATAGTTTATAGCAAAGAAGCACATATGTCCGATGTTATAAATACATTACCTTTTAAATTGACAAAAGCACAATTAAGAGTGTTAGAAGAAATAGATTCAGATATGGAATCAGGTAAAAGCATGAATAGGCTATTACAAGGAGATGTTGGCTCTGGAAAAACAATAGTTGCTATGATATCTGCCTACAAAGCTGTTAAATGTGGATATCAAGTTGCAGTGATGGCTCCAACAACAATACTTGCAGAGCAACATCTATATAACTTTAATAAGATATTAGAAAAATTCGATATAAAGTGCGAATTATTGGTAAGTAGCCTTGCTAAAAAGCAGAAAAATCTGTTATTAGAAAGATTGAAAAATGGTGAGATAGACATTTTAATAGGAACACATGCTTTATTACAAGAAAATGTGGAGTTTAAAAAATTAGGATTAGTAATAACAGATGAGCAACACAGATTTGGAGTAAAACAAAGAAGCATAATTGCAGGAAAAGGAATAAATCCAGATGTACTTGTAATGACTGCAACTCCTATACCTAGAACATTAGCTATAATTCTATATGGAGATTTGGATATATCAATTATAGATGAGCTTCCTCCTAACAGAAAAGAAATAGAAACATTAGCTGTTAAACAAAACATGACAGATAGAATAAATGCTTTTATTAAGAAAAATGTTGATGAAGGCAGACAAGCATATATAGTGTGTCCGTTTGTAGAAGAAAATGAAGAAATGGATATAAAAGCGGTTGAAACGCTAAGTGAAAAATATAAAAATCAAGTTTTTAAAGAATACAATGTTGAGATGTTACATGGAAAAATGAAAGCAAAAGAAAAAGAACAAATAATGCAAGATTTTAAAAATAATAAAATAAATATTCTAATTTCTACAACTGTAATAGAAGTAGGAGTGGATGTTCCTAATGCAAATATAATGGTTATAGAAAATGCGGAGAGATTTGGTTTGGCACAGTTACATCAGCTAAGAGGAAGAGTTGGAAGAGGAGAGTTTCAGTCTTATTGTATATTAAAATATGATGGAAATTCACAAATAATAAAAGAAAGAATGAAAACAATGACTTCTACTAGTGATGGATTTAAAATTGCAGAAAAAGATTTGGAACTAAGAGGTTCAGGAGAATTTTTTGGAACAAAACAACATGGAATGACAGAGTTTAAAATTGCTAATTTATTTGAAGATATACCTATTTTGAAGCAGGTTCAAGAATTAGCTGTACGCCTGGAAAATACAGATCCTAAATTAGAAAAAGAAGAAAATAAAAAGTTGAAACAAATGGTTGAAAAGACAAGAAAAGAAAGAATAGAGTTGTAAGATATGCAATTATATATGTAGAAAAATGTCGAACGATTTTTTATGAATTTTTATTAAAGAGGTTGCATATTTTTATATTTGTAGTATAATAATAAATGTAATGGAGAATACATTAATCACTAAATTTTGGAAGAAGATGGACAATGAAAAATTGTCAAAAAAAGCAGGCATTTTCAGAGAATGCCTGCTTTTTCAATTAACGAAATAATTCGAAAATTGATTTCACTACCTTAGCAATCTTTAAGATATACTTAAATACAATTAATGTACTATGTAAGAATCTAAAAGATCTCTTAGTAGTTTTTTTCTCGTGTTTTGGAGAATACATTATTATCACCTCCTTTTTTGAGAAGATAACGTAATTATACAACATAAAACATACAAAGCTTGTCGTAATTGGGGAGATGAATATAAATTATATAGAAAATGTAAGCAGGTTAAAAAATATAAAAAAATAAAATTAGAAAATAATGCGAAGGACAACCGCCCATTTTGACTAATAAGTAGAGATAATTATAATAATTCTGATGCTTATATTCTAATTTTGCATAAAATGCTTGCATTTGGCAAAAATTAGTAGTATAATTATTAACAGCATAAAGATTTCTACAGAAGAGTGGGAGAATATCCCACTCTTCGATTTATGATAGGAGGGATATTTTGTCTAAGGTAGAAGAAAAAGTTGAAGAACTTGTTACGAAAACTATAAATGACTTAGGTTATGATATTTATGATGTTATGTATGTTAAAGAAGGTAAAGATAATTACTTAAGGATATTTATAGATAATAGCGAGGGTATTAGTTTAGAGGATTGTGAAAAGGTTAATAATGCTATTACCGATATGCTTGATGATGCTAATTACATAAAAGATCAATATTTTTTGGAAATTTCGTCGCCAGGTATTGAAAGGCATATTAGAAAAGAAAAACATTTACAACAAAGCATAGGTGAAGATGTTTATGTAAAAACTTTTGATATAATACCAAATTTGAAATCTAAAGAGATTACAGGTGTGCTAAAAGAATTTGACGAAAATAGCATTTTGATTGAACTTGATAATGATACAGAAAACGAAAATATAGTAAAAATAGATAGAAAAAATATAGCGTTAATGAAAAGAATTTATAAATGGTAAAAAGAAAGGATTGATTTAGAAAAATGAAGAAAAGTGTAAAGAAAACAAGCCAAAATATTGATAGCACAGAGCTAATAATTGCTATGGAGGATCTAGAAAAAGAGAAAGGCATAAAAAAAGAATATCTTTTAGAGTCTATAGAATCAGCATTAGTTACAGCCTATAAAAAGAATTTTGATGTGAATAGTGACAATGTAAAGATAACTATGAATGATACTACAGGAGAGGTTCATGTTTATGCAGAATTTGAGGTTGTAGAAGAGGTTGAAGATGAAAAAACTCAAATTAGTTTAGAAGAAGCAAAGAAAATAGATCCTAAATATTCAGTTGGAGATGTAGTTTCTAAAGAACTTGTTCCAAAGAATTTTGGAAGAATTGCTGCGCAAACTGCTAAACAAGTTATAATTCAGAGAATAAGAGAAGCATCTAGAGATGTAATATTTAATGAATTTAGCGAGAGAAAAGGTGAGATAGTTTCTGGTATTGTTCAAAAGGTTGATAAATCTATAGTTGTTTTAGACCTTGGAAAAATTGAAGGTGTAATGCCTTTAAAAGAGCAAATACCAACAGAAAAATATTTTGTTAATCAAAAATTAAGAGCATGTATTGCGAATGTTGAAAGAGGAATAAAAGGTTCTCCTCAAATTACTGTTTCTAGAGCAAATAATGATTTCTTAAGAAAATTATTTGAACTAGAGATTCCAGAGATTTATGAAGGATTAATAGAAATAAAAAGTGTTTCTAGAGATCCAGGCAAAAGATGCAAGGTTGCAGTATACTCACAAAATGAAAACATTGATCCGGTTGGCTCTTGTGTTGGGCAAAAGGGAATCCGTATTCAAAATATAATTAATGAATTAAGTGGAGAAAAAATTGATGTTATAGAATGGCATGAGGATCCTTCAACATATATTGCAGAAGCATTACTTCCTGCTCAAGTATTAGCTGTTGATATAAAAGAAGAAGAAAGATTTGCACAAGTAATAGTTCCAGATGACCAATTGTCATTAGCAATAGGAAAATCTGGTCAAAATGCTAAGCTCGCAGCTAGATTAACAGGCTGGAAGATTGATATAAAGAGTGAATCTCAATTCAGACAAATGTTGCAAGAAGCAGCAAATGCTGATGAAGCTTCAGAAGAAGTTGAAAAAAGTAAAAGCGAAGATGTAGAAGAAAATGCAAATAGCAACGAAATAGTTAACACAAATGAAAACATAGAAGCAGTTGAAGATGTTAAAGAGAATGAAGAATAATAAAAGAGATAAATAACAATCAAGCAAATTCAGAATGTAATAAAAGGGAGTGGAAGAAAATGAAGAAAGTACCACAAAGAACTTGTATGGGATGTTATGAAGCTAAAAATAAAAATGAATTAATACGAATAGTAAAAAATAATGAAGGCAAAATATTTATAGATTTAACAGGAAAAGCTAATGGTAGAGGCGCATATATATGTAATAGTGTGCAATGCCTAGACAAAGCAATAAAATCTAAAAGACTTGAAAAATGTTTTGAAACAAAAATAGATAATGAAATTTATGAAAGCTTAAGAGGTGTAATTATTGATAAATAAAGTAAATGACAACAAAAAATGTATATATATTAATGATTTAGGAGGTGATTTTATTGGGTAAAATAAAAATACATGAAATAGCAAAAGAACTTGGATTAGCAAGCAAAGCGGTACTAGAAAAAGCAAATAATATAGGAATAGCTGTTACAAGCCATTTGAGTAGTGTAACAGATGAGCAAGCTGATTTAATAAAAAAAGAATGTTCTAAACAAGCTAGTTCTGATACAAAAAAAGAAAGTAAAGTGGAAGCTAAAAAAGCAGAGAAGGCTACTGAAAAGAAAAGTACAAAAAAGGAAAATAAGCCAGAGAGCAAAAAGGACAATAATTCAGAAAAGAAGGCAAAGAAAGAAACACCAGTAATAATTAGACGTGAAGTGATTTTAACAGAGGATGATGACAAAAAACCTGATGATAAGAAAGAGTCTGCAAGAAAAGATGTTGGCTTTGTTGAAAGAAAAAAGAATGACTATAATATTGTATATAGGAACAAAACAGTAAAACCACTTACCGTAGATGAATTGTTTGGCATAAAGAAAAAGGAAACAAAACCACAAACTCAAAGTAAGAAAGAACCTGAAATAACAGCAACTGCTAAAGAAGCTCCTAAAAAAGAATTGGAATTGAATAAAGAAAATGAACCAAGAAAAGAAGAAAGCAAAAAGGATATAGCTGATACAGATAATAAACAAGAAGAAAAAACAATAGACAATAAAGCTATAACCAATAATGCGAAATTCCAAGCAAGAGATGGTCAAAACAGAGAAAATAATCACGGTAGAGATAACCAGAATAGAGATTACAGAAACCAAGAAAACAGACCTCACTATAACAATAATAGAAATGAAAATTATGGAAATAGGAATGGTTTTGGAAGAGACAGAGATAACCAAAATAGAAATAATAATTTCAGGAATAATAATTATAATAATAGAAATAATAATTTTAATAGAGATGGCCAAAACAATAATAGAAATAATTTTGGAAGAAATAACAATAACAATGGATTTAATAGAAATAATAATGGTGGCTTTAACAGAAACAACAACAATGGATTTAATAAATCTGCTAGACCTTTAGACAACAAGAGAATTGACAAGAACATCAAAGATATAATGGAAACAGAAATAGCAGAGAAAGAAAATCAAAGAGATTATGCAAGCAGAGCTATTGATAAAGAGAAAAATAACAATAGATATGATGAAAGCAAAAATAAGAGAGCTACTAAATCTAGAAGATTTACCAATAATGAAGATTATGATGAAGGAAAATTAAAGAATCTAAAACAAGTAGACAGATTATCTAATATGTTTGAAGACCAAGATGGTGGAATGTTAGATTATTATGATTTATCAACAGAACGTGGTAAAAGAGGAAAACGTAAAAATCAAAAAAATAATGAAGAAAGAAATAAACAAAAAATATTTAAATTGACAGATATAACGATTCCTGAAAACATTAGTGTTAAAGATTTAGCAAGCGAGCTTAAGAAAACTAGTGGAGAAGTTATTAAAAAGCTTTTAGAGTTAGGAATAATGGCTACAATAAATCAAGAACTAGATTTCGATACAGCATTTTTAGTTGCTGGAGAATTTGGTGTTAATGCTACTAAAAAAGAAGTTGTTAATGAAGAAGATATTCTATTTGATGAGTCTGAGGACAGAGAAGAAGATTTAGTACAAAGACCACCAGTAGTTGTTGTTATGGGACACGTTGACCATGGAAAAACTTCACTTCTTGATGCAATTAGAAAAACAAATGTAATAGAAGGTGAAGCAGGAGGTATTACACAACACATTGGTGCATATAAAGTAAGCATAAATGGTAGAGATATAACATTCTTAGATACACCAGGACATGAAGCTTTTACAAGCATGCGTGCTAGAGGTGCACAAATAACAGATGTTGCTATATTAATTGTTGCAGCAGATGACGGTGTTATGCCTCAAACAGTTGAAGCTATAAATCATGCAA
>USNR01000017.1 GCA_900556135.1 uncultured Clostridium sp. | reverse complement strand
AAAGAGCAGAAGCAAAGAAGAAAGTATAGAAAATGCAGAAGCAGTAATACGAAATCTGCAAAAGTCAAAAGAACCATTAGCAGACCACTTTATAGAAGTAATATTGAAATACATGTTAGAAAGTGGAATAAGAAAAGAAGTAGTAAAAAGAATAGAAAGTTTAAATAATGAGGAAGGAGAAGAAAGCCATATGATGAATTTTGTAAGAGTGATAATGGAGGAAAATGAGGCATTAAGAAAAGAAGGATATGAGGCTGGAAAAGTCGAAGGAAGAGCTGAAGGAAGAGCTGAAGGGAAAGCAGAGGGAAAAGTTGCTAAAGAGGAATCTATTGTAAAAAGGTTGATAGCTCGAAAAATGAGTATTAAAGATATTGCAAGTATAGTAGGAATTAGTGAGAAAAAGGTAAACGAAATAAAGGAGCAGGTAGGTTAAGAAAACTTTCCTTACCATATTGTATTTTCTAGCAAAATAAGATAAAATAAGATAGATAATTTGTTATATAAAAAGAAAATAGAGAAAATATAATAAAAATATATCACAAGATGTAAAAAACTTTTTTAATTTTTGTATCTAAAACGACAAATAAATTGCATAAAATGTATTACAATTTATTTGGTTTTAGAATAATAGCTATTGTTTAGAGAACAATTGGAATTCTACAAACTAATATATATAACTAATGTGAAAACAAAAGTTAAAAAAGCAAGAGGTGGTAAGGATGTTTCAAAATGTATCAAAAAATACAAGAGAAGTTTTTGATGAGGATGTTGAATTAAAAAATACTAATGTTGAAGGTAGCTTAAAAAAAGATATTGTAAAGCAAACTTTCAACTTGAAAAATTGCATAATATATGCTTTAAGTTTTATGATGTCTATGGCTGGTGGAGATTCAAGTTTACTTAGCATGGCACCATTTGGACTAGCTATGATTGCTGCAACTGTAGGAACGGAAATTCCTATTTTAATGGTTGCAATTGCATGTTTACTTGGAACAGCTATAAAATTTGGTGGAAGTTATATACTTACATATATTTTGACAGTATTAGTATTTTTTGCAGCTATACTAATAAAAAGGCCAAAAATGAATTTAGAACAGTTTGAAGTTAATGAAAAAAAGAGTGTTGGAGGACAGCTTGTATTTTCTGTTCTGGTAGTTCAACTGTTGCAGATGTTCTTCAAAACATTCTACATATATGATTTACTATATGGAATTATGCTTGCAATATCAAGCTTTGTTCTATATAAAATTTTTGTAAATGGACTAGCTGTATATAAAGGGCTAGGCAATAAAAAGGTGTATTCAATAGAAGAAGTTATTGGCGCAAGTTTAATTGCTATTATAGCTTTCAGTGCGTTAGGAAATTTGAATATATTTGGATTTTCAGTAAGGAACATTTTAAGTATATTAGTAGTTTTGATGCTAGGATGGAAAAATGGAATGCTGGTAGGTGCAACTGGAGGACTTACAATTGGACTTACATTAGGAATAATTCAAGGAGAGAATCCAGCATTTATTGCAGCATATGCAATTTCTGGATTAGTAGCAGGAATACTAAATAAGCTAGGAAAAGTTGGCGTAATAGCAGGTTTTGTAATAGGAAATATAATTTTATCATACATATCAAATGGTAACACTGTAGAGATAATAAGATTCCAAGAGATATTAATCGCAGCATTGGGATTATTAGCAATGCCAAAATCAGCTGGAATAAAAGTGGCTGATTTAATGGACGAATATAAACTATTACCAGAAACTACAGGTAGAACATTAGAAGAAAACAAGGCAACAATAAATAAACTAAATAATATGTCAGATACGATTTCTCAAATTGCAAGAGAGTATGAGGAAGCTGCGGCAACTATTGTTACTGATGAAGATATAGAAAAACAGGAAAAAATAAATAGTGAAATGTTCATAAACGAGTTAAGAACTAATTTGGAAGGAAAAGAAGAAAATCTTTTATATGATGATATATACAATGACGAAGAAAATATACTAGAAGAGATTTTTAAAATATTGTTGGATAGAGAAGTTATAACTAAAAAAGATATTATATCAATTTTTGCTAATCATAATAATTATATTATGGGGTACAGTAATGATGAAGATACAAATGATTATATGATTAAACAAGATATAGACGATATGGTTAGAATTATAAATTCATCTTATAGAATTAGTAAAATTAACTTTATATGGAAGAAAAAACTTAAAGAAAACAGAAAGAGTGTGTCAACACAATTATCAGGAGTATCAGAGGCCATTTCAAATTTAGCAGAGCAAATTACAATTGAAGAAGATGATAAATATAAAGAAAAGAAGGAAGAGATAAAAGCTCTTCTAAAAGAAAAGGAAATAATACTAAAAGAAATAGTTATAAAACAAGAAGAATCTAATAGATATATAGTTTCTGTATATACAGACTCGTGCGATTCTTTAGATGGAAAACAATGTCATTTAAAGAAGATAACTAGAATATTAGAAAAAGTGCTAAAAGAAAAGATGGTACTGCAAAAACAAAAATGTGCATTAAGAGAAAATGATAAAACTTGTATGTTTTCATTTGCATCAGAGGATAAGTATACTATGCAGGTAGGAATTGCAAAATCAAAGAAATTTGGTTCAGTCATATCTGGTGATACAACAATTCAAACAAGACTAGAAGATGGCAAGTTTTTACTAGCAATAAGTGATGGTATGGGATCAGGACCAGATGCAAGAAAGAGTAGTAAGATTGCAATAAAAATGTTGGAAAGGCTTTTAGAAACAGGATTTAATAAAGATATAGCACTAAAACTTATAAATTCAATAATTTCAAATAATACAGATGATGACATGTATGCAACATTAGATGTAAATATATTGGACTTATATAAAGGAAATATGGAGTTTTTTAAGAATGGAGCATGTCCTACATTTATAAAAAGAAATGGCAAAGTAGATGTATTAAAATCTGTTTCGTTACCAACAGGAATATTAGATAATATTGACTTAATTGAATATAACCAAGATTTGAAAGATGGCGATATAATAGTAATGTGTAGTGACGGAATAATTGATTCTAGTAATGTATATTCTAATAAGGAATTATGGGTGAAAGAACTGTTAGAAGAGCTAGAAACAGATGACTCACAAAGAATTGCAGATATTATACTAAATGAATCTAGAGACAATGACTTTGGCAAAGAAAAAGATGACATGACAGTAATATGTTGTAGAATAAATAAGAAGAATTAATTTTATTATTTGAAACATAAGAAAATTTGTAATATTTTATGCAAATTTTCTTGTGTTTTTATGTGCTTTTATGATATAGTAAGATTGCATTAAAATAAAAATTTAAGAAAGGTTTGATTTCTATGAGCAAAGGCAGAAGATATGATAACACAAATGAAAGCAAATTGAATATGAAAAAAGTTGTAGCTGTAGGGATTACATTAATAGTAATAGTGATGTTTTTCATCATTCTAGTAAAAACTATAAGCATAAATAAAGATAAAGCTTCAGAGAAAAATGTAACTCTTGCTTATTATACGGTATATGAAAATGAAAAATGGGGAGTTATAAATTCTAAAGGAGAAACAGTTATAGAGCCATCTTATGGTGAAATGATTGTTATTCCAAACCCAGAAAAAGATGTTTTTATAGTTACTTATGATGTAGATTACACTAATGGTACATATAAAGCCAAGGCCATAAACTCTAAAAATGAACAATTATTTACAAGTTATGATAGTGTTGAAGCTATACAAAATCAAGATAAGCAAAATAGTGTATGGTATATAACAAGCTGTCTTAAGGTTGAAAAAAATGGACAATATGGCTTAATAGATTTTTCAGGAAAGAACCTATTAGAATGTCAATATGATGAAATAACAGCAATTCCATATATAAAAAATAGTTTAATAACAACAAAAGATAATAGAAAAGGGCTAATAAGTGCTACTGGAACTATAATTATAAATAATGAATATGATGAAATTTCCGCATTAACAAGCCAATATGAAGATGGATACATAGTTAAAAATAATGGAAAATTTGGAGTAGTAGGAACAAATAAAAAAGTTATAATACCTGTAGAGTATGAAAAAATCGAAAACGTAAAATCTGGTGAGTATTATATAGTAAAAGAAGATGGCAAGTTAAAAATATATAATTCTACTACAGAACAGAAAACAGATATTGATGCATCAGCTATAAAATCAATGGATAACGAAAATATTATAATAGAGAAATCTGGAAAATATGGATTACTAAATGTTTCAGGAGAAGAATCTTTAGAAGCAAAATATCAAGATTTAACATATGTATTTTCTAATTATTATATTGCTAAATTAGATGATAAATATGGAATTATAGATAATAATGGAAATGTAAAAATAGACTTTATATATAAAAGCCTAACATATAGAAAAGATGCAGACTTTATAGAAGGAGAAAAAGAGTCTGAAATCAACACAGAGATAATAAGCAGAAATTTAAAAGTTGAATTATCTGGAATAATTTCAGAGGTAAATGTAACTAAAGGTTATATGAAAATTAGAGTTGGAAGTGAATACAAATATTACAACTTTAAATTTGAAGAAAAGAAGAATACAGAAATTTTAACAGGAAATACATTATTCCTAGATAAAAAAGATGGAAAATATGGCTATGTCAATAAAGAGGGAATTGTAGTTGTAAATTACATCTATGATGATGCGATGGAGCAAAATGATTCTGGCTATGTAGCTGTAAAGAAAGATGAAAAATGGGGAGCAATAGACCAGAATGGAAGAGTTGTTGTAGACCCTACATTAACTCTAGATAACAATTCAGTTATAGATTTTATTGGAACTTGGCATATTGCAGAAGATGCAAATGCAGGATATTATACAAAATAAAAATGTAAAACAATAATAGTAATCAACTAAAAATAAAGAAAGTAACAAAAGGAAAACGAAAGGAAGAAACGAGATGGAGATAAAGACGAAGTATCAATATACATACTTTATATATCCGTATATCGTGAATGAGAAAAAAATGGACAAGTATCTGGCAAAGTTACTTAGAAATAAGAACTGTGAGCTTAAGATATTTGAGAAAGAAAAAGACTGGGATTTATATACGTACTTTTTACCTAAAGTTCGTAATTATATGCTAGGTTCTTTCGAGTTTGGCAAAAACAGAGTAAAAAAATTAGAAGAACTGGATAATTCTATGAAATCAGTTGTACTTGCCAAACAGCCATGTACAATATTTGAATACAAGATTGAGAAGGATATTCAAGGAAAAGCTGGAAGAAATGATGGAATTTTCTTCAATATTAGGAAAATAGAAATAGTATGTTTTAACACAGGAATATGTTTTTTAACCATAAAAACTACTTTAGATGAAGGCTCAACAATAGCTGACGTGTGTAATTTTAACTATAAATTTAGGGATATAAATTCCACTACAAACAAATTGAAAGATTTTGAAAATATAAAAATTCAAACAGATGTGTTTAAAGATATAAAAGGAATTTCAGCCTTAATAAAAGATATAACAGGAAGTAATATTCAAGCAAAAGAACTAAATATTGAGACAGAACGTTTTATAACATATTCATATTTGTGTATTGGACAAGAAGACTGGAATGAAAGTTCTAATGAAGAATTATTGGAAAAAGAATTTTATAAATTTGCCAATACAGAACCTTCGGACTATGTTGTAGATGCAAATTGTTCTATGGAAGCATATAAAATTCAGAAGTCTAAATATGTAAAATATGGATGTACAAAAACATCTACAGTGCTATTAACATCAGATATAAATACGGAGAATTATACGAAATTGCCACATCAATATGAAACTCAATATCTGTATAATTATATATTTGAACTATATAAAAAGATTTATTTAAAAAAGATTAGCAAAGAGTTTGCTATAACAAATAAATTTAGTAATACAAAAGAAAAATTTGTTAACTTTACTCAGTCAATATGGATTGAAGAAGCAACAAACGACGAGATTGGAAATGAACTATCTGAACAATGGAAAACAAATTTATCAATAGACAGAACATATGCACAAGTAAAACAAAAGTATGACATTGTTTATAAGAACGTAAATATAGAAAAAACTGCAAAGTCAAATAAATGGATAGCGATAATTTTAGTAATATTGGTTATTGTAAATATTATTAATTGCATAAATATAATTGGAAAGTAAGAATTATATCTTCTAAAGTATTAGGAGAAAAAGGAGAAAATATGCAAGTAAAAGTTGGCACAGATATAATTGAAGTTGCTAGAATAGAAAACTCTATAGAAGAGTTAGGAGATAAATTTATAAATAAGGTATTCACAGAAAAAGAAATAGAGTATTGCAAAGACACTAAAGCATTAAAATATCAGCATTATGCAGCTAGATTTGCGGCAAAAGAGGCAACATTTAAAGCTATTTCAGATTTATTAAATGACAAATATTCAGTATCATGGAAGAATATACAAGTAATAAATAATAAACAAGGAAAACCTGAAATAGAGTTTGTTTCACTTGATAAAGAAGTTGAAAAAAAACTAAAAAAAATAATTAGCATAGATGTAAGTTTGTCTCACATTAAAGAATTTGCGGTTGCAAATGTTTGTCTAATTTGTAATTAAAAAATGTATACAGAATTGCAATATGGAAAGGTATAGAAGTAATATGGAAATGTTTGACTCACATGCACATTATGATGATGTGAAGTTTGACGAAGATAGAGAAGAAGTCATTAAGGCTATATATGAATCAGGAGTAACAAAGTTTATTAGTTCTGGATATAATGAAGAATCTTCGAAAACTGGACTAAAACTTGCAAAAAAATATAGTTACATATATACAACTTGTGGTATATCTCCAAATGATATAGCAGATACAAAAGAAAAAATAGAAAACCAAATAAAGACTATAGAAGAATTATTAAACCAGGAATTACAAGATAGTAAAAAAGAAAGCAGAAAATCTAAAATAGTTGGAATAGGAGAAATAGGATTAGATTATCATTGGAATACTGAAAATAAAGAATTGCAAAAGTATGCATTTGTAAAACAAATTGAACTTGCAAATAAGTATGAGTTACCTATAGTTATTCATACAAGAGAAGCAGTTGATGATACAATTGACATAATAAAAAATATTGCAATACCAAATAAAAAAGGAGTATTTCACTGTTGTCCATTAAATAGAGAATTAGTAAAACAAGGGTTAAAATTAGGATTTTATATTTCATTTGCAGGACCAGTAACATTTAAAAATTCTAAAAATGCAGAAGAGATTGCAAATTTAGTACCAATTAATAAAATGCTAGTTGAAACTGATAGCCCATATTTATCACCTGAACCTAGAAGAGGAACAAGAAATGATTCTAGAAATATTAAATATACAATAGAAAAAATTGCAGAGTTTAGAAATACTAATTCTGACGAGATTGCAAAAAATACATATGAAAATGCACTTAAAATTTATTCTATTTAGGAATATTTTGGTACAAGCAAGCATATTATATATTAATAGCAACAATGGAAAGTTTGTGTGTGAGTTATTATCAGAAATCACATGACAGTTCGCATAAAATATTGCAAATTTGACATCGCTTCCAAAAAATGCTATAATAATATTGTTGTTCTGATAGAAGATAATAATACTATGCAGGAAATGATCTATAGTAAAGCTTAAATCGTTTTGCTGGAAAACAAAATATGTATATAAGAAATCTAAAAAATCTTATTATAAGCATAATTGTTTTGAAAAGATCAAAGGAGGAAAAGAAAAAATATGAAGAAAGCAAAAAAAGCTGAAATACCGGTGAAAAAAATAATTGGTATATGCTTAATACTATTATTCATAATGGGAATTGGAGTTATGGCTTCAAATACCAAGATTAATAACGTAAAAATCATTCTTTCGAATGGATACGAAATGGATGTAGTAACATCTAAAACAAAGATATCAGAAATATTAGAAGAAAATCATATAATATTATTACCAGAAGAAAATGTAATTCCAAACTTGGAAAATGAATTATCTGATAATAATACAATTAGAATTACAACTATAGCGGATACAGAAGATGTGCAAGTAGCACAAACAGTAGAAAACTCTGCAGAGGTTACAGTAGATAATTTACTAGAATCATATGATTCAATAGTTGAAAAAATAGAAACTATTCAAGAAACAATACCTTTTGAAACAATTACAAAAGATGTTTCTGATGGAGCTTCTACAAAAAAAGATACTGTAGTACAACAAGGAAAAGACGGATTAAAAGAAACAACTTATAAGGTTAAATACCAAAATGACATTGAAATAGAAAGAACAGAAATTTCTTCTACAATAATAGAAGAACCTGTTGACAAAATTGTTGAAGTTAGAAAACAAACAACAACATCAAGAAGTTCAAGTGCTTCAAGAAGTGTATCATATAGTAATGGGGTTTGGTCTTATTCAAACTCTGAGTTTGACTTGCTATGTGCTATAACTGCGCAAGAATGTAGTTCAAGCTACGAAGGTGCATTAGCCGTTATTACATGTGCATGTAACAGAGCTGAAAGTACAAAATGGGCAAAAAATGGTTCAGACCCATTAAGCCAATATAAAGCAAGAGGACAATTCTGTTATTCAATAGACAGTGCATGGAAAAAAAGATTAAATGGTAATTATGCTTCATATGTTGAACAAGCTGTTAACGATGCATTAAACGGAAAAAGAAACCATAGTTACCTATCATTTAGAGCATCAGGATATGCATCAGGAGAATATATTGGTGGTAACGTATATTTCTAAAATAAAATTGAATAAAGTATTAAGATAAGGGGCTTTTAGAAAATCTAAAAGCTCTTTTACTTGCAAAAGAATACCTTTTATAGTATAATCCAAAACGAAAGGAAACGATGAAGATGAAGTTGATATCATGGAATGTAAATGGACTAAGAGCGGTAATGAATAAAGGTTTTATGGACTTTTTTAACAATATAGATGCAGATATTTTTTGCGTTCAGGAAACAAAACTGCAAGAGGGACAAATTGATTTTTCACCAGAGGAATATTATGTGTATTGGAATAGTGCAGTGAAAAAAGGATATTCAGGAACAGCAATATTTACTAAAATAAAGCCAATAAATGTAACTTATGGAATAAATATAGAAGAACATGATCAAGAAGGAAGAGTTATAACAGCCGAATACGAAAATTTTTATTTGGTTAATTGTTACACACCAAATTCAAAGCGAGAACTAACAAGACTAGATTACAGAATGAAATGGGAAGATGAATTTAGAGAATATTTAAAAAAATTAGACAAAAATAAACCAGTAGTATTATGTGGAGATTTAAATGTAGCACATAATGAAATAGATTTAAAAAATCCATCTACCAACAAACATAATGCGGGATTTACAAATGAAGAAAGAGAAAAAATGACACAGCTCTTAGATTCAGGATTTGTAGATACTTTTAGAACATTATATCCAGACAAAAAAGATATATATTCTTGGTGGTCATATATGTTTCATGCAAGAGAGAAAAATGCTGGTTGGAGAATAGATTATTTTATAGTTTCAGAAAAAATTAAAGAAGAAATAGAAGACAGTAAAATTTTAACAGAAATTATGGGGAGCGACCATTGCCCAGTAGAATTAGACTTAAGAGATTAATAAAAAGGAAAGGATAAAATATGAAAAAAGATAATAATTTAACAAAGTGGCTTTTCTATTTTTCAATAGCAGTTGCAGTAATAATAATATACAAAATTTTAGATAATTTTACGAATATAACAGATTGGATTAATAATTTATTTAAAATATTAGCACCATTTGTTGGAGGAATTTTAATTGCATATATTTTGTATATTCCATGCAAAAAAGTTGAAGAAGCATTACAAAAAACAAAGAAAAAAAGGTTAATTAACAAATACTCAAGAGGACTCAGCGTAGTAATAGTATATACGATGGCTTTACTTATAATAGTAATTATAATAAATTGTATATTACCAATTTTAACACAAAGCCTAGGAGACCTTATTAATAACATACCAGCATATTATGAGATTGCAACAGAAAAGATAAATTCTTTACCAGAAGATAATATATTAAGAAGTGAAGAAGTGTCTAAAGTTTTTTCCGATATACAAAAGATTGATTTAAAATCATACCTAAATTTCGAACGAATAGCTCAATACGCAAAAGGAGTAATAAGTGCCGTAAGTGGTATATTTAATACATTTATAGCAGTAGCTGTTTCAGTATATATATTATGTCAAAGAAAAGATATAATAAAGTTTTGGGGCAGATTTATAGGTTCAATATTAAATAAAAAAGCATTTGACAAAGTGAAAAAATACTTCACAAATGGAAATGAGATATTTTTCAAGTTTTTAACAAGTCAAATTGTAGACGCAATTTTAGTTGGAATATTAGTATCAGTAGTAATGTCGATATTAAAAGTAAAATATGCTGTGTTGTTAGGATTTATGATAGGACTATTTAATTTAATTCCATATTTTGGAGCCATAGTTGCTGTGGCAATAGCAATTATAGTTACATTACTAACAGGTGGAATAGGGCAAACAATTGCAATGGCAATAGTGGTAATAGTTTTACAACAAATAGATGCAAATATAATAAATCCTAAAATAGTTGGGAATTCATTACAAATAAGCCAATTAGTAGTAATTTTTGCAGTAACAATAGGTGGTGCTTACTTTGGAGTACTTGGAATGTTTTTAGCAGTTCCTGTTGTAACAATAATAAAAATGATTATGGAAGACTATATTGAAGAAAAAGAGAGCAGAAAATTGAAAACAAGTATTGACAACACTGGAGATGTTAGTTTATAATATTAAGCATGTAAAGGTTAATTTCTTATTAAACAAAAATAAGAAATAGAAATCCCATACGAAGCATTGAATGCACCGGAAGGAGGGGAATATTAATGTCAGAAGTTAAAGTAAATAATGGTAATATAGAGGATGCCCTAAAAAAATTTAAAAGACAATGTGCTAGAAACGGGGTATTACAAGAGGTACGTAAAAGAGAACACTACGAAAAACCTAGTGTAAAAAGAAAGAAAAAATCTGAGGCAGCAAGAAAGAGAAAATTTTAATAAATACATAAAAATATAATAGAAAAGAGGCGTTTTCAACTATTGATAAAATATTTGAAAACGCTTTTGAAATATAAAAAGAAAAAATAATATATACAAAACAATTACTAAAACTTAAAAAAATGGAAAAATAAATTGAAAGGAAGAATAAAAATGTTAAAAGAAAAATTATTAGAAGATTTAAAAAAATCAATGAAAGAGAAAAATATCAACAAAAAAAATGCTGTTCAAATGGTAAGAGCATCAATATTGCAAATAGAAAAGGATAAACAAATAGAAGTTACAGATGAACAAATATTAGAAATAATAACAAAAGAAGTAAAAAAGAGAAAAGATGCATTAGTAGATTTTCAAAAAGCAAATAGAGAAGATTTAATAAATCAGGTAAATGAGGAAATAAGTGTATTAGAAGAGTATCTACCAAAACAATTAACAGATGAGGAATTAGAATCTAAAATTAAGGAAATAATAAACAAAGTAGGAGCAACAACAATAAAAGATTTAGGAATAGTAATGAAAGAAGCAAAGTCAGAAATAGGAGCAACAGCAGACGGAAAAAGAATAAATGAAGTAGTAAGGAAATTATTAGGATAAATGAGAGAAATATATCAAGCAGGTTCTTAGAATTGAGCAAAACAGAAAATTGGAGATTTTATGATATATAAAAGTAAAATCTTTAATAAATAAAAGGAGGTACTGATGAAAGACACTAAAATTAAAATAAAAGAAGGAATTACACTTCATGTTATAGATACAAATAAATTTAAAACTAACATGATGGCAATATTTCTTACAAAAAAATTAACAAGGGAGGGCGTTACCAAAGAGGCTTTAATCCCTGCAGTTTTAAGATTAGGAACTAATAATATAAAAACTCAAAAAGAGATAAACAAAAAATTAGAAGAATTATATGGGGCAAACTTTAATTGTGGAATAGAAAAAAGAGGAGATAACCATATTTTAAAATTCTACATGGAATCTATATGTGATGAATATTCATTAGAAAATGAAGATGTTTTAAATAAAAGCATATCACTATTAATAGATTTAGTATTTAATCCTTTACAAGAAAATGAAAGGTTTAGCGATAAATATGTAGAAGGAGAAAAAGAAAATCTTAGAAGGATAATAGAAGCTAGAATAGACAACAAAGCAAATTATGCATTTACCAGATGTATAGAAGAAATGTATAAAAATCAAGAATATGGATTGTATGAATATGGTTATGTGGAAGATCTAGAAAACATAAATTCCACTAATTTATATGAATATTATAAAAAAATAATAGATGAAAGCAAGATTGATATTTTTATATCTGGAAAAATAGAAGATGCAAAAAAAATTGAAAATATAATTACAAATAACAAAGAAATAAGCAAGTTGAAAGATAGAAAACCAGAATATGTTCAAGATAGCAAATTAGAGTTGAACGGAAATGAGACAAAAGAAGTCAAAGACAAAATGGATGTAGCACAAGGCAAGATTGTTATAGGAATAAATATAAACAACAATGTACCAGAAGAATATATAAATGTTTACAATGCTATACTTGGTGGCGGATCAAATTCAAAATTATTTCAAAATGTTAGAGAAAAAGCAAGCTTGGCGTATACTGCAGGCTCTAGATACCTAAAAACGAAAAATGATATATTAATAAGATGTGGAATAGAGATAAGCAATTATGATAAGGCAATAAAAATTATTAAAGAGCAGTTAGAAGATTTAAAAAATGGAAACTTTACAGAAGAGGACATACAAAATGCAAAAGAACTTTTAATTGCAAGCATAAGCAAAATTGAAGATGAGCAAGCAAGCGAGATTTCATACACATTAGCGCAAGAAATATCAGGAGATACAAAAGATATAAATGAAATAATAGAAAATATAAATCGAGTAAATAAAGAAAATGTAATAGAAGTTGCAAACAATCTGAGAATAGATACAATTTATTTTTTAACAAACAATTAAAGTGATTAACTTTAAGAGGTTAAGAACAGTTGAAAAAAATGAAAGAGAGGAAAGGTTAATTTGAAAGAGATTAATTGTGAAAAGATAAAAGAAAAAGCATATATTGAAAAGCTTGAAAACGGCTTAGAAATAATTATAATTCCTAAACAAAACACAAAGAAAAAATACGTTATGTTTGGAACAAGATTTGGATCTATAGATAATAGATTTATAATGCAAAAAACTGGTGAAGAGGTATTTATTCCAGATGGAGTTGCACATTTTCTAGAACATAAAATGTTTGAACAAGAAAATGGAAAGAACAGTTTAGATGTATTAATGGCGCTAGGAATAGATGCAAATGCATACACAACTAATGATCATACAACATATTTATTTGAATGTACAGACCATTTTTATGAAGGTTTAGATGAACTAATGGACTATGTACAACACCCATACTTTACAGATGAAAATGTAGAGAAAGAAAAAGGCATAATAGGACAAGAAATAACAATGTATGATGATGACCCAGGGTGGCAATTATATATGGGCGCTATGGACTGCTTGTATAAGAACAATCCTATAAAAATAGATATTGCAGGAACAATAGAATCTATTAGTAAGATAACACCGGAAGTTTTAAACAAATGCTATAATACTTTTTATAATCCATCAAATATGGTTTTAGTGGCATGTGGAGATTTTAACCCCGAGAACTTATTACAGGAAATAAAAAATAGATTAGTAAAAAAGGAAGAGCAAGGATTAATAAAAAGAATATATCCAGAAGAAGAGAATACAATAAATAAAAAGAAAAGCGAAAAAAACATGGAAATAAGTATGCCTATTTTTATGATAGGATATAAAGATAAAATAATAGATGACAAAAAAGAAGTTGTTAAAAGACATGTTGCAATAGAAATACTGTTAAACATGATTTTAGGAGAAAGCTCTGAGTTATATTCAAGACTGTATGATAGCGGAGATTTGTTAATGTGCCCTGACTTTGATTATGAATTTTCTAAGCAATATGCCCATGTTTTAATATCAGGACACTCAAATAATCCTGAAAAAATAATGGGAGAACTTACTAAGGAAATAGAAAAATTTAAAGCTGAAAATATAAATAGCGAAGAGTTGAGTAGAATAAAAAAGAAGATATATGGAGAATATGTAACAGAATATAATAATGTAGCAGATATATCTAGAATGTTTTTTGCGGATTGGATTAAAGGAATAAATAGTTTTGAATATATAGAAGTATTTAAAGAAATAGATGCGGAATATGTAAAAAAAGTGTTAAAAGAAATATTTGCCGAAGAAAATATGGTGTTATCTGTAATAAAAGGTAATAACAAGTAATGTCTAAAAATGAAAATTAATAAAATAAAAAATCACATATGTATATAAAATGTGGAAAACAGAATATAAAAATCAAAAAAAGTAACACGAAATATTGATAAATCAGCATTTTATTAAATAAAAATATTGACTAAAATTATAAAATATGGTATTTTTAAATAAGAAAACAGAAGAATAAGGAGAATTAAAATGCTTGATGAAAATATATGTGTTTTAAGAGAAAAATTAAATACAAGTATAATCAATGGCGAAGATTATGAGATTATTTACAAACTAAGTACAGACTTAGACGAACTAATATGGCAGTATTATAAAGAAAAATGTAATAGGTAGTAAAAAATAAATGATAGGGGTAAAAATGAAAGAAAAAACAAGGATTATAATTAAATGTTTGCTAGCAATTATAATATTAACATTTATATGTGTGAATAATAATTGCTATGCAACACTTCAACAAACCGAGACGACTGATGGCGGAGGAAAAACTGATACAGGAACAAAAGAAACGATACTACATACAGATCAATATAAGACCACAATGTCGGATGATCCAGCGGCAGAAAGTGCAGTGAACACAATAGTTGGAATAATAAGAGCAGTAGGGTCCATAATATCTGTTGGAGCTTTGATGCTTATAGGAATAGGATATATGACTAGTAGTGTGGAAGGAAAAGCTGATTATAAAAAAACAATGCTTCCATATTTTATAGGATGTATATTACTATTTGCGGGAAGTCAGTTTGCACAAATAATATATGATATTGCAAAGAAAATGTAAAAAGGTTGCAAAAAAGATAAAAATGTTATATAATAGAATATATTTAATGTAAAAAAGGAAAAATATGAAAAATAAAACTTTAAAAATAATATGTATTATATTAGTGGTAATAAATATATTAGCAAGCACTGTAAATGCATTTACTATGACGGATATAATTAATAAGGGAAAAGATTTTATAAGCAGTAAATCAGATAATGATAAGATAGATGAGAGAGAGGTTAGTCAATTATCTAATTCTGTGTATAGCATATTACAATTCATAGCAGTAGTAGTTGCAGTTGTAATTATAACTATATTAGGAATAAAATATATAACAGGTTCTGTGGAAATGCAAGCGGATATCAAGAAAACATTGGTCCCATATGTAATTGGAGCTTTTATGGCATTTGGAGCATTTGCAATTTGGAAGGTGGTAGTGCTTGTATTAGAAAATACAAATTTATAATGTTTTTAATATTCTCAATAAAATGAGATTATAATAAAATAAATAAAAATAAAGGAGGAACAAATATGAAGAAAACAGTTAAAATAATTAATATAGTATTAGTAATAGCTATAGTTATGATGACATTAGCAACTAGCGTATTTGCTATTACACCAGGTGATGTTAAGCCAACAGAGGTTGAGGCTGGTTCAAATATAGTAACAATAGGAAATAAAATTGTTGGATTAATAAGAACTATAGGAACTATAATTTCTGTTGGAGTACTAGTTGTATTAGGTATAAAATACATGACAGCTAGCCCAGAAGGAAAAGCTGATTACAAATCAACAATGATACCATATATAGTTGGTGCAATTATAGTGTTCGCAGCTACATGGATAGCTACAGCAGTTTACCAATTTGCAATATCTCTTCAATAATGAAATATTACATATAAGTTGCAAAAATATTGCAAAAAGATTAAAAGTGCAAGTAATTGCACTTTTTTTGTGTTTTATATTACTTTTTTTTACGATATATGATATAATTATCTAAAATAGGATAATTATATTTAAATGGAGGAAAAATGGGAACTTATAACTTGCCAAGAGATGTAAAAGGGGAAGGTAGAATATTATTTATATTTACAAAGAAAAGTATAATGTGGACAGCTGGAGCAGCAATATTTGGATTTATATTCTACTTTATTTTTTCTATGTGTAATATGACAGTGATAGGATTAATATCAATGATTATATGTGCATTAATTGGTTTTGCGATAGGTACATTAAAAGTTCCAAATATATCGAATCTAAAATGGACTAAAGCAAATGCAGGAGAAAATTTGGATGATGTAATATATAGAGCAATTAAGTTTAAAGGAAAAGGAAACAAAATATATATTTACAAGGAGGATAAAACAGATGATAAATAATATAAGTTTATTAACATGGCTATTGATATTAGCTGGTAGCATAGCCTCAATATTGTTGATTGTTTTGGTAATTGTATTTGTTAATATGAAGATTAAGGAAAAACAAGCAAGTAGAAAAGAAAAGGAATTAAAGGACAATGTGAGAAGCGAAGAAACAAAGACTAAAACAAAGCAATATACTGTAGATTCTATTTTTAATTTTATGGAATTTGATAAAGTCGAAGATAATATGATTATACAAAAAAATGGTGCCAAGTATATTATGGTAATAGATTGTCAGGGAATAAATTACGATTTAATGTCTCAAGAGGAGAAAGTTTCCGTTGAACAAGGTTTTCAACAATTTTTAAATACCCTAACAGGACCAATTCAAATATATACACAAACAAGGACAATTAACCTAGAAAATAGCCTTCAAAATTACAGAGAAAAAATTAAAGAAATAGAGAATGCTTACAATAAGCAGAAAATGAAATATGAACAATTGACAAGAAATGAAAGAGCTACAGAGGCAGAAATAAAAAGGGAATATTATGAACTAGTGAAACAAAGAAATTTATATGAATATGGAAAAGATATTATATATAATACAGAAAAAATGAGTTTAAACAAAAATATTTTAAACAAGAAATATTATGTAGTAATATCATATTATCCAGAAGATTTAGGACAGACAAATTATGATAAAGAAGAATTAAAGGAATTAGCTTTTTCGGAATTATATACTAAAGCTCAAGCTTTGATAAGTGCACTTAGCATATCAGGGGTAGTAGGAAAAATAATGTCATCAATTGAACTGATTGACTTATTGTATGTGGCATACAATAGAGATGATTCAGAAATATATGGTATAGATAAAGCTATAAGAGCTAGATATGACGAACTGTATTCTACAGCACCGGATTATATGGACAAGAAGATGAAATTATTAGACGAGGAAATAGAAAAGAGAGCTTTCCAAAAAGCAAACCAGAAGGTTAAGGAAGTAAAGAGTGAAAAAGAAAAGAAATATGAGGAAAAAGAAGAAAATATAGATGATATAATTGCAAATTTAGCACAATTGATTTTGGAAGAAAATGCAAACAATATTGGCAGAGATGTTGCAGATAAAGCAAAAGAAAAAATTGAGAATGAGAAGAAGGGTAGGGGAAGAAGAAAAAATGTCAAAAAAGAAACAGAGACAGGAGCAGGACTTACAAGCTCAACGAAATGATTATACAAGTAATGAAGAGCTAAAAATTTTACATAAAAAAACAATAAAGGAATTGATTGCACCATCTGGAATAGATGCTAGTAATATAGACCATCTTGAGATAATATCAAGTGTAAAAAGATATGCAAGAAGTTTCTTTATATCAGCACTTCCAAGAATGTGTACATTTCCGGAATTGTTTAGAGATATGTATATGTTTGGAGATATAAATACTTCAATATATATTAATCCAATTCCAGAATCTAAGTCTCAAAATGATCTTAATAGGACTATAAATGAGCTTGAAACAGAAAGAATTGTTGCAGCAGATAGAGGAAACATAAATAGAGAAAGTACTTTGAGTCAGAAAAGATTTGAAGCAGAGCAACTAAGAGATGAGATTGCAGCAGGATTTAATAAATTATATGAAGCATCTGTAGTAGCAACGTTGTTTGCGTATAGCCTAGAGGATTTGGACAAACTTACTAAACTTTTAGCTTCTGAAATGTCAAAATCTCTAATAGGTATAAAGAGCACATGGGGAATTCAAGAAGAAGCTTTTAAATCAAATCTTCCATTTGCGGATGATAAGATAAAGAAAACACATACATTTGACCATAGATCTATGGCGACAGTATTCCCATTTACGACATCAGAAGTTGGACACCCTTCAGGAATCCCATTAGGATTTAATAAACAAACTGGTGTACCGATTTTATTTGATAATTTCCACAATTCACTAACAAATTACAATATGGTTATATTTGCTAAATCTGGTGCTGGTAAATCTGTTACAATGAAAACTTTAATATCTAGGTCAGCGGTTCTAATGGGAATACAGAGTTTGGCACTAGATGCTGAGGGTGAGTATAGTATTGTTGCAGAGAGCTTGGGAGGAGTAAATGTTGTATTGAGCCCAAATTCTCAAACAGTAATAAACATATTTGATATAGAAACAGAAATGGTAAAAGATGAAATAACGGGAAGAGAAAAAACAGTTCTAAATGTTGAAAATAAAGTTGAGGATGTTACACAAGCTCTTCTTACAATGGCAAGAGGTAGCACTAGAAGCCAAGAAGTAAACGAACTTACGAAACAAATAATTGCAGAATCAGTAGCTGAAGAGTATGCAGCATTTGGCATAAATAGCAATCCAGCAAGTTTATACGAAAGTTCAGTGGATGGAAGAGGCGATATGTTAGGCAAGAAGAGAAAAGAAATGCCAACAATAGGGTCATGGTATAAAAGATTAATAAGAAAAGCTGAAAGTAATGATAACCCAGATTATAGATTCCACTACAGCTATTTGTTGAAGGTTATGAAACAATATATAAGAGAATATGATGGACAAATGGCATATTTTGATGGACAATCTACATTTGATTTACTGGATGGCACCTTGTTTATTAATCTAGACATATCGCAACTTGAAGAAAGATTTGCAAGACCACTGGCACAACAAATATTACTTTCGTGGGTATGGGAAAAATATGTTAAGAAAAATAGTGAGGATAGAAAAAAGGCTAGCAAGAAAAGAGTTTTAGTTGATGAGGCATGGATGCTTTTACCATATCCGGAAGCAGTAGACTTTTTAAATACAATGGCTAGACGTGCAAGAAAAAGAAACGTATCATTAGCAATTATATCTCAGAGATTCCAAGACTTTTATGAAAAGCCAGAAGTTCAGGCAGTTTTAACATCTTCTGATACAAAGCTATTGTTAGCACAAGATAAATCTGAAATTAAATATTTAAAAGAAGTATTTAAATTGAGTGAAGGAGAAGCAGGATTTCTAGTAACATGTAATAAAGGTGAAGGGCTTCTGAAGGTTGGTGGAGATACAGCAATATTACAAATAACACCAACAGCGAAAGAATTTGAATTTGTTGAAACAAATATTAACAAATTAGCACAAAGGAAGCAATAAACAAAGTTAATAAGGAGTAGGTATGAAAGAGAAATTTACAAAAAGCATTAAGCAAAAGATGTTTATTATACCAATGATGATAGTTATGCTATTTAATTTCATATTTCCAAATTATAGCCAAGCTGATGTTGGAGGAGTACTGGCTACACCGCTTATAGCATTATTAGCGATGTTTGGTGATGCGGCAAATAGAATTATATATACAACAGTAGGATCGGAACAAGAAGAGTCTCAGATAAAATCAGTATTTGGAATAGGAGAATATGAAATATATTTAGATAAAGATGATGATAAAGCAGCTTATATAAGAGAGAATAAAGCAACGGGAGACACTGACTATGAAATTGATACTGATGAAATGAGAGGAGACTATGGTATACCTAATATTAGAATAACTCCTGCAGAAATTTTTGCAAATAATATTCCGATGTTAAACGCTAATTTTTTTGCTGACGAATCTGAACTTACAGGTAGGTCAATTGTTGGAACATTAAAAGAGACCGTTTCTAGCTGGTATAATACATTAAGAATGATTGCATTGGCTGGTTTGCTTTCTGTATTAGCATATATAGGAATAAGAGTAATGCTCTCATCAGCTGCTGCAGATAAGGCAAAATATAAAGAAAGAGCAAAAGACTGGTTTGTTGCTATGTGTTTAGTATTTTTCCTACACTATATAATGGTATTTATTATGACATCTGTTGATGAAATAACAACAATGTTATCAAATTCAAATAGTGAGGCTAGAGCTGAACAGGTTTCAGTTACAGTAACGGATGGAGATAACCCTGATACGGTTGATGGAGAGGAAGTTAAATTTTATACAAATTTAACAGGCTACATAAGGCTTTGTGTAGAATATAAAGACCTCGTTCCAAAGTTTTCAGCACTGATAATGTACTTAGGATTGACGTTTTATACAGTATATTTTGTGTTTATATATTTAAAGAGGTTATTAACATTAGTATTTTTAACATTAATAGCTCCATTAGTAGCACTTACATATCCACTAGATAAACTTAAAGATGGGAAAGCACAGGCATTTAACTATTGGTTAAGAGAATATGCTATGAATGCAATGCTACCAATTATACATTTAATACTATATACTATATTAGTAACATCGGCGACTGATTTAGTAAAGAAGGCTCCACTGTATGCTATTATTGCTATGGGATTTATAGTGCCAGCAGAGAAGATAGTAAAAGATATGTTTGGATTCAAGAGTGCAATGACTCCTGGTGGAGGATTTGCAGGAGGTGTTATGGCATCGCAGTTAATGTCTGCATACAGTAAGAGTAAGGGTTCTGGAAAAGGCAGTTCTGGCGGATCTGGAGATTCAGGAAAGGAAAAAATAAAATCATATGCTGATAAAGGAAAAATAGACTCGAGCTATTCGGATTTGGCGATAGGAACTGGGAACAATCAAAATGGCCAGAGTAATAATGGAGCACATTCACCAGCAGAACAAATGGCAAACCTAGATGCAGGACAAGATGAAATGCACAATTGGGAAGCAGAGCCTAGAGCATATTCACCAGCAGAACAAATGGCAAACTTAGATGCAGGACAAGATGAAATGCATAGTTGGGAAAGCAATACAGGAGATACTGGTAATGTTGGCGATACCAGTAATGCTGGAGGCATTGGAGATGATGGTAATGCAGATAGTGGAGATAGAGCAAATTGGAACTTTAGAGAAGGAATTGCTGAAGCGACAGATAGAGGGGCAAGAGAAGCATTCCCAAGGGCAAACGCAATAAAAAACAATGCTAAAAAGATGGTTCAAAGGAGATATAGAGCAGCTGGAGGAGCAAAAGGTATAGCTAAAAAAGCTGGTAAAAAACTTGGAAGAGGAGCACTTAAAGTTGCGACAAAAGCTCCTGCAATAATGACTGGTGTGGCATTAGGTGTTGCCGGAGGAATGGTTAGTGGAGACTTAAAAGATATGTGGAAAGGCTTAGCTGGAGGTGTTGTTGCTGGAAATGCACTTGGAAACACTATGGCAAATAAAGCTGAAAACGCATTAAATAGAAGCACTACTAGACATTCGTGGGACGAATTAATGCATGGTGAAGACAAAGCCGATGAAATGGCAAGAATAAGAGAGTTTAAAAACAATAAGAGCAACATCGAATATTGGGAAAGTAAAAATCAGATAAAAGCTGGTGAAACTCAAGACCAGTATATCAAGAGAAGAGATAGAGATTTAGAGAATATGTCTTCATATTCAGAGGTAGCAGGAGGAAATATCAAGAAAATAGATAAGCTATATAAGATGGAAAAAGAAATGTTGCCAAAAGGTTTAGAGCAGGATAATACTAAAGAAGGAAGAGCAAGGTATGAGTCAGAAAGATTGGGAGCTCAAAAATATGCAGAACAGATTGCAAAACTTAGTGAACAATATAGTGCATCAGATTTAAGAGGCTCTAAAAAGAATGATGTGATACAAGCTCATAAAGAAAAATTGATGAATGCTGGATTAAATGAAAATAATGCAACTGCCCGAGCAGAAACGATAGTAAATCAGATAAAAGAATACAATAGTTGGGTATAGATTTGTACAATTAAGAGGCAAAATAAGTTTTTGCCTCTTATATAAAATAAAGGCTTAAGAGGTAAAAAATGTTTAATAAATTAAAGAGGTATTATAATCAAAATAGAAAGAAAATATGGAGCATAATTGGCATTTGCGTTTTTATAATAATTTTAATTCAAACCGCAAATTATTTAGCAGGACTGAGCTTGAAGAATAAGGGAGATAGAAAGAAAAATACGACTACAAAAGACGAGATTCAAACAGAATCGATTATATCAGAATCTAAAGTGAGTGAAACAGTTGCTAAAAACAATAATAATGCAATAGATAAGTTTGTACAATTCTGCAATGATGGAAAAATTGATTCTGCGTATGCAATGTTAACTGACGATTGTAAGGAAGCATTATATAATAGTCTGGAGGATTTTGAAAAATTTTATTATAACAAAATCTTTAATGAAAAGAAACTTTATACAAAGGAAAATTGGTATTCTGATAAAGATATGGTTACCTATAGAATAACATATACCAATAATATTCTCGCAGATGGTGGAGTTAAATCTGAAGAAACCTTTGGAGATTATATAACTGTGATAAACAATAATGGAAAATATGAACTTAATATAGGACAATTTATAAATAAAAGAAACTTAGACAAAACATATGAAGATGACAATATTAAAATAGAAGTCGAATCTTCACAAATTTTTAGACTATATGAGATATATAAAATAAAGTTTTACAATAAAACAAATGGAGAGATAAATATATATGATACTCAGGTAAATGTTGATGCAGATTGGCATATAGAAGACAAAAATAAAACGGAATCAAAAGTTGCAATAGGAGAAGTTCCTGCTTCGTATTTAAAGATAGAAGCAGAAATGACACAAACAATAAATGCAAAGTTTACAAAAACATATAATCCAGAAAAAACAACTAAAAAGATATTATTGGAAAATATAAAAATTGGAAATGATATAAAAACAGTAGAAATTAATCTGTAAAAAAGTCCGAAAGTAAGGATGTGATAACGTGGAAGATAATACTAACAACCAAGAAGAATCAAAAGTAGATCAACTAAAAGAGGATATTCAAGATGCAAAAGATATTGCTAACATTGGAACAAAAGCAGCTGCAGGCAACTATGCGGGAGCTGCAAAAGATGCTGCAAAAAAAGTGGCAAAGGAAATGAAAGATCCCAAGAAGCTAGCTAAAAAAATTGCAAGAAAGGTGTTCAGGATGTTAATACCTATAATTGCAATAATATTAATAGCACTCTTATTCTTCGGTGCAATATTTGAGATAGCAAGGATAATAAAAGAAAAACTAGTAGAAATAAAGGATAAGATATTAGGCTGGATTGGAAAATGGACGACGGGTGATGGAATAGTTGTAGATGATGATGACGTTGACGAACTGCTCGACGATCTGTCCGCCCAGGGAATAGATCTTGCGGACTTGGGCTTTATGGCAGATGAAGAAGATGTCGAAGAGGATGAGGATTATAAAAATATAGATAATGATGATACATTAAGTGAAAAAGAAAAGAAAGAGAAGAAGGCTAAAAAGAAAGCAAGAAAATATATAAAAAGATATATGGAAGCAGCATTGGTTACTCAAACAGCATGGACGGATAGTAATGGGCTGGTTGGAATTCCTGGAGGAATAAAATTAGAAAGACATGATGCCGAAAACGATTTCATAGGTAATATGACATATGTTAAGGAAATGTCGGATTTGGATACCTATGGTGAATATACATTAGATTCAGATGGAAAAATAGTTTTTCTTGGAAGAGATGGGACAACTAAAACTATTGATACGTCATTATATGAGCAATATGAACTACCAATAATGTTCTTTATTGACCTATGCCTGGCAACGCAAAATCCAAGATATGTTTCGGCAATAGCAGACTACATAATCGAGGGGGCATCTGCATCAAAAGAAATAGGCGATTATTCAACAAGCTCTAATAGTGAAACTGGAAATTTCGACCAGGATGGATTTACGCAAAGAGTAGAATTTAATGGAATTCAATATACAGAATATAAGCAAAATTCTTCGAGGTGGGCTGGAGTTTCGTACTGGAATGGAGGCACTATGGAACATGATGGATGTGGACCGACATCTATAGCTGTTGTTTTGTCTGGTTTTAGTCAAACTGTATCTGTTACACCTGTTGATGTTGCAGGAGGTATGAGCTATACTGGTCCAAGTACAATACAAGCACGTCTTAATGATTATGGAATTAGTAATTCTGCATATACATCTGATTACGAAAGCAAACTTAGAAGCTATTTAGAAAGTGGCAAACCTGTAATTTGTAGTTTTATTAATACAACGTTGTCAGACGGAAGCAAATTTACAGGTGGAGAACATATAAGTGTTGCCCTTGGAATAAATGGAGATCAAGTGTATATATCAAATGTTTATAATTCGACAAATATGAGAACAGGTTGGGTGCCAATATCTGATGTAGTTAGTGCTCTTACATATTTGGTAGCAATAGATTCAACTCCTGATAATACAGCATCAGGTAGTACAAACAATGCCTCTGTGGACGGATTCTTATTTTTAGGAGATTCTAGAATAGAAGGAATAGAAACACAGTTGAAAGCTATTGGAAATGACATTACGGCAATAGGTGTTGGAAGTTCCAACCCAGCAAACTGGGTTAATGTAACAGCAAATGGTTCAGGCAGCGTTGCCAGAGGAACATATAGTAATGGCTCTAGAAATGTGCAATTGCCAGATTCAGTAAATGGAATATGTATAATGCTAGGGACAAATGGACTTGGACAAACAAGTTCGATGGAGCAAGTGCTAAATAATTTACATGCTAGATATCCAAATGTGACAATATATGTAGATAGCATATATCATGTAGGAACACGTTATTGGACCGGTAATCCGATATCTTTTAATAATTTAGTGGATACATTTAATGAATGGCTTCAGACGTTCTGCTCGAATAACAGTTGGGCTAAATATGTTGATATATCAGAGGGATTATATGAAGATAATGGATTACTGAAAACTGCATATGCTAGTGACGGTTTACATATAACATCAACTGAAGGAATAAATCAATTGATTGAAAATATGCGAGCTGGTGTAACTGGAGGTGGTAGTTCAGCCAACTCGGGATTTATAGGTGATGCATTTAGAAAAAATTGGATGACCATAAGAGTTTTAGATTCTTGTACTGTAACAACTAAAACAACAACATCATGGTATATTGATGAAGAAACTGGAGAGGAGTTATCAAGAATCTCCGAACCGACAAAAACAAAAGATTATACAACAAGTTATTATCTAGTAAATGTGGAACATTTATTGTTCAAACTATCTCAAACATATGATAGAACAGAAGACATAGGAGAACCTACAGTGAGCTCAGGGCACTATAGTGGTTCTGCAAATCTTACAAGGTGGGAAACAACAACACAGGTAAGTACATATGGCTTTACCTCTCCAATAGAGCAAGACCCAGTAATAAAATGTGAGGATACAGATGCTTTTGTAAGACTAAGCAAAATGAAGTTTAAAGTTCCATATAGTGGACTAAGAGTGTGCGCATATGATGCGTATAGAGATGGCGGAGAGATGATGTTCGCATTAATGGATAATAATTTGGACAATGAATTATTAATACAGATGATGAAATATGTATTATACAAAATGACAGGAGTTGACTTTGGAGTGACAGATTTAGACACTGATGTGTTTAAAATGAATAAATATTCTGCGGCTAACTCTGGAAGATATGCAACTATAACAGAAATGATTAAGTTAATGGAAGGAACAACAACTCTTTCAGCAGATGGAACTCAGTATCGAGTTGAGGATATCGGAGATGGACAAAGAACTGCAGGACCAGGTGTAACTCTTGGAAATAATGCTTCGAGGTTTGCTGAGTATGGAATAGATGTTAGTCAGTATGGGGTTAACTCATGGATAGATAAAACTATAGTGGATGCGGTAGCAATGGACTGTATTGCAGATGTGGCAGAGAAGGTTAATGCTCTAGGATTAGATTTGGAAAATTGGCAAGTAGATGCACTAGTATCAAGAACTTACAACTGTGGTGCCTATGGAAGTACAGGATTGCAGTCGTTTAAAAGCGCATATAATACATATGGGGATACTGAAGCATTATACAATAACTTTATGAGTAGACCTGTAACTGATGCATATGGAACATATTATCCGGGATTAACCAGAAGAAGAAAAGCTGAATGGAAACTTTTCCATGAAGGAATATATGAATGGGGAGACTGGAGCGTTGATTCTAAGGATGTAGACTATGAAGGAAATGCGGGAATTTCAACTCAAGAAGAGGCAGACGCATTGACGGAACAATATAATGAAATGCTTAATACAGAAGTACATAATGGAAATTCATATATGCAAAGTGGACCATTTCCAAAGTACTGGTCTTATTCATATAATGCTTTAACACCATTTCAATGCACATGGTGGGCAAATGGAAGAGCAAGTATGTACTTGGAACAATATGGAACAAAATATAAAAAATATCCAACTCAAGTGGGAAATGGCGGAGAATATTATAGAATTAATGCTTCAAATGGATGGTTTAAATATGGCTCAACTCCAAAGGTAAATTCGATAATTTCATGGGCAGGAAATCCTTATGGACACGTTGCTTATGTGGAAGGTGTTACTGATGATGGAGTATGGATTAGTGATGCTGGATCTGGTGTAACCTGGAGAGGAGTAAGAAAAATCACATTAAGTTACGCTGCAAGTTCAAATGGATACATATACTTGGACGAACCACAATAGTGTCAAAACTAGAAGGGAGATATAAAAATGAAGAAATTAAAACAACTTATAATATTAATAAGTGTAATTGTTGTGATTCTGGGAATGACTATAGTATTACATGTGGTAAGAGAAAGAAGAAAGGCAGATATAAGTTTGACAGATCCAAATAATGGAGCGCAAGGTTTAGCAAAGGATGAAAAAGAAGAAAAAAAGTTTAAGTTGGAATCTGCAAGAAATAGATACTTTGTGGTAGAAAGATGCATCAATAAGTACAACGATAATATAAAAGAACTATATCCGGATGACAACATATATTATACTGAAATTGATGATGAATTTAAAATTGAAAATGCAAAATCTTTATACCATATGTTAAGTGAAGAATGTATCAAAGACTTAGAAATCACAAAAGAAAATATATATACTAAGGTAAAAGGCGGAGAAATGCATATAAGTGCATTATATGTAAAGGAATTAGAGAATAATATTAGTGAGTATATAGTATTTGGAAAATTAAAAGCCTATGCTGATAACAAGCTATATGATTATGGGTATATAATAAATGTTGATTTTAATAATATGTCCTTTGAAATATATCCATATGAATATATGGTGAAAAATAATTATACTAGTATAGAAAAGCTAGAAGATTTTAAAGAAACTACTGAAAGCATAAAAAAATATTCAGATAATACTATATCATTGAAAAATGTATCGGATGAGGAAATGATAGAGAAATACTTTAGCATGTTTAAGTATATGTTGATGAATGATAAACAAGAATTATATTCTGTACTTGATGAAGAGTATAGGGATAATAGATTTAACAATGAAAATGAATTTTTGTCATATGTAACTGATAACTATAATAGATTAATTTCTTCGGTATTAACAAATTATAATATTGAGCAAAAAGGAGATATTAAGTATTATATAATACAAGACCAGTATGGAAACTATTACATATTTGAAGAAACTGATTTAATGCAATATAAAATATTGTTAGATAACCATACAATTAATTTGCCTCAGTTTACTGAAAAATACAACTCAACAAGAAACGAAAATAAGGCGGCAATGAATATAGAAAAATTTAAAGATGCAATAAATACTCAAGATTATAAATATGCATATGAAAAATTGGCTACATCATTTAAAGAAAAAAATTATCCTACTCAATCATCTTTTGAGGAATTTGTAAAAAATAAATTATTTTATAGAAACAACTTTACATATACTGATATTGAAGAAAAAAATGGATTATATATTTTTAAAGTAGTGGTAGGCGATTTAACGGCTAAGGCAAAAGAAGACGTAACATTGAATGTTGTAATGCAACTAAATGAAGGTACAGATTTTACAATGTCATTTAGCATAGAGTAAAATAAATATATAACATAAAAGAAACCAGATATTAGAAAATTTAATATCTAGTTTCTTTTTGTTTATTTAATAGAAAAAACATGATATAATAATAAATATAAAAAATTATCACGAACAAGTGATAGAAAAATATAATGTGTGAGGTGGATGAAATGGAAGAAGAAAAAACAGTGAGCCAAGAAGAGCTGGAAAAACAGGAACAAATAGAAAATAGAGTTATTGAATTATATGATGAAATTCAGAAAAGAATTGATGATAATGATTCAAAAGAAAAGATAGAAAAAATAACATATTATAAAGAGTTGCAAGTAGTACCTATAGAGAATGAAAAAAATAAAGAAAATATAGGTGGAGTGGATTTATCTGATTCATATGTTGTGCGCATTATAAATGAAAAAGAAAGAGTATTATGTGAAATATATAATAATAATATGCTAATTGCTACTATGGATGAAGAAGGAACAATTACCTTTTCGGAAGAATATAAGCAGACGTTTGAAAACATAGAAAATGGACAATTATTAGTGAATGAAATGGAAAAACTAGAAAGTCAAAAAGTTGAACTTAAGGAACCGGAAGAAGAAAAAGAAAATGATCAATGCAATGAAAAAAAGGTTAATAAGATTGAATATACTCCTGAAAAGATAGAAGAAATGAAAGCGAATAGAGCAAAAGCGGAGGAGAAAGAACAAGAAGTAGAAGATGCACCAAATGAAGAGGAAGAGCAAGAAATAATTGCAAAAAAGATGGGAATGGATAAATCAAGTATTTTGTCATGCGAAAAAATTCCACCACAAAGTTTTGTGACAAGAAGTGAAACATTTGAAGAAGTGGCTGGAATAAAGGGCAAATATAAAGAAATTTATGTAGTAGCAGTTAATCATAAGGCAAGCGAAAACAAAAAGTTTGAATTTGTTGGAATAAATGAAAATGGAGAAGCGGAAGAAATTCCGGAACTTTCTACTAGAGGCTCAACAACTACAGATAAAAGTGTGTATGCAATGAATAAGGATGGCTCAGTGGTACAAGAGAAACAAGTTACACAACTGTTTAATACAGGAGATCCTTATAAAAATCTTTCTATAACAATGGGAGACTATGGAAGAATTGAAGTAGAATATCTAAGAAAATCATTAGAAGAAAATAAATGGATTGGAAGTCCAGTAGAAACTTCAAAACAAGAACGTATACAAGGAAATGTAAAAAGAAGTATGGATGATAAAATTACGAGTAAGTATGATGTGACAAAAAAGGTTGAAAATGCGGAGCATCAGTTAGGAAGAAGGGGAATAGAAGGAGAGCTAGACTCAAAAGAGACAAGCTTAGAGAATATTGATACAATAGAAGGAAATGAAAACTACACAAATTATAATGAAGAAATAAAGCTTCATGATGGAACAACAACCACAATTAACAAAGAAGCTGAACGATGTGGAAAGACACTAAATGAATATGTACAAATGATAGAAGAAATTAAAGCAGATTGTTTATCTAAAAAAATAGAGATAGCAAGGCAAACGCCTGAAGCAAAACAAGAGCAAGAGCAAGAGAAAGAAATGGACAGAGGAGAAAGAGAGATGTTAACACCGGAAGAAGAAGCGGAACAAGAGGCATATAAACAACAATTCTACAATATGAAAAATGATATGTAAAAAATAAGATATAAAAGCTTAGAAATAGATACAGCCAATAAAGGAGTTGTAACTGTTGCTGAGCTTTTTATTTGAGATTAATATGTTAAAAAAATTTAACACATAAAAAAATCAACAGAGCATATCTATATAAATATAAAATATTGTTTTAGAGGGTGAAAAAAAATAAAAAGAATAATTTGTATAGGTATAATTACAATTGCATTATTAAGTTTTGGTATTTTTAACTATTCTTATGCTGACGATATGGATGAAGAGGAAAACGAGCTTATATCTAATAATGAAATTGAAGAAGTATCTAAGAATATAAATACTGAACCAACATTTAATTCTAGAAAATGTGCTGTATATGATAGAAAATCCAAAATGATAATTTATGGAAAAAATGAAGATGTAAAATGTGCCATGGCTTCTACGACAAAGATTATGACAGCAACAGTTGTTTTAGAAAATGTAGAAGATCTGAATAAAATTGTTACGGTAACGTCTAAGGCGGCGGGAACAGGAGGATCAAGACTAGGGTTAAAGAAAAACGATAAAATAACAATTAACGATTTACTATATGGGTTAATGCTAAGATCTGGCAATGATGCAGCTGTGGCATTGGCAATAGAAGTGGGCGGTTCTGTTGAAGGATTTGCTACTTTGATGAATCAAAAGGCAGAAAACTTAGGACTAGTAAATACTCACTTTGTTACCCCTCATGGATTAGATAATCCAGAACACTATACTACGGCAACTGAACTTGCAAAATTAACAGATTATGCTTTGAAGAATAAAACATTTACAAATATAGTTGGTACAAAAAATTATACAATAACAATAAATGGTTATGCCAAAGCGCTTAATAATACTAACGAATTGTTAGGAAGCTTAAATGGAGTAGTAGGAGTAAAAACTGGTTTTACTAATGGAGCAGGAAGATGTTTGGTAACTGAAGTAAAAAGAGGGGATAAGGACCTTATAACAATTGTACTTGGAGCAGACACAAAAAAAGATAGAACAAAAGATAGTATAAAGCTTATAGAATATGCTTTTTCTAATTTTGAAAAGATAAATATTAAAGAACAAGCAACAGAAGCGTTTAATAAATGGAAAGAAATAAATTCAGATAGAATAGAAATAATAAAAGGCAAGTCAGATAAAATCAAGCTAAGACTGGGAAATATAGAAAAAACAGAAATATTAGTTAGTAAGGAACAACTCGATAATGTTAAGTATGAAATAAAGACTATAACAAGCACAGAAGCACCAGTCCAGAAAGGGCAACAGATAGGGACTTTAACAATAAGCAAGAATGACGATATAATAGAGAGTGTAGACATAGTATGTGATAAAACCATAGAGAAAAAAGGTTGGTTAGATTATTTCGTAGAGAATATCAAAAAGTGTCGAACGATTTTTTAGTTTTGTAAGTGATTATGATTGACTTTTAATGTTAAATAGAGTATATATATAAGTAGCAGGATGAAACTTAATTTATGACACAAAATTAACTCCCACATTTGCAGATGTGGGAGTTTCTCATATGTAGTAATACTCATTAAAAAAGTTTTAAAATTAAGTATATAAGTATCAATACACATAACAGGATTAAACCTTTCATATATGACACGTCCTCATATATAGACTTTTTATAAAAGAGAAAAAACAAGTATATAACATAATGTCGTGAAAATAAAGAAAAATCGTATGGCAAAAATCGACAAAAGCCTACGGAAACAATAAAAAAATGGAAATAAAACCTTGACTTTCCAAAAGTAGTATGATAAAATAATTAAGCTGATTGTAATCCAAATACTGGAACAATTAACAATAAAAAAATAGGAGGTGAAATTTAAGTGCCAACAATTAATCAATTAGTAAGAAAAGGAAGAACAACAACAAAATCAAAATCTACTTCACCAGCTCTTCAACATGGATATAATTCAATGAAGAAGAAGGTAACAGATAGAAGAGCTCCACAAAAAAGAGGAGTATGTACTGTTGTTAAAACTGTTACACCTAAGAAGCCAAACTCAGCTTTAAGAAAAGTTGCCAGAGTTAGACTATCTAATGGATACGAAGTAACATCTTATATTCCAGGAATCGGACACAACTTACAAGAACACAGTGTTGTTTTAATAAGAGGTGGAAGAGTAAAAGACCTTCCAGGTGTTAGATACCACATTATAAGAGGAACATTAGATACAGCAGGTGTTAAGGACAGAATGCAAGGAAGATCTAAGTATGGAGCTAAGCGTCCTAAAAAATAAAATTTAAAATTATAAACTACGTCTTGCTTCGTTAGTCTTCGCATAAAAAATGCTCGATGTACAACACGTACTATCTGCGCTTTTTTAGCTAGACTGCCTCGCAATACTTGTTTCTAATTCCAAATTCTGCAGAAATTTCAAGTAAATAAAAATAAGGTAAACAACGTACATCATGTACATTTCCGGTATTTTTGATTCGGTTGCCTTGTTATACTTGCTTCTAATTTTCAGAATATATGGAGAATTTTAAAGTAGTAGATCTACAATATAGTGCATATAACTTATTAATTTAAGGTACTTAAATTTAAAATAAATTATATAGCACTAAACTGAAAAAGTTTCGAGAAGTATTTAGTATTGAACTTTTTAGAGTACCTATGATACTAGGTAATTATTAGTATCAAATTTTAAAAGGAGGGAAGAATAGTGCCAAGAAAAGGATATATAGCAAAAAGAGAAGTTTTACCAGATCCAATGTATAATAGCAAAGTTGTTACAAAATTAATAAACAATGTTATGCTTGACGGTAAAAAGACAGTTGCTCAAACTATAGTTTATGATGCATTTAATATCATAAAAGAAAAAGAGCAAAAAGATCCATTAGAAGTATTTGAAGCTGCACTAAATAATGTAATGCCAGTTCTAGAAGTTAAGGCTAGAAGAATTGGTGGTGCAACATACCAAGTACCATTAGAGATTAGACCAGAAAGAAGACAAACTTTAGGTTTAAGATGGCTTGTAACATATGCAAGAAACAGACATGAAAAAACTATGGCTGAGAAACTTGCAGCTGAAATAATGGATGCTGTTGCTGGAAATGGTGGAGCATTTAAGAAGAAAGAAGATATGCATAGAATGGCTGAAGCTAATAAGGCTTTTGCTCATTACAAATTCTAGAAATTTAAACGATGAACTGCGTCTTGTTGCGTTAGTCGTCGCATAAAAAATGCTCGATATACACACGTATTATCTGCGCTTTTTTAGCTAGACTGCCTTGCAATACTTGTTCCTAGTTTAAATTAAAGAAAATAAAGAAATTTTAATTAAAGCTACGTCTAACTGCGTTAACTTGTATCTAAAAATATCCTCAACGTATACACATACGCCTGCGGTATTTTTGATTTTGTTACCTTGTTATAGAGGCTTCTAATTAAAATTTGAATAGAAGAATTAATTATGAAAATTAAAAAATATTAAAATATATAGAGAAGGAGGATAAATAGAAAATGGCTGAAACAAAAAGAGAGTTTCCTTTAGAGAAAGTAAGAAACATAGGAATTATGGCTCACATTGATGCTGGTAAAACAACAACAACTGAGAGAATACTTTTCTATACAGGAAAAACACATAAAATAGGTGAAGTTCATGAAGGTGAAGCTACTATGGACTGGATGGTTCAAGAGCAAGAAAGAGGTATTACAATTACTTCTGCTGCTACAACTTGCCGTTGGTTAGGTCATAGAATTAACATCATCGACACACCAGGTCACGTTGACTTTACTGTTGAGGTTGAAAGATCTTTAAGAGTTCTAGATAGTGCTGTACTCGTACTAGCTGCTAAAGGTGGAGTTCAACCACAATCAGAAACAGTATGGAGACAAGCTGATAAATATCAAGTACCAAGAATGGTATATGTTAATAAAATGGATATTACAGGTGCTGATTTTTACGGATGTATAGACCAAATAAAAACAAGATTAGGAGCTCACCCAGTACCAATCCAATTACCAATTGGAGCTGAAGATAATTTCCAAGGTATTGTAGACCTAATCAAAATGAGAGCATTTATTCATAAGGATGACTTAGGAAAAGACATTGAAGAATGTGATATTCCTGAAGATATGAAAGCAGATGCAGAAAAATATAGAGCTGAATTAGTTGAAGCTGCAGCTGAACAAGATGATGAATTAATGATGAAATACCTAGAAGGTGAAGAATTAACAATCGAAGAAATCAAAAAAGGATTAAGAAAAGGTACTATATCTAATAGCTTAATTCTAATGACATGTGGTTCTTCATACAAGAATAAAGGTGTTCAAGAGTTATTAAATGCAGTAGTTGACTTCTTACCATCTCCATTAGATATACCTCATATTAAAGGTGTAGACGAAGATGGAAACGAAGTAGAAAGAAAGACAGATGATAACGAGCCTTTCGCAGCTTTAGCATTCAAAATAGCTACTGATCCATTCGTTGGAAAAATATGTTTCTTCAGAGTTTATTCTGGAACATTAGATGCAGGTTCAACTGTATTAAATGCCAACAAAGATAAAAAAGATAGAATAGGAAGAATCCTATTAATGCATGCTAACCACAGAGAGGATATAACAAAGGTATATGCAGGTGATATAGCAGCAGCCGTTGGACTAAAAGAAGTTTCAACTGGTGATACACTATGTGATCCAGCTCATCCAGTTATATTAGAATCTATGGAATTCCCAGAGCCAGTTATTGATATAGCTATAGAGCCAAAAGATAAGGCTAATAGTGAAAAGTTGGGAATTGCTTTAGCAAAATTAGCTGAAGAAGATCCAACATTCAAAACATATACAGATCATGAAACTGGACAAACAATTATCGCTGGTATGGGTGAGTTACACTTAGATATCATAGTAGATAGATTAAAGAGAGAATTCAAGGTTGAATGTACTGTAGGTAAACCACAAGTTTCTTACAAAGAAACAATCAGAAATAAAGTTAAAGTTCAAGGTAAATTCATACGTCAATCAGGTGGACGTGGACAATATGGTGATGTTTGGCTAGAAATGGAACCATTAGAGCCAGGTAAAGGTATAGAATTTGAGAGCAAAATCGTTGGTGGTGTTGTCCCAAAAGAATATATCAAACCTATTGAAGATGGAGTTAGAGAAGCAGCTGAATCTGGAGTTCTTGCTGGATATCCAGTTATAGACTTTAAAGCTACTCTAGTAGATGGATCATACCATGAGGTTGACTCTTCAGAAATGGCATTTAAGATTGCAGGTTCAATGGCATTCAAAGAAGGATGTAAACAAGGTAAATCTGTATTATTAGAGCCAATAATGAGAGTTGAAATAACAGTTCCAGAAGAGTACATGGGAGACGTTATTGGAGATATAAACTCTAGACGTGGAAGAATGGAAGGTATGGAAGCTAGAAATGGTAGCCAAATAATAAGAGGATTTATACCACTATCAGAGATGTTTGGTTATGCGACAGACTTACGTTCTAAGACTCAAGGAAGAGGAACATATGCAATGGAACCAAGCCATTACGAAGAAGTTCCAAAATCTGTATTAGAGCAAATTGTTGCATCTAGAACTAAAAAGCAAGATTAGTTTATAAGGAAAGAGGATTATATGCATAAAGATAGAAATTTCTTTCGAGAAAACTTAAAAAGATGTTGAAATCAAAAAAACATATTAGTTCAAATTTTTATAAACAAGTAGTAAAAGGATTCAATGAAGAAGTTCAAAATTTGGCTAAAAAAATGACCAAAGAAGCAGAGGAAAATGAAAAATAATTGAAAACACTTGCATTTTTAATAGAAATGTTATAAAATGCAAATGATTGATATTAAGTTATTAATTTTAAAAAAATAAAAATAGAGTGGTGAGCTTAAATCACTAAAATAATTAATAAATTTTAATCGAAATTGAAAATTACTGAAATAGTGGGTAGATTTTGATGAAATTATACTTATGTATGTTGAAGATAAATTTACGAAACTTAAAAGTAAAATGAAAATTTTAGTTAAAATTTAAATTAAAGGAGGAAATATAAATGGCAAAGGAAAAATTTGTTAGATCAAAGCCACACGTTAACATTGGTACAATCGGACACGTTGACCATGGAAAAACAACAACAACAGCAGCTATTACAAAATACTTAAGCTTATTAGGAAAAGCTAAATATGAAGCATACGATCAAATCGATGGTGCTCCAGAAGAAAAAGCAAGAGGAATCACAATCAACACAGCACACGTTGAATATG
>USNR01000016.1 GCA_900556135.1 uncultured Clostridium sp. | reverse complement strand
GCGTGGTTTGGGACCATGAGGTCGCAGGTTCGATCCCTGTCACCTCGACCATATTATACAAATAGATAGGAAGTCCAACCTTAAATAGGGACATTAACAGCAAAGATATATTGGATTTCAAATACATCTTTGCTATTTTTTTTATATTTAATAGAATAATGTTGGAGGTTAAAATGTCAGTAAAAGAAGATAATGAAATTACAATTAAAGTCACTTGCTCAAATACGGAATTAATAAAACACCTGATTAATAAAGGATTTAATGAGGGTAGAAAATTCACACTTGATGATTATTATTTAATCCCAAAAGATATAAATATCGAGAAATTAACAACTAGAGAAATATTAGCAAAAGCTGTAATTATACGATATATTGTTGACGATGGTAGAATCGTTCAAAAAGTAACATTTAAAAAGAAAATTTTCAATGAAAAAGGAGAAATTTTAAATCAGAAAGCAATTAATTGTGATATATTAGATTTTAAAACTGCCATAAATTTATTTAATGAAATTGGTTATTATGAAATTATGAATATTAAAGAAAGTGATGTTATCTATTGTAAAGATAAGCTTGAGTTAGCTTTGAAGTTCATAGAAAATAGTAATACTCTAATTGAAATCGAAACAAATGACAATTACAACACAATCGATAAACTAAAAAAATTAGTAAATCAACTTGAAATACCTATAGAAAAAAATAATTATTTTGTAAAAAAAGCTGAAGATAAATTAAATACAATACTGAAGAGATAGTTAAGTTTAAACACAACAACCTTATTTTAAAATCAGAAACACTCAATACTTAAGTGTTTCTGACAGATTGTTGACAAAGTATACAAAAATATTTTGTCCAACAGTCTGACTATGGAGAAAATTTATATCTTCTCCATATTTTATCTTTCAAAATCACCTTCAATTACTTTATCTTTTTTTCTTGTATTATTATCATATTCAAGTACTTCACAATTTTTTAATTTATAATTATTGTAATTTCCGTCTTTAGGTTCACCTTCAAAATAGCATCTTACATATATGCTCACTCCAGCATGAGTTACAATCAATACATTCTTTCCTGCATACTTTTTTTCTAATTCATCAAAAAAGTTCGTTATTCTACCTCTAAAATCAGGTAATGATTCTATTCCTAATTTCTGCTCATTTTCATCTGTGAAATCTACCATATTTTCACATTCAGCTTTTAGCCTTCCTTCTAATTGTCCGTTGCATCTCTCAATTATTCTATCATCGATTTCAATTGGTTCATCTGTAATTATTTGTGCTGTTTCATAGGCTCTTTTTAATGGGCTTGAAAAAACCTTATCAAATTTAATTCCATCTAATTTTTCCTTTGTTTTTTTTGCTTGTTCTCTTCCTTTTTCATTTAATTCAATATCAATTCTACCTTGAAACCTACCTTCAAGATTCCAATCAGTTTGTCCGTGTCTAACTACATATATCATTTTATTTTTCCTCCTTTTCTTTTAAAACAAACACATATAAAGCTATTGGTTTAAATATTCTTTTTGGTTTTTTACAAATATCTATAAATCTATTATAAAACGTTTTATAGTGGTAACCTGTTTCTTTAATAATTACAGCATTACTTTTATTTATTATTTCTCTCCATTTATTTCTTTTCATAAATCTCTCATTGCCCAGCATTTTTTTCTCAAAATATGGAGTTGGAACACTAAAAACACAAATATCTGATACTCTCAATTGCTCATTTATAATTTCAACAATTTCTTCATCACTATAATGTTCCATAACACCACTACTATGTGTTACTGAAAAATATTTATTTTCAAATGGTATTTTTCTAATATCTCCTTGAAAGACATTTACATTATTTTCAGGACTTACCTGTTTTGATAGTTCTTTAGCTTGTTCCACCATTGCTTGCTCTAAATCCATCGCATAAGTATTTACTCCTTTTGAAGCAAGATATGCAGAAAATTTACCGGTTCCAGCACCACATTCTAGTACAGGTTTTTCTCCATCATAATATTTTAAAACTTGATTTAAAAATCTCTTTTTTAATTTCATTTTGGTTTTAAAATATTGATCCCAGTTTTTGAATTTTTTATTTATATAATTCTCATATAATTTATTCTATTGATTTTCTTTATCTTCCATATATATTCCTCTCTAATCTCTATACTTTTCTTTTATTTCTTTCTCACTTGTACCTGATTTGTAAATTAGTGACATTAGTTCAACAGACATTTTATGATCTAAAATATTAGATTTAGTTTCTTGGGCTTTTTTCTTGCCCTTCATATTGTTTCATTTTTGTTCTTAAATTACCTAGAGCTCTCCCTAATCTTTTTTCTTCTTCATTCTTGGCAGTTTGACTTGGTAATTTTCTTTTCCATACTGGCATTTCTCCATAATGTTCTTTACACCAATTTTCTATCTTTAATGCGTTTTTTAAAGAAGTATTTCTTGTAATACTAGCATCAATATCATCCTTAAATTCAACAAAATCTTTTAATATTCCTTCTACTGTAAATGGATCAAATTCATCTTTATTGCCTCTCGCTTTAGGAATTGGTGGCAGTTCAATATTCCACAAGTCAACTTCTGATGCTAAATCTATTATTTCTAGTATTTCTGATTTATCTTCATCGGATAACTCTTCAAAATCATCAAATCCATCTAAATAATTACTGTATTTATTTTGAATTCTTCTTAAAACAGCATAATAGTGTTGTTCTTGCTTATTTGAACTTTCTCTGTTTGGCATCATTCCATCATGTTCATTTATCCATTCTGTTACAATTGTTAATGCTTCTAAATCATCTATTGGTTCAACATTTTCAAATTCTTTTTCCATTCTGACAGTTAAAGAATTATTTGCCAAATCAATTACAACTGGTCTTTTGTCATCTGGTAAAGGATTATCTTCATCTAAAGCATATATTGTTCTTCCTAATTGTTGTAAGTATAGAATTCTAGAATTTTCATCTAATGCTCTAAGCCAAACAATTCCATCTACTCCATCTATATGTAGTCCTTCATTTGCTTTATTCATTACAACCATAAATTTAGTTTCTTCTGAATCATCTGATTCAAATGCTTCTAACTCTTCTTTGTTTTTATCTTTACTATAACTTCCAAGTAATGAGTGTAATTGTGGTACAATGTCTGTTTCTTCGAAAACCTTACTTAAATATTCTTGATAGCCTAAAATCTTATCTTCCCCTCTTTTAGCAAGCAATCCTGAATACGTTTCAAATGTTATATTTGGAAATACCTCTGCAATTATTTCATCTTCTGTTTTCCCCACAGTACCTTGCTTACCATGGATATAATTTATAATATATTTTTTTCTGAAGCCTAGTTACTAATTCATTTCTCTCTGCAACTTTAAATTCTTCTATTCCAATATCTTGCCAATTATATTGCGAAACTATTGCCTCTGCATAATATCTCTCTTTATCTATTTTTTCATTTTCTCTAACATTTCCAAATGTTTTTGTTATAATATTCCTGGCATTATCTAATCCTCCATTTTGAATAACTCTATCCAATTCTTCTGGCGATAATCTTTTTACTTCATCTACTAATGCTTGCTCTTCCTTTGATAGATTCAAATTCACAGATTCACTTAATTTTATTCCTTCTCCGCTTTTTCTCGAAATTATTTCAGGCTCTATTCTGAATCCATTTTCCATTATATATTGAATTATTTCTTCAAACTTTTGGTCATTTCCTAATATTTCACTCAAAGCATTTGAAAGAGCAATTGCGTTTTTCCTTGATTTGCTTAAATAAAACATATCTTTAACAACAGAATTAGCCTTACCATATTCTACTTTTCCCTCAGTAAGCTCATACATATCTTCTATTGATATATCACTTCTCACCTGAGAATCTATTTCTGGTATTTTAGGAATCTTCGTGCCATCTTGCGCTACTGCTATTAATGCTCGTTTTAATTCTTCTAATTTATTTTTATCAACACCATTTACTTGCTGTACTAAAGCAAATATATCAACCATTTCTTTAGGAACTTCCATTATAGATTCTTCTTTTATGTCTCCATAATGAATTATTTCAGCAGATGAAAATGCACTTCCTATTGTCGTCCTCAATTTTGAATTTGAAGAATGTGGAATCACATGTTCTAGTACATGTTCATTTTCTAGAACTGCCATTTTTGCATATGCTTTATTTACTTCCAACAATTGTTCTTCGTTCAATGATTGATAACTACTAATTCTTGTTCTAGGGAAATTATATATTATCCCTTTTCTTGAATGTGTTTTGTGTGGATTTAATTTTTCATTTTCAGCAGTGTATCTTTGAGCAATTATATCCTTTAGGTCTTTAATTTCCTTAGCACTTTCTATCTGAGTAAAAATCTCTAAAATTTTCTGTTTCTTTTCCTCTGGCAATTTTTCTATAGCTTGTTCCACTCTAGAAAGAATTTCTCTTAACATATATTGTCCTGCAACTACAGTTTGCTCTCCAAATTCCTTTTTAGGGATTTTTATCATAACATATTTATCCTTGTATGAGCCTCTTCCGTAGTTTACTGCAACGTTGCTATTGCTTGTAAGTGAGATGCAATTTGTATCTTTTCTATAATGCATTTTTATATGGTCATATATCTCTTTCAACGAAATTTCAGAATTTTCTGTATACTTTGCTTCACCATCAAATCTTTCTCTATCAGTTCTTATTCTCTCTATCTTTCCACTTTCCGATACAGTTACTTGTTGTTCAACATCAGCATTATCAGCCATGTTTAATGCTCTAAAGAAATAATAGTTTTCTTCATCTTGTATTATATTAAATTTATTTACATCCAATAAATTTTCTTCCATATGTTTCTCCACTTTTTATACACTTTTCTATGCATATCTTATCATAGTTTAAACTTTTTCACAACAAAAGTTTCTATTTCCAATTTACTTATAACACATTTTTTTATCTTCCACTTAAGCTGAAATTAATATCTTATAATAATAATATTGTTTTTTTCCTGTTGAAGTTACAAATTCAATCTTATATAACACATATGAGCCAACATTTATTTTTGCATTAGCCCTTAATCGCACTTTACATTCTAAAGTTGTTGTTTGTCCACTTGTAATTGTTGCACTTGATAAAGTTTGACTTTGAGGATTAATATATCCTTGCGAATCCTCTTTTCCATATGTAACCTTTCCATCCGTATAAGTCATTCCAGAATTATTCTGTATTGTCAACGAAAATGTTGCTGTCATATTAGTAGTAAGCCATGTCTTACTTCCATTAGCTAATTTAGTTGTAATAACATTTCCCTCTACCGTATCACCTACAAGTGTAAAAATTTGATAACCAAATGCTCCTGCAGTTAATGATGTATTAGTTGTAAATCTGTCCGAATCCTCGCTTGGCTTAACTGGATCAACTGGCAACTCGGGCTCTTTACCAATCACATTTCCTTCAACTATTAATGTGCTTTCCCATTTTGCATATGATATTGCAATTAATAAAATTATAAGTATAAATATTACAAGTGTTAATGGAATACTTGCAATTTTATTTTTCTTTTTGAATTTAAATTTTTCTTTCTTCATAATTTTACCTCTAACTATAAATAATTTTTTCCAAATTATTCATTTCTATGTCCATATATAATAATTAAGAAAGATTGTTTATAATAAACTAATCTTTCTTAATTGCATATTTGTAGATTGTATTATTACTCATTACTATAAACCACGATTCTGTTTTTTCTTTATTTTCCCAGAATAAAATTGGCTTATACAACTCTTCTGATAACTTCACTAATTCTCCAAAATCTTTTACCTCTATTAGTTTATCCTTATTCAAATCTGGTCTACTTTTAACTTGAACAATCTTATCTTGACATAGTTTTAAGATTCTGTTAATTTCTTGCCTATATTCATTTCTTATTATCACTGTTACTTCTGTTTTCGTAATTACATATCTAAGTGCAATCACGGCAATAACAGCCACTACTCCATAAACAATTAAATACGAATCATTTCTTCTATTGTTTTCTGCAACTTTTATTGTCACATATTCTGTATTATTTTGATTGTTTTCCCCAGAAATCTTTGTTGTTTTCTTTCCAATATCTATAACTATTTTTGGATTTATTTTATTTTCAACTTTTTCTCCTTCAATATTTGTAGTAGTCTCCAAATTTAAAACTACAGTATATGTTGCATCAACCGACATATTCATATTTTGTTCAAAATCTTTTATCAAACTATTTTTATCTTTTAAATCAATTTGAATTTTTTCATCTATCTTTACTTCCTTATTATCTGATTTTCCTTCCGTTTCATCTAATAAGTTATAGTCTTTTTCTAATATTTTCTGTTCTTCACCATCTCTTGTATAAACAGCTGCTAGTTTTCCCACAACACTGTACTTGTATTCAACTTCTGATGTTTCTGAACCAGAATACATATATTTTAAATCTAATGTTATATTATCAATTAAATCTGTTATATATGCTTGCTCATTCATTCCTAATGATGTCTTATCAATATATTTATTTTTTATCAAATTAACTTCATAATTATATCTAAAGTCATTTGTGTAATTATATATCTCTTTCTTTTTATAAGTTAATTCATTTTCTTGAAGCATAAGAATGAATTGACTTATTGCAAAAATTAATATGAACATAAGTAATATTATATATGTTGCTTTGGTAGATTTTCTTATTCGTCTTTTTCTTACTCTACTCATTCTTTGCCTCACTTTCTTTAGTTATTTCCTGTTTCTACCTCTATGTTGTTATTAGTTTGCACGATATGTAACCCAACCGCTGGATATCCAATATATTTAATTTTAAAAATACATTTGCCTATTATTTGATCTTCCAATACAGCCTCTTTGTCAGCAGTTTTATTATTATCTCCTTTTGTTATAAAAATATATTCTCCATTTTTTTGTTTTTTCTCTATTACTCTATGGATTACCGTATAACCTTCCATTTTATACTCAACAATATCCCCTACAAAAATATCATTAGGGGTACATTTTTCTATTATTGCCACATCACCAACGCTCATTTCCGGAACCATACTGCCAGATGCAATTGCAACAGGCCTTATTGGAAAAACTCCTACGGCAAACCATATTGCCAATACCACAACTACTATAAAAGGTATCGCATTTTTCGGGTCCGACCTAATTAAATCCTCCCTTGTTTTATATAGAGAATTTTTTGTTTTCAAATATTGTATATACATAAATAATATTATAGGAATAGATATTTCTAGTATGCTTCCAGTCATCCAATTTAAATTTGGCAGTATTGGGCTAATCCACAAATAAATATTTATTGTAATTTGATATATTATTGATGCTCTATAGTCTGCATTTATAGCCATATATGAAAATAGGATATTCTTTACAATTGATGGTATAAATGTTTGGAATATTTGTTTTACCAGATATATTGTTGCAATCTCATCTGTAAAATATCTACTCAAATTTATGTCTATAAGTACATATACTATCGATATTAAAATTGCAATATTTATTTTTTCTTTCTCATATACATTATTTATTAACTTGTTTCTAATATATTCTTTTGCAATTACTACACTACCTAAAACCCAAATATTAATTATTAGTCCCTTCAATGTAGTAGAGTAAGGATTTCTTCCAAAGGTGACAATTAGCCCTAGGAGTAAACTTATTATAATATACGCCATTGCACCTATTATCGCATACTCTTTGGACTTATTTGCTACTTTGTTATTTCTATTTTTTATTTCTTTTCCTAATAACGCTCTTAACATTATAGCTGCAAATATGTAAAACAGTGGATTAATTATATATAAATACCAAAAGCTAATTTTAGTACTTAATATACTATTTGCTACCATTCCATATATTAATATAATTAGAGTTATTAAGATCGTAAAAATTTTTGATTTTTGCATTTTCTTTTCCTATTTTAAATTACACAACTATAGAATGAAATGTAACCATTTCATTCTATAGCCAATTTCAAATTATTTCGTGTGTGCTCCATGACTTGGTGCAACATTAACTGATGTTGTATCTTGCTCATATGTAAATAATACTTTAAATTCCGCACTCACATTCTTTGCTACTGAATTATCATTCCATTTGATTGATATTGTGATAGGACATGTTTCTCCAGCTGCAATAACTTCACTTCCAACATCAATGTTGTCTGGGTATCCAACAGTTATATCTGAGCTAGTAAAATCTGTTGTTCCATCTTTTGACTTTAATTCTAGTCCTGTTAACTTAGCTGGTATACTTCCGTTGTTTTTTATTTCCACAGTAACTGTACATCCGTCACCAGGAAATGCAAGTTCAGCATTTACAGTTACTGCGTCATCTGTAAAGCTTACGGTTCCATGGTCTGCATCACTCATTTTTGCACTTACAAATTTAACTTCCCATGTTCCTGTACCTGTAGCAGTACCATTAATTGTTAAATTAGCCGTAAATGCAGCATAACCAATCGCCAAGCATAGTAGAATAACCACTAATGCAACTATTGCATAATTCTTTTTACTTTTTCTCATGCTAAAATCCTCCTTACTCTTTAATTATACTAATTTTCTTTGTTCTATTCAATTACAAAATTGTTACTTTTTTATTACGTTTTTATTGCATTTTTTCTCTTTTTTGTTTTTTTGTAACAAAAATGTAAACTTTTCTACCTTATTTTTATGTTATAATTAGTTAAGTGGAGGTTTTATTATGCTTAAAGTCGACTTATTGGAAAACAGTTCTTTTTTAAACAGCTATTTAACTGAAAAGGACTTTTCTTTTATATCTAGCTTAGACAAAAATATACAAGAAATAGATTCTCAAATTAATCTATTCCAAAAACTCAGAGATTCTCTAATCTCTTTAATAAATAATCTTCCTGACTCAGCAGTTCAAGAACCTGTTGAAAGTTTTTCGGGCCTTGTTGACAGTACAACTAAAGCATTTACTTATGTAAACGAATGTATAAAATTATTATTGTCTGCCGAGGAACGTACTAAATCTCTAAATTCTAACATTATCAGTCTGCTTATAGATATCTCATCTCAAAAGTTTTCTTCTGAGGAATCTGCAAGTAAGACCCTAGTAATAAAAAAGGATATTGTAGATTATTCATCTTTTATAGAAAAAACAAATTCAGAAATTAATGTAAGAAAATCTTTCATCAACAGTTTCCTTGCTGATTCTACAACTCAGTTTTATTTTTCTAAATTTAATATTGATATTTCTCAAATAAATTTAAGAGAAGAAAAGTCTACAAGGACTACAAATAGCAAAAATATAGATATAGGATTTCTTCCTGATAATAATACACTTCTTATATCAGAAAAACAAAAAAAAGTTTTTCTACCATACAAAAAAACCGACATTGAAGATTACTTAGAACAATATCCTAATAAATACAAATCTTATTCTGATGTTATTAATAATGAGTTTATTATTCCTTTAAGTTATTATCAACATTTCCCAGTTTTAGCAAGATTCAGGGAAACATATTCTTTAATTAGAGATAAGGAAGGAAAATCTATTGTAGAAGCTTTAAGATTAGCTATGGATCTTATGTTTAAATCAGAACTAAATCCAGCAATCATTGCTGGTTGTAAATATCAGGAACAATTGGATAATTATCTTAAATGTTTAGAATTCAACAATCTAGAGAGTTTCAACGATTTTGAAATAAAATTTGACGTAAATTTAATATAATAAATTTAAACCCGATATTATAAAATATCGGGTTTAATAATCTCCTTCTCCCATCTCTATTACTTGTTTTGATAAGTCATATATAAAGTTTAGCATTGAATAATATTCTTTTGTTTTCCCTCTATCTATAACATCTTTACTATTAACCTTCGCCTCAAACATATTTTCCACATGCAACCTTATGTATATACAATTATTTATCACATCAATGTCTATTGGTTTATCTAATTCTTTTCTATAGTTTAATAATAATTCCATTATATCCGATGTTAGCATTTGCATACCCACAATATTGTTTTCTGACTTAACATCAAAATACTTTTCAAATTCACTCGAATCCATCTCTAATCTTTGTTTTTTTCCTATGCTTTTATCTGGTCTTATTTGTAATGAATTTTTCGTAAATTTATTTATTTCAATTTTTGCAAACAGTCCCCAAAACACCGTAATTTTCTCAGTTCTAGTATTTCCATCGCTATCAATATACGTAGTTTCTTTTACAGTTTTTACTTCCGCCATTTTCATATCATATTTATTATCTATTTTAGCTTCTATATAATCATCTGATACATACTCATTATAGCTCTCATTATATGAAACTTCATTGTAAATATCCATTGGCATTTTTTTCTTAGGAACATAATCTACCTCATCAAAAAAATTACATATTAATTTTTCAACTATATTTTTTTTATATGTATCATTGTACATTGTACTGCTTTTATTAAATATAATTTCTAAAATAACCAATGCAAATATATCCACAAATATCATAATCTTTGCCACAGGTAATAATGCCTCTTGCTGTGTTTTTATTACTATTGCCAATATTACTATGCTTACAAGCAAAACTAATACCATAATTATATTTTTCGTTTTTCGGTCTTTATTTGCCTTATTCCAAATTTCATAAAAGTCACTTTCCTGACTTGTTAATTCATTATATAAGCTTTCAAAATCTTTCTTCATATACATACCTTATTTAATTGTACAGACAATGTCTTACAACTTATTCTCCAAAATTAACTTTAACATTTTCTTTTTTATATTCCTCTATTTGGAACAATTCTGCTTTCTTAAATCCAAACATTTTTCCAATTATATTACTTGGTATTGTTTCTAAACTATTATTATAATTTGTTACATCATTATTATAAATTCTTCTCGCTGCTTGAAGTTGACTTTCCAATTTAGTAAGATTGGTTTGTAAATTCAAATATTGTTCACTAGATTTTAATTCTGGATAATTCTCAGCTACAACTAAAATTTTATCAATATTATTATTCAATTCAGTAGCTTTATTTAAGTCTACACCTTTAGTCTTATTATATTGATTTCTTAATTCTACAATTTTATTTAGCGTTTCCCCTTCATATTTTGTATATGATTTTACACATTCAACCAAATTTGGTATTAAATCAAATCTTTGATTCAAGTATACTTCTATTCCAGATTGGGATTGTTTTACAACATTTCTTTGCTTTACCAACTTATTGTATGAAGCTAAGATCAAAATAAAAATTAAAACTAAAATTGCTACTATTATTATCGTTCCCATTTTTTTCTTCCTTTCTTATGGCATTAAATTAGTACTTACTATGCCCTCTACATTTTTAGTATACTATAATTTTTCGTTAAAGTCTAGCAATATTTAAATGTTAGTTTTTTTATTTTTTCACAAGCACTACTTCCACTTGAAGTTTCTTATTGTTTCTTAAATACTCTATTGTCACCTTATCTCCTGGTGATTTTGAATATATATATGCCCTCAATTCGCTCATTTTCTTTAATTCTTTTTCATCTATTTTTAATATAACATCTCCTTCTTTTAACCCTGCATTACTTGCAGGGGAATTTTTAACAATTTCTGCGATATATATTCCAGATTCTAAATTCTGACTTATTCCAAGGTCTTGATTAATATATGGAATCACATTTTTGTCATATGCAAATACTCCTAGAGCTGCAGGTTTATATTCCCCAGTAGTTTTTAATTTTTCAACAATAGGCTTGATTATATTTATGGGTAAAGCAAATCCTATTCCTTCTGCGCTTGTTATTTTTACTGAATTTATTCCGATAACTTTTCCTGTATCGTCAACTAATGGACCTCCACTATTTCCAGGATTTATAGTTGCATCTGTTTGTATTAAATCTTCCATATAATAATCTTCTTCGTTTTCTTCTAATTTTAATGTTCTATTTAAGCCACTTATTATCCCCGAAGTTACACTTCTTTGAAATTCAAATCCAATTGGATTTCCTATGGCATACACTTTTTGTGCTATTTTGATATTGTCTGAATCTCCCAATTCCATGCATTCCAGTCCCCCAACATTAATTTTAATTACACTTATATCCACATCAGCATCTGCCCACACAACGTCTGCAGTATAGCTCTTTCCGTTTTCTAAGGTCACATAGCAATTACTATACTTGTTTCCTGAAACATGTGCATTTGTTACTATATATCCATTTTTTGAAACAATAAATCCTGTTCCCAATCCCAGATCAGATACAGAATCTTCCATAAATATTGTACTTCCTTTATTTTTTATTTTAGATATTCCAACTATGCTTTTATTCACTTTTTCTATCATTTCAGATATATCACTTTCTGTAACTTCAGTATTCTTCTCTATTTCAGCTGACAATTTCTTTGTCTCGTAATCCCCACTGTTTTTTGCTGAATCATCTATTCCCAGAGAAACATATATGCAATATATTAAAACAGCAAACGAGATAATTAATATTGTTAAAATAACTGTTTCTAAAAATTTAAGAACTCTACCTTCTTGTTTTTTTCCTTTTTTATTATATTTTTTCATCTTTTCTTTTCCTCCCTTTAACATTTTTCCCACATTCTTCCTTGTTTATTCATTACATTTTTCTGTCATATGTTGACGTATTTTGTCGAAACTGTTAAGTATTCAAACATTTTTTAACTTTTTAGTTTCATTTATAGTGAAAATTGTTGATAAAACTAGCCCTTATATGTTATAATAGAGAAGGTTTTAATAATTGACTTTTGTTCAGTTATTAATTTCAAGAACCAATTCGAAGGGACTAAGATTAATAGTTATGAAAAAAAATAAAATATATGAAGAAAAAAAAGTAGATACTTTTAGTGAACTTATTAATTCTTGTACAAAGCAATTCAATAACAAAATTGCTTTTACTATTAAGGACAAAAACAAAGAATTACATGATATTACTTTTATTGACTTTCAAGAGAATATTAAAGAATTAGGAACTGGTTTAATTAACTTAAATTTAAATAATAAAAAAATAGGAATTATTTCTCCAGATAGGTACGAATGGTGCTGCAGTTATTTTGCAATAGCAACAAGTGGCAACATTATAGTACCTCTTGACTGCTTATTGCCACAAAATGAATTAGAAAAACTAATAATACGTAGTGGTATTGAAGCAGTCATTTTTGATGCAAAATTTCAGCCTTTATTAGAAAAGTTATTTTCATCAAAAACAACCAATTTAAAATACCTTATATGTATGGATGCAGAAACAAATTCTGGCAACATTTTATCATATCAACAATTGCTTGTGGCTGGAAGAGATTTACTCAGCTCGGGAGATACTAGATATGATTGTGTTGAAACGGATAAAAATGCTTTATCTGTTTTAATTTATACATCTGGAACAACCAGTGAGCCCAAGGCAGTTATGCTGTCTCAATATAATATTTGTTCTAATGTATCAGCAATGACCACTTTAATAAAGTATGAAGAAAATGATAGCATTTTAGTATTTTTGCCTTTGCATCATACTCTAGCATGTACTGCAAGCTTTTTGTTTTGCTATTATATAGGCTTTAGACTTTGCTTTGCAGATAGTATAAAAGATATTGCTAAAAACATGAAAGAATATAATATAAGTGGACTAGTTGCAGTTCCTGCACTGTTAGACATAATGTACAGACAGATAATAAAAGGTGTAAAGAAAAGTGGTAAATACATTCCTTTTAAGATACTTTGTGCTATATCAAACTTTTTAATGTTCTTTAAGATAGATATTAGAAGGAAGCTATTCAAGGAAATACATGCAAATTTCGGTGGACACCTAAGAACAATTATATATGGCTCTGCTTCAACTGAAAAGAAGGTTATAAAATTACTAAATACAATTGGTGTTGATATGTTGCAAGGTTATGGTTTAACAGAAACTTCTCCAGTTATATCTTGCGAGAACGACAAGTACCATAATAAAATTGGTTCATCCGGCTATCCTTTGTATAATGAACAAGTGAAGTTGGACAACCCAGACGAAAATGGTATTGGTGAGATTCTAGTAAAAGGTCCAAACATCATGCTTGGATATTATGAAAATGAAGAAGCCACAAAGAAAGCCTTTAAAGATGGATGGTTCTGTACTGGCGATTTAGGTAGATTTGACAAATCTGGAACTTTATATGTTACAGGTAGAAAAAAGGATGTATTAGTTCTTCATAATGGGAAAAAAGTTTTTCCTGAAGAGTTAGAAGCAATACTCAATCAATTAGATTTAGTAGAAGAAAGCATGATATATGCAAAAAAAGAAAAAGAATCTGGCACTGAAAAAATATGTGCTAAAATTGTATACTCTAAGGATAATCCTTTGGTTAAAGATAAAACTGAAAATGATATACATTCAGAAATTGAAGCCAAAATTAAAGAAATAAATAAGACTTTACCACTTTATAAATACATTAGAGACTTTAACTTAACTACAGAGCCTCTAATAAAAACAACTACTCAAAAAATCAAAAGACATGAAGAAATGAAAAAAATTTCAAAATAAAATATATTAATTATTAAGGGTGAAAATTTATTATGAACAAAGAATTATACGAATTAACCAACCCACAAAAGTCGATTTGGGTCATGGAACAATTTTATAAGGGGACTGCCGTAAATAATATTTGCGGAACAGTTCTTATTCATGAACCTGTTAATTTTGATAAACTTTATGAAGCTATTTGTATATTTGTAAAAAGCAACAATAGTTTTAGGATAAAATTATGTTTTAATGAAAAGAATGAAATTTTCCAATATTTTGATGATTCTTTTAACGTTGCGTCAAGTGTTACAATGTTAAATAATGATATAGAATTACATTCACTTGAAAAGGAACTTGTTTCCGTTCCTTTTCAACTATTAAATTCTCAACTTTTTAGAATTCAACTTTTTAAATTTTCTAACAATCATGGTGGTTTTATAGTTAATGCTCACCATTTAATCTCTGACGCTTGTACAGCTAGTCTTGTAGCAAGTCAAATTATGTCTGTATATTCATCACTTTTAAAAAATGAAACTCCAGAAGATATTAAACATTCTTATCTAGACTATATAAATTCAGAAAAAGAGTATATAAATAGCGAAAAATTTATAAAAGACAAAACTTATTGGAATGATATATTTAAAGTGATGCCTGATATGGCCTCTCTTTCTAGTAGTAGTATAGACATGACACATAACTGTGCAGCCAAAAGAGCAAATTATAAACTAGATAAAACATTATTAACTAATATTAATGATTACTGTAGAAAATACAGAGTTTCTGTGTTTAACTTTTTTATGGCTGTGTATTCTATCTATATTGGTAAAATTCAAAATTTAAACAATTTCGTTATTGGCACTCCAATATTAAATAGAACAACTTTTGCGGAAAAAAACACCCCTGGAATGTTTATTAGCACTGTACCTTTTAAAATAGACTTAACAACAGACTTAATATTTAGGGATTTCGTATCTAATATAGCTAGTCAAACTTTAGGAATGTTTAGACATCAAAAATATCCTTATCAGGCTTTGCTATCTGATATTCGTGCTAATAATAACTCTATTCCTAATTTATATAATATAATGATTTCTTATCAAAATACTAAAACAAACCGAAATTCTAGTGATATTGATTATGAAGTTCGTTGGAATCATAGTGATTTCACATCTGACGAATTGGATGTTCACCTTTTTGATATGAATGATACTGGAGAATTAAATATATCTTATGATTATCAAACAGAAAAATATTCTGATGAAGATATTCATGACATACACCAAAGAATTTTATTTATAATAAGTCAAATTCTTTCTACGGAAGATATATATATTTCCTCTTTAGAGTTAGTTCTTCCAGAAGAAAAAGCATATATGTTAAAAACTTATAATACCAATAAATACATTAATATAAATAAAACAGTTATAGATTTATTTTTAGAGCAATGCCAAATACATCCAGACAGTATTGCAATATCAGATAAAACAACATCATTAACTTACGGGCAATTAAACGCCTTATCTGATAATATAAAATATTATTTATACAAAAATAATATACGTCCGAAGGACAAAGTTTGTTTGTTTTTTCCTAATTCAATTAATTTAGTTGCTAGTATATTGGCTGTTTTAAAATTAGGAGCATGTTACATTCCAATTGATGTAAATTATCCAATAGATAGAATAGAGTATATTGTACACAATAGTTCTAGTAAACATATTTTAACAAACTCTGAGGACATCGGAAAACTTGGAATATTACGTAGTTTATCTTTAGACATAAATTTTAAAGAATTTTTAAATAACAACATTTCAAAAGATACTATTGAGCTTTCGCTTCCTTTAACTAAGGATTTGGCTTACATTATTTATACTTCAGGCTCTACTGGTAATCCTAAAGGTGTTAAAATTGCACATGAAAGTTTGTGTAATTATATATCTTGGGCTAAAAGTGTATATGTAAAAAATGAAGTTACAAACTTTCCGTTATATTCTTCAATCTCATTTGATTTAACGGTAACATCTATTTATACACCTTTAATAAGTGGAAACGCTATATACATTTATAGCAATTCAAACCCTCAATTATTGTTACAAGATATATTAACAGATAATAAAGTCCAAATTATTAAACTGACACCCGCACATATGTCTTTACTGTTAGAATGTATACCAAATCCTAACGTTAAAAAGCTTATTGTTGGAGGAGATATTTTAAGTATAGAAATTTGTAAACAAATATCAAATTTATTTGCAAATAATATCCATATTTATAACGAATATGGTCCAACAGAGGCAACTGTTGGTTGTATGATATATGAATACTCTAACACAGACCAAAACAACTACGCTTCTGTACCAATAGGAGTTCCTGCCGCTAATACAAAACTATATGTGTTAAATAACGATCTAAACTTAGTGCCATTTGGTCATATCGGTCAATTATATATTGGTGGCAAATGTTTATCTAAGGGATATATAAAATTGAGAAATATGAATGCAGAACGTTTTATACCATCACCTTTCAACCATAATGAAAAAATATATAAAACAGGTGATTTAGTAAAATTACATAAAAATGGTATCATGGAATATATTGGACGTTCAGATTTTCAAATAAAAATAAATGGTTATAGAATTGAAATTGGAGAAATTCAATCTAAAATATTAAACTACCAAGGCATTAAAGATTGTTTTATACATGTAATTGAAAAAGACAATTCAAAATTACTGTGTGCTTACTATGTTTGTAAAAAACCTATAAATTTGAAATATTTAAAGGACTATCTAAGCCGTTCTTTACCAAGCTATATGATTCCAAAACACTTTATACTATTGGACGAATTGCCTCTTACAAACAATGGCAAGGTAGATAAAAAGCTTTTACCACCTCCAACAGAGTCTGGTTATGATGTTTTTACCCCACCCGAAACACAAACAGAAAAAGAAATACATTCTATTTTCTGCAATTTATTAAACATTGAAAAAATGAGTGTCACAGCAAACATCTTTGACTATTATGTAGACTCTTTAACTATAATAAAAGCTCAAACAATTTTATATAGCCAAGGTCACGACATAAGCTCTCAAACATTCTATGAACACCCTAGTATTCGTAGCTTGTCAGAGTATTTAGATAATTCAACTAATTCGGTGAAACCAATAAAAGAAGAAAATGTTTCTTTAATAAGAAATATTGATTCTATATCTTTACCTAACAATTGTACATCAAATAAATATCAAAACATTTTATTGCTTGGCGTTACAGGATTTTTGGGTATACATATTTTATATGAATTATTAACAACAACGAGCTCTACTATATATTGTATAATAAGAGAAAAAGATAATTTAAATGCAATTCAAAGATTCCATAATAAATTTGAATTTTATTTTGGTAAGGAAATTTTTAGAAAATATGAAGATAGAATTATCCCTATAACTGGTAATTTGCTTAAAGATAATCTAGGTCTTTATAATGAAGTATATTCTCATTTAGGTCAAATCATAGATTGTGTAATTTCCTCTGCTGCAATTGTTAAGCATTATGGAAATTATGATGAATTTAATGCAACTAATGTAATAGGCACAGATAGAATTATAGATTTTTGTTTAAAATTTAATCTTCCTATGCACTATATTTCCACAATGTCTGTATCTGGCTATGGTTTGGTAAAAACACCTGAAGAAACATTTGCAGAAAATGATTGTTACATTGGTCAAAGCTTTGAAGATAACGTTTATGTAAAAAGTAAATTTGTTGCAGAGCAGCACATTTTAGAATCCTGCAAAAACCAAGGACTACACTGTTCTATTTATCGTATTGGAAATATAACTAATAGATTTTCTGATGGTTTCTTCCAACAAAACTATGGAGATAATGCGTTTTTAAATAGAATAATATCAATTATTAAATTAAAGAGCATTCCAGAAAATTTAGAAGATTTAAAAATTGAACTTACTCCAGTTGACTATTGTGCAAAATTTATAGTACAATTATTGCATGATACACCTAATAATATTAATATATATCATATATATAATGATAAACGAGTTAGATTAGCTCATTTTATTAATATTTTAGAAAAATATAACATTCACATTTCTAAGATTTCGCTAGAAGATTTTAAAAATAAAATCTTAGATTCAGATGATAATTATTTTGGTATAACCAATTATATTTCAACAATTACAAATCCAGCATTTAATAATTTAAAATTATCAAATGCTAAGACAAATAATATGCTGAAAAAAAATGGATTAGAATGGCCAGATATAACTGATGATTATATAAATAAAATTATTGATTATTTAACAAGAAACGGATTGATGGTGATATAATGGAAACAAACAAAAAGAAAAAAATAAGTTCAGTAACTAAACTTGCTTTAGTAAATACAGGAATAGGAATAATTTTAGCATTTATTTTATATTGGGTTTTGCCTTACATTTTAAATTATCCTGCTAATACAATAAATAACGACTTTCAAGTACAGATGGTTGGTATCACATATACTTTACAATATTGTATTTTAGTATTTTTACTAGCAATTTTTGTATTTGCCACATTTTCGATATCATACAGAAAACTGAATTTTTCAACTGATGATACTAGTAAAAAAGACGAAAAATACTACTCAGAATTAAGGAAGAAATTATTTAACTATCCTTATTTAACACTAATAATTCAAACACTAGTTCCAACCATTGTATGTGCAATTTTACTTACAGTTTTTAAAACTAATTTTGAATTATTATTGCGCTTATGTATCGTAATACTTTCTGTATCAGCTGTATTTGCAATAACCTCATATATGATAAACAGAGGGTTTTTTACTAAAAAACTAATAGCAACCTCAAACTTAGTAAAAGCACCAGTGTCTGGACTAAATTTAAAAATATTTAAAAAATTATTAGTGCTTACATTTCCATTGTTTCTTTACACTTCAGTAATTTTATTATTAATTACGTCCAGTGTAATGACAACGGAAAAGGGAGATTTACTTTATAGAATATATCATCAAGAACTAATTAATAACTTTTCAGATTCTGAAATATATACACTTTCAGAGGCTAAAGAATCTCTATCAAAACTAGCCTTAAATTCTGATAATGATTATATTATAATGTTTTCAGCTACAGACGGAACTCCCTACTATGCTGAAGGTGAATTAAATGATTTTTTAATCCAATACACCTTACGTTATTATGATCAAATGAATGGCCAATGTTTTGAATATTACGGCCAAGGTTCACAAGCAGCTGTAATAAAAATTAATACAACAAATGGTGAATATTATGTAGGAATTCATTTTTCGGTATTCAACTCAAACATTTTTGTACCATTCTTTATAGTAGCTGTTATTACTATTTTATTTAATAACTTCTACATTTACTATATTGGTAAAGGTCTTTCAAAAGACTTAAATACCGTTGTAAATGGTTTACACAGGGTTTCGTCTTTAGACAACGTTTTAGAAGCAGATAACCTTCCTGTTACTTCTAATGATGAAATTGGAGAACTAACAATTCAATTTAATAAAATACAAGATTTAACCAAACAACATGTTAAACAGATTCAAAGCAACCAAGATATGCTTATGGAAAAGGAGCGTTTAGCGTCTCTTGGTCAAATGATTGGAGGAATATCTCATAACTTAAAAACTCCTATAATGTCTATATCTGGCGCTGCTGAGGGTCTTAGCGATTTAATAAAGGAATATGATGCATCTATTGGTGACCCAGAAGTAACCAACGAAGATCACCATGCAATAGCTAGCGACATGAAGGAATGGATAACGAAAATACATTCATATACAGCCTACATGTCTGATATTATAACTGCTGTTAAAGGTCAAGCTGTTGCATTATCTGAAAATCAAAATGATGAATTCACAATCGATGAATTATTAAAGAGAGTCTCAATTTTGATGAAACATGAAATAAGCAACGCTTCATTAACATTAAATGTTAATACTTTATTATCTGGTTCTATTTCTTTACACGGTGATGTAAATAGTTTAGTACAAGTAATTAACAATTTAATAACAAATGCTATTCAATCATATAGTGGAGAAAAAGGTCAAACAATAGATTTAATTACAAAACAAGAAAATAATAATGTTGTATTTTCTGTAGTAGACCATGGATGTGGTATTCCTGCTGAAGTTCAAGAGAAATTATTTAAATCTATGATAACAACAAAAGGAAAAAACGGTACTGGACTTGGTATGTTTATGTCATACTCAACAATAAAAGGTCATTTTAATGGAGATATAACATTTACATCAGAAGTTGGAAAAGGAACAACTTTTAACGTAATAATACCTTTACAGTAAAGTTTAATCATTATAGTCAATTTGTATTATAAGTAAAAAAGAGGAAAATATTTTACATTTTTCTCTTTTTTTAGTTGCTTTTTTTCATTTTTGTTATTATAATAAGCTTAGTTATTAAAATTTGAGAATTGGAGATATGTTTATGAGAAAAAACATGGTAAGCCAAGAGTCAAATGGCTATAAAATTATCGTTGTTGATGACGAACAAGGTATTGTTGACTCCTTATCTATTTTTTTAAAACGTTCTGGATATGATTTTACTGGCGTAACCAATCCTTTGGAAGCTATAGAAAAAGTTCGTACAGAACATTTTGACTTAATGATTCTAGACTTTATGATGGATCCAATTCATGGTGATGAAGTAGTAGAACAGATAAGGCAATTTAATAAAGAATTATATATTTTATTATTGACTGGTCATAAAGATTTAGCTCCACCACTAGAAACAATAAAAAGACTTGATATTCAAGGCTATTGTGAAAAAAGCGACAAGTTTGACCAATTACTATTATTAATAGAATCTGGTATTAAATCTATAGAACAGATGAATACAATAAAAAAGATTAATGAAGAATTAAAAGATAAGAACGATGAACTAGAAAAAGCTTATCTAGATACAATAGGAATTTTAAGATATACGGTTGAAGCAAAAGACCCTTACACAAGAGGTCACTCAGATAGAGTATCTGAATTTTCAGTATTAATCGGCAAAAAGTTAGGATTAGATGAAGCAACTCTTCACATCCTAAAAATTGGTGGTCTTTTCCACGATATTGGTAAAATAGGTATTCCTGATAGCATCTTACTAAAAGAAACTAAACTAAATGATGAGGAATACTCTCAAATAAAGAACCATCCAACAATTGGGGCTCACATGTTAGGCGAAGCTGATATTTTTAAAGATATAATTCCAATTGTAAAACATCATCATGAGAGATATGATGGAAATGGATACCCTAGTCAATTAAAAGGTGAAGAAATACCTTTTGTTGCTAGAATTGCCGCAGTGGCAGATACTTTTGATGCAATGACATCAAAAAGAACCTACAGAAATGCATTACCTTTAGATACGGTAATTTCTGAATTTGAAAGATGTTCGGGTACTCAATTCGATCCAAAAATTGCAGAAGTATTTTTGGACATATTAAGAACTGACTTTGATGATATCAAAGCAATTCAAGAAAAATACACTTGATAGTATTTTTCTTGAAATCCTTTGTTTTTCATAACAAATTATTTGATGATGTTTTCCTCAATTACTCACACATCATCAAATAGAAAAAAGCATATAGTCTTGTATAGCTATATGCTTTTTCTTATATTTTAATATTATACTTTTTCAAACACATTATTTAATTTTCATTGATAATTTAACCTTTTGTCTATCCTGATCTATTCCTATAACCTGTACTTTAACTATATCTCCAACAGCAACCACTTCAGACGGGTTTTTTACAAAATTCTCACTCATTTCAGAAATATGCACTAATCCATCATGCTTTACTCCAACATCTACAAAAGCTCCAAAGTCAGTTACATTTCTTACTGTTCCCGTAAGAATCATTCCATCCCTTAAATCCTCAAACTTTAACACATCAGATCTTAATATTGGTTTTGGCATTTCTTCTCTTGGGTCTCTTCCTGGTTTTATCAATTCATTTATTATATCTGCTAAAGTAATTCCCCCTACATTTAATTCTTTAGCTATATTTTTTTCCTCATGTTTATTTTTTATATCGTTTAATTTTTGTTTTATATTTTCTAATTTTTCTTTATTCAATATATCCTTTGGCTCATAGCCAATTTTCGCTAATAAAGAAATTGCCACATCATAACTTTCTGGATGAACACCAGTAATTTCTAGTGGATTTTTTCCATCTGGTACTCTAATAAATCCTGCACACTGTTCATATGCTACTTTTCCAAGCTTTGGAACCTTTAGCAATTCTTTTCTTTCTTTTATCTTTCCATTCTCATCTCTATATTTTACTATATTTTTAGCTATAGTATTATTAATTCCTGCAACATATGATAAAAGAGATGGTGTTGCAATGTTTACATCCACACCAACACTGTTTACGGCATCTTCAACAACTCCAGTTAAACTCTCTGTTAATTTCTTTTGGTCAACATCATGTTGATACTGTCCTACACCAATTGCTTTTGGCTCAATTTTTACCAATTCTGCCAACGGATCTTGAAGCCTCCTAGCTATAGAAATAGCTCCTCTTAAAGATACATTTATGTCTGGATACTCTTCTGTTGCAAGTTTTGAGGCAGAATAAACAGATGCTCCAGCTTCAGACACAATAACATATTGTAATTCTTTTCCGTATTTTTCTTTTACTTCTTTTATCACATCAGAAACAAAAATCTCAGACTCCCTTGAAGCAGTCCCATTTCCTATTGCAAACATATCTACATTATATTGTGCAATCAGTCTAATAAGTTCTTTTTTTGCTCCCTCCACGTCATTTTGAGGCTCTGTAGGATAGATTGTAGTAGTAGCTAAAACTTTTCCAGTATCATCTATAACAGCTATTTTACAGCCAGTTCTATATGCAGGGTCAAATCCAATAACAACTTTGCCCTTTATAGGACTACTTAATAAAAGTTGCTTAGCATTTTTTCCAAACACACTTATCGCCTGGGTATCTGCTTTTTCCGTTAGGTCTGACCTAATTTCTCTATCTATAGATGGTTCTATTAATCTTGAAAAGCTATCGGCTATACTCTCTTTTAATATTTCTGCATATTGACTTTTATAATCTACTATTATGTCTTTTTCTATTAGATTTAAAATTTTATCTGTATCTTTTTCAATTTTCACCTTCAAGAATTCTTCTTTTTCTCCTCTATTTATGGCTAAAATTCTATGACTAGGAATTCTATTCACATTTTCGCAAAAATCATAATACATTTCATAGCTAGACTTTTCTTCTGAATTAGTAGCCTTTGTTTTTATAACACCATCTCTATAGCAAATCCTTTTTATCTGTTTTCTATACTCCGCATTATCAGAAATCTGCTCAGCGATAATATCCATTGCTCCTTTAATTGCCTCTTCTGCTGTTTCAACACCTTTTTCTTTGTTAATATACTCTTCTGCAATTTTATATATGTTTTCTTTTTTCTCTTGTTTAATGATGGTATCAGATAGCCCTTCTAATCCCTTCTCCTTTGCAATTGTAGCTCTGGTCCTCTTTTTTTGTTTGTATGGTCTATATATATCTTCAACTTCTGATAGAGTTTTTGCATTTTCAATAGATTTAGTTATCTCCTCTGTTAACTTTCCCTGTCCTTCAATGGAGCTTAAAACTTCTTGTTTTCTCGCATCTAAGTTTCTCAAATATACTAATCTCTCACCTAATTTTCTTAAATCTTCATCCGAAAGTCCTCCAGTTGCTTCTTTTCGATACCTTGCAATAAATGGTATTGTGTTACCATCATCAATTAATTTAATTGCACTTTCTACTTGAGATTGTCTTACATTTAATTCTTTTGATATTATTTCAGCTATATTATTCATTTAAAATTTTGTATGATTATTTATTAAAAATAAATCATGCTCTCCTTTCCTTATATCTTTCTATTAATTTTAACAATTTTTATCATTATTAATATTTAACATTTTGACTATTCTGTCGAATTTTGTTATTTTATATTGACTTCTAACTTTAGTTAATATATCATAAACATAATAAAAAAGAAAGGGGGGTTTTTTATGACTTCATCAGAATTTAGAGCAGAAGCAAGAAGAAATTTAACAGGAAAGTGGGGAAAGGCCGCACTTATCAGCCTAGCATATTTTTTTATTACTTTTATTTTAGGCTTTATACAAGGTTTGTTTAAAGAAGGTTCTTTTTTAAACTCGCTTATGACTCTTGTAAATTTTATAATAGAGGTTCCTCTATCACTTGGTCTTGTTATAGCTTTTGTAAAGCTATACAATAACGCAGAAGTTAAAGCTTTTGATTTTCTAACATCTGGATTTAATAACTTTTCAAAATCTTGGGGAATATTTTTCCAAACACTTTTAAAAGTATTAATTCCTATTATATTAGTGATAGTATCTATTATTATACTATTCTTAGGCCTAGGTGGTTCTATTTATTCTGCTGCAGCACTTGCATCAGGAGGATCTTCAAGTTCTGCATTTTTCTATGTAATTTTAGCAATTGGACTAATTGGTTATATTGCTTCTATTATTTGGGCAGCAACCAAGTCTTATTATTACTTATTAGCTCCAATTATTGTAGCTGAAAGACCAGAATTATCAGCCAAAGAAGCTGTAGAAGAAAGCGAAAAACTAATGAATGGAAACCGTGCTAAATTATTTTGGCTTCAATTATCTTTTATTGGATGGTCTATTTTATGTGCATTTACATTTGGTATAGGATTTCTATGGTTAGCTCCATATATCCAATTTGCATCAATTGCTTTTTATAAAAAATTAGCAGACGATAGTCAACCAGTTGACGTACCTACTGCAGATTCACCAATTAAAGAATAATAATGAATTAATATTAGCTCATATATCAAAAAAAGGAATATACTTTAATCAGTAATATTCCTTTTTTATTTATTTTTATTCAATTCCTAGATATTCATTATATGTAACTTCTCTATCTATAACCTTGTCTGATTTTATATCAATTATCCTATTAGCAACAGTCTGTGTTAATTGATGGTCATGTGATGTAAAAATCATATTGCCTGTAAATTTAGTCATTCCCTCATTTAAAGCTGTAATACTTTCCATATCCAAATGGTTTGTTGGCTCATCAAATATTAAAAAGTTTGCTCCTGAAAGCATTATTTTAGAAAGAACACATCTTACCTTTTCTCCTCCAGATAATACGTTTACAGCTTTTAGAGCTTCTTCTCCAGAAAACAACATTCTTCCTAAAAAGCTTCTTACATAAGTTTCATCAGGATCTTTTGAATACTGTCTTAACCAATCTGTAATACTTAAATCACTTTGGAATAAATAATTATTATCCTTAGGGAAATAGCTGCTTGTAATTGTTGTTCCCCATATTATTTTTCCTTCATCTGGTTCGATTTCTCCTGCTAGTATTTGGAATAATACTGTTTTAGCATTTTCGTTATCAGCTAAAAGTGCAATCTTATCATTAGGCTTAACTGTAAATGAAACATTATCTAAAATTTTTTCTCCATTAATTGTTTTAGAAATATTTTTAACTTGAAGAATATCATTGCCTGGTAATCTATCTGGTTTGAAATCTATATATGGATATTTTCTATTAGATGGTTTTATATCATCTAATTGTATTTTCTCCAAAGACTTCTTTCTAGATGTAGCTTGCTTAGATTTAGAAGCATTTGCACTAAATCTAGCAATAAATGCTTGTAACTCCTTAATTTTATCTTCTTTCTTTTTGTTTTGCTCCCTCATTTGCTTTTGAATTAATTGACTAGATTCATACCAGAAATCATAATTTCCAGGATACACTTTAATCTTTCCATAATCAACATCAGCTATATTTGTGCAAACTTTATTTAAGAAGTATCTATCATGAGATACTACAATTACAGTATTTTCAAAGTTAATTAAAAACTCTTCTAGCCAATTTATACTTTTTAAATCTAAATCGTTTGTAGGCTCATCTAGCAATAATATATCTGGATTACCAAATAAAGCTTGTGCCAACAGTACCTTAACTTTATCTTTTGCTTCAATTTCCTTCATATATTTATAGTGATCTTCTGCAACAATCCCTAAGTCATTAAGCAAAATAGCTGCATCAGATTCAGCATTCCAGCCATCTAATTCCGCAAATTTTTCCTCTAACTTTGCTGCCTTCATTCCATCCTCTTCAGAAAAATCTGGTTTAGCATAAATAGCTTCTTTTTCTTTCATTATATTGTATAATTCTTGATTTCCCATAATTACTGTATCAATTATGGTATTCTCTTCATATGCAAAGTGGTCTTGTTTTAAAACCGACAATCTTTCGCCTTTTTCCTTTGTAACTTCTCCTTTACTTGGTTCAATTTCACCAGAAAGAACCTTTAAAAAAGTAGATTTTCCAGCTCCATTTGCACCAATTATTCCATAGCAACAACCTTTATTAAATTTTATATTAACATCTTCAAATAAAGTTCTTTTTCCAAATCTTATAGTAACTCCACTTGCTATTAACATCTTTATTCCTCCTAAAAAATCATTCTATAAAATTATACTCTATTTTATCAGTTTTTTCAATAGTTACAGCTAATATTGCTCCATACTTCGTTCTATTTACTAACTTTAATTATTAATAGTATTCCTAAAACACATAAGAGAAACATCCGAACTTATTGCACCATCATATTTATATCTTTCATAATATTGCCTCCCTCATTTTTATATAGACTTTAATATTCTTTTATTAAATGAAGATTAAATATTAAATTTTTTATTTGCATTTTCAATGAATTAATTTTATGAGTAAAAAGCACTTATTCCTAGTTTAAACTAAAAATATATTTTTAGTTGTATAAATCATTTATGAAACAAAAAAACTTTAGATGTCGAAACATTTTACGCTGTTTCTATCTAAAGTTTATGAACTGGTGCACCATCGCGGGATCGAACCGCGGACCTTCTGATTAAGAGTCAGCTGCTCTACCAGCTGAGCTAATGGTGCAACTACGTTCTATATTATAATACCATTTAAACCAAAAGTCAAGCAGATTAGCCTTTTCTATTATAAAAATTTTTACACATTACCATCTTCTGTATTTGTTGGCTCTTCATCCTGCTTTATTTCTGTATTTTCACTATTATCACCAGTTTTATTTTCTGGATCAGCTACTACTTCATCCTTTGGTTCCTCTTTCACAACCTCTTTCGTACCAATCTTAATAATTCTATCAAGTGCATAATATTTGTCCCTTGATAAAAGTGTTGAAGATATAGTCTCTCCATTTAATCTAACAATTTTATAAGCTTCACTTATACACCCCTCATGACCATTTTGGACAACAACTTCTTTTCCACTTTCAATACTATTATCATTTTCATATTTCGTCTCTCTATACACTGTTGATAATTTCTTTGATTGAATAATAACTTTATATTCCACTTCTTCTTTAATTCCATATATTCCAACAGATACAACACCATTCTTACACGTTGCTACCACTTTTATAGGATATTTTCTATTATTTTTAAATTTAAAATCTAAAGTTCCCCATGATACTGTTGCATCTCTACTAGCAGCAACATATGATGTTTCAAAATGATGATTTGACCTTTCTACAATTTCCAAGTTTGCATATAAAACTGCATTGTACAACGTAGAAGAAACTTGACAAATTCCGCCTCCAACTTCTTGCACTACTTGTCCACCAGCATATGCTCCAGCTTCTTTAAATCCCGCTTGTATTGTTCTTTTACCAACAGTTTGATTATACGAAAACGTTTCTCCTGGTAATATTATTGTTCCATTTATCTTATTAGTAGCTAATTTTATGTTATTATTTCTATTACTGTTGCTTACATTAAATTTAGTTGAATAAGAACCCAGTTCATTAGGAAAAGCTTCTGCCCCTAAGTCACTTAGTGTTTTCTCAGCAATAGTTATTTTTAAAGGAATTGTATATTCTTCCTTATCTTCTTTTAATAACTCTTTTGCTTCATCCATTGTTATCGCAAAATCCACTCCATTAATATTAGGATGTACCGTTACAGGATCTTGTGTTATATATGCATCTTGTGGCTCTTTATATATTTCTGTATGAATTTTTTCTAAGTCAATATCATCTGGCTTAACTTTTTCCACCGGTGCTTCTATCACATTATTTTTAGTAGAAAAATCAACCAAGGCTTCTTTAATTTTATTTTCGGTTTCAGGTTCTGTTACCGCAATTCCTTCTGTTCCTTTTGTTATTATAAGTTCATCATCTTCTATACAATATTCATATTGCTTAACCCCATCAGGTAAAGTCTCATTAAACTCTTTTATAATTTCTTGAAGCTTTTCTTCATTGATTGTATATTTCATATCAATATTTCTTTTTGAAAAAAAAGATTGAACTATTTCAAAATTATTAATAAAAATATTCCCATCTCTTCCTACTAAATATGCTTCACTAGCAACATCCTCAACATCACATGTAAGTCCTAGTTCTTCTGGCGTTATTGTTTTTTCAACATCTTGATATTTTAAAACAATACTTTTTGTTTTATTTTCTTCAACTAATCCATCAAATTTATTTTTTATTTCTTCTTTACTATATCCAGAAACATCAATACCAGAGATAGATACTCCCTTTATTATCTCCTCATTAAAAGATGTTATTATTGCGAAAATAATAGACAAAATAAAACAAACTACAGCAATCACGATTATCGGTATAATTACCACCTTTTTATTTTTAGGTTTTTTCTGTTTTTTATTTTTCTCTTTAGCCTCCATGTTAACTTCAAGCTTTATTTCTTCTTTTTGTTCTTCCACTTTAAAATTTCCTTTCATTTTCTTAAAATTCTATCTTTATATTAGCATACCAATTTATTTTTTACAATAAATTCTGACATTTTAATGCAAATTTCTCTTCCGGTATAGACATTTTTGTAATTATAAAATATAATTATTACATATATTATAGGAGGATTACAATGCTTGGCGAATTACTTTTAAAAATCAGAAAAGATAAACATATAACAAAATCAGAACTTGCAAGAGATACCGCAATAAATGTTGGGCATATTGCACATATCGAAAAAGGTGACCGTACACCAAGCCATAAAGCACTAAAAAGAATTTGCTCTACGTTAAACGTTCCTTATCAACAATTAATGTATACATATGATAAGAGCTTAACAGCAGAGCACTTAAGCTATGAATTACCAAACCATATCGCATATGATTCTATTATAGCTGTAAATTCTTTGGATGATTTAATTGCTTGTCCCCCTAAGTTTGGTTCTGCATCCATGGCTTTGAAAATAACAGATGACTCAATGGAACCATCTTTAATAAATGGCTCTTATGCATTTGTAGAATTTAATTCACCTTTAGACTCTCATGACATAGGATTATTTTACTATAAAGATGCATTTCTTATCCGTCGTTTTGTTATAAGAAAAAATGGATTGCTTTTAAAAAGTGATAATAAGAATTATGCTAATATAACCTTAAAAGAAACAGATAATTTTTATATAATTGGAAAAATTATAGGAACAAATGACGATTATTAAAATATATTATAGATTTGTTTATTTTTATAAAACTTTTTGTTATTTTTTTAACAAAATACTTGCATATATTTTAATTTAATAATATAATATTCTTGACAAAAGATAAACAATAGGAGATATAGATATGGAATTAGTAAAAAATGTTTTTTTTAATACTGATAAATTAATAGAAAATACGAAAATAAAAATTTCTTATACAGGTAAGTTTTTTGAAGAAAATGCTGAGCAAGTGTTTTTACACTATGGCTTTGGGGAAAATTGGGACAATGTTAATGAAATCGAAATGGCCAAAACAGAACTTGGCTTTCAAGCTGAACTAGAATTGCCAGAAAGTGATCGTTTAAATTTCTGCCTTAGAGATTCAAATAATAATTGGGATAATAATAATGGAGAGGATTACTCTTTTTCAATTGAAAAACCTCAAGTTTCTCTAATTGCTTTAGAGTCATCTCAGTTAGATACTCCAAGAAGATTAAGAAAATCTTATATATGGAGCAAAAAAATAAAACTTGCAGTTTATAAAATAGTTCACTATTTGCCTAAACTTATATCTGGAAATTATAAAAGAAAAGTTTCAGAAAATTAAATATGTAATATATATAAAACCACGGAACATCCGTGGTTTTTTAGTTTTTTATTATGTTTTAAATATTCCATCCTCCATTAACTGAAATTACCTGCCCTGTTGTATAGTTATCATCCATTAGCCATTCAACGCATTTTGAAATATCTTCTGGTAATCCAATCTTTTCTAATGGGATTTCCTCTTTTAAGTCCTTTAGCTCGTCCTCGTTTAATCTGCTATTCATATTTGTCTGTATAATTCCTGGCGCTATGCTATTTACCCTTATATTTGATGGGCCCAATTCTTTAGCTAATGATTTTGTTAATGCATCCACCCCCGCTTTAGACACAGCATAGTGGCTTTCGCAAGAAGCTCCAACCTGTCCCCATATAGAAGAAATGTTTATAATACATCCTTCTTTTTCTCGTACCATAAATGGAACAACTTCTCTTGTCATGTAAAATACTGAACTTAGATTATTTCTTATCATTTCATCCCAATCTGTATCAGTAATATCTGTAAAAACTTTAAATTGTGATATTCCAGCATTATTCACTACAACATCTATCCTGCCAAATTTATCAATAACAAATTTTACAAGATTTTTAACTTCTTCAACATTAGAAACATCAGCCTTAAATAATTCAATCTCTCTTCCTTCTTCTTCTACTTCTTGTTTTAATATTAATGCTTCCTTCTCAGACTTATTATAATTAGCAATCACAATATTGCCTTTAATTGCTAATGTTTTAGCAATTTGTCTTCCTATTCCTTTTGATGCGCCTGTAACAATTACTACTTTTTCCATACTTACTTACCTTCCACTTTTCTATGTAACAAAATAAAAGAACCAGGTGTAGATTACCTAGTTCTTTTCGTTATGGAGCCACTTATCTGATTCGAACAGATGACCTACTGATTACAAGTCAGTTGCTCTACCAGCTGAGCTAAAGTGGCATTTGGTGACCCCGACGGGAATCGAACCCATGTCTCCGCCGTGAAAGGGCGATGTCTTAACCGCTTGACCACGGGGCCTTTTAAGTATCTAGGATTTAATCAACATTAAATCCTAGATTATTTGGTGAGCCATCGCGGACTCGAACCGCGGACAACTTGATTAAAAGTCAAGTGCTCTACCACCTGAGCTAATGACCCAAATATTCATTGGTCAACGCAAGAATAATTGTACACTATTTAATTTGATTTGTCAACCATTTTAAACAATTTTTTTATTTTTTTCTTATATTTTTCAAAAATTATTTATTTTTTGAAGAATTCAGGGTCTATTTTCTCTCTTTTATAAAATACTAGTTTCTACAGTTATAATAAAACTACTCAACAATTTGTATTTTACTATTTATTCAATTCTTTCATTAAGTCATCTACATCAATACCATGAACTTCGCATGCTTCTTCTATAGTTTCAGCTTGTGATGCAGGACAACCTAAACAGCCCATTCCATTCTCTAGCAATATTTCTGCTTTCTCTGGATATTTTGCTAATAATTCACCAATTGTCATATCTTTGCTTATTTCCATATTATTTCTCCCTTCATTTTTTATTATTCTAAAATAGAATAATTTATAATATTTTGCTACAATTTAATTCTTTTATACAAAACTGCTCTTATCTTCATTGATTATTCAATACATTTAACAATTTTAAACATATTTGAGATTATCAAACTTTAGCCTTTAATCAAATTCTTTATGCATTTATATAAAATAGAAAAACAATATAATAATTTTTCTATGCAACAAATACGCATAATGCATAAAAACATCACGAAATTTTAAATTGCATTAATATTTTATCATAAATTTTAAAAAAAGTATAGACAAACTATAAAAAATGTTGTATGATTGGTAAAAATTGGAAGGAGTGATTACGTTAAGTAAACTATCTTTATTTTTTACAGCCATTGTTTTCAATGTGTTTATAGTATTTAGTTTCTTTTATAATCTATTTGATCTTTATTTATTCCATAATCGTCAAGGTTTAAAACTACATATACTAGATCATCAAAAAAAATAATATATTCAATAATTTATACTCTATAATATATTTATAAATCCACTAAAAATTACAGCAAAACATTTTAATTTACTATTGAAAAGAGGTGAGAACTTTAAATTACAAAATAAAAAAAGTATTTTTGATTGCAATTTTATCTATATTAATATCAATCTGTTCTTTTTATTATTTCTCAGATATAATTAATTCTTCCACAATATCCTTTATTATAGCTTCACATAATATAAACCTATACCCTTCAAATAGAGCACTGTGGACTTTTATAAAAAACATATACATATATTTTCAGCTTATATCATCTGTTATTATTTCTTATTATTTTATATCTCTATGCAATAATATTTCCGATAATAATTCTATGATTTTTAATAAATTTTTTGTAAAGCCAGCAAACCATCTAAAAACAAAGCACAGGAAAATAATTGTTGAAGAAAATATGAAAAAACCTCTTGAGTTATTAATTGGAACGACACAAAATAATCAGTCAATGATAATCCCTGAAAATAGCTTATACCAAAACATTTTAGTAACAGGATCCATTGGTTCTGGTAAAACCAGTAGTGCCATGTATCCATTTACAAAACAATTAATAGAATATTCAGCCGAAGATTCTATTCACAAAATAGGAATGCTAATATTGGACGTAAAAGGCAATTATTACAATAAAGTTCTGGAATATGCTGAAAAATATAATCGAAAATCAGATGTAATAGTTATTCAAATAAATGGACCATTTAATTATAATCCTTTACATAAACCATATTTAAAAGCCTCAATCATTGCTAATCAGTTAAAGGATATCCTACTATTATTTTCTCCAAATAATAGTGAATCATATTGGATAGACAAATCTGAAGAGGTTCTCCGAGAAGCTATAAAATTATGTAGGCTATATAACTCGAACTATGTAACATTTGATGAAATTCATAAAATAGTAACTCAACAAGATTATTACTTAGAAAAAGTTGAATTATTACGTCGCAAATTTCTAAATAATCAACTTTCAAAAAAGGATATTTATAATTTGCTTTCTTGCTTAAATTTTTTTAATAAAGAATTTTACTCATTAGATGCCAGAACACTAAATATATTAAAATCCGAAATAACACGAATAACAAATTGTTTCGTGTCAGATTTTGAAGTTACAAAAACATTTTGCCCTTTAGAATCAGACTTAAACTTCTATGGATTTAGCGAAATTATAAACTCTGGAAAAATCGTTGTTTTAAATATGAATATAAATGAATATAGAAATCTTTCTAAAATAATTGCAGCATATTTAAAAATAGATTTTCAAACAGCCGTACTGTCACAACTTTCCAACAACAAAATCATTCGAACAACAGCTTTTATTTCCGATGAATATAGTGAATATGTTACAGAAAATGATGCTATATTTTATTCACAAAGTAGAGAAGCCAAATGTATAAATATTATTTCAACTCAAAGTTACACATCATTATTAAACACTTTAACCAATCAATATTCAGCAAAAGTGCTTATACAAAACCTAGTAAATAAAATCTGGTTTAGAAATGACGACATATTTACAATCGAAGATGCTCAAAAGCAATGTGGAAAAATTGAAAAAAGGCATACTTCTACAACATTTTCTGAGAATGCAAAAACCACTTCGTATAATATGTTAACCAAAACATTACATTCAAAAGATTCAAATATATCTGAAAGTATAAATACTTACTCACAATTAGATTTTAATTTTGACACAAATTTTTTCACCCAGCAATTAGAATCTTTTACCGCACTCTGCTTTTTATCAGACGGTAATAAAATAATAAAACCTCAAAAAATAAATATGCTACCATACTTTCGTAAAAATACATAAAATTAATTTATTATTTATTTTAATTATTATTTTAAATTATTTATTTTATTATTTATTTTTAATTATTATTTAATTATTTATTTTTATTATTTGTTTTTAATTATTATTTTTAATTATTATTTTAATTATTATTTTAATTATTTGTTTTATTATTTATTTTTAATTATTATTTTAATTATTTATTTTAATTATTTATTTTTAATTATTTGTTTTAATTATTTATTTTTATTATTATTTTAATTATTATTTAATTATTATTTTAATTATTTATTTTAATTATTTATTTTAATTATTTATTTTTAATTATTATTTTAATTGTTTATTATTTATTATTTATTTTTATTATTATTTATTTAAAAAGGAGCTAAGAAATGAAGAAAAAAATTTTTTATTTTATTTTTATTATTATTTTATCTAATATATTATTATTGACTTACAACTCACTATCTTTGGCTAGCGATCCCAAAATAATTTCAAAACTAAATTCCGCATTTTCCGATATAGAAAGCTGGTTAATTAAATTAGCCACTCCTGCAGCAGCAGTGGCCGTCGGAACAGGAATTTTTATGAAAAAATTTAGTTTTGGTGATGAGGAAAGAATGCGAACCGGAAAAAAACTTATACGTAGTTCTCTATTCTCCTATGGATTTATATTAGCTATTGATTTGATTTTATCCGCAATAAAAAGCTTAATATCTTAGCTTTATAACTGGAGGTGCTCACTTAATTGTCTCAAACAGAATATTCAGCAATCATAATAGAAACAATAAACTCAATATTTTCAACCCTTTTATCTTCTATAAATAATTCACTATACTCTTTATTAGATAAGTTAGCTTTTGTAGATACTTCCATCTTTTCTGGTCAATTTTTTTCCAGAATATTTGGCACATCTTTAAGTATTGGTTTATACTCTATTGCAAACAGCTTATTAATAGGATTTGTTATTTACTATTGTTATAGGTTATTACTCGCCCCTTACACTGCATCAAACATAGAAAAGCCATATCAATTTTTATTTAAAATAATAATATTTGCTATTTGTATCAATTTTTCCCAGTTTTTATGTACACAAATTATATCAATAAACTCTCTAATCTCTGATGGAATAAAAGAAATAGGTAAAGAATTATTTAATCTAAATATTTCCTTTAATTCTTTAATAGAAAAAACAAACGCTTTATCCGTAGATAACACTTTTACACTATTTTCATTTGACGGTATAATGAAAGGATTTATCTCAATGGGATTAATAAATTTACTATTTTCATATTCTTTAAGATACATAATGATACAGGTTTTTATATTATTATCTCCATTTGCAATACTATCATTAATTAATGTAACAACATCTTGGTTTTTTAAAACTTGGTTAAGAAACTTTTTATCTTTACTATTATTGCAATGTCTTGTTTCTTTGATACTCTTAATTGTATTCTCATTAGTACCCACAACAACAAGCTCTCTATCAAAATTATTATATTTAGGAAGTATTTATGCTTTAATTAAATCCAATTATTATATTCGAGAAATAATAGGAGGAATTTCGACTGAAATAAACTCTAATGTTAATATTTTGAAATTTTTAGGAAAATAATTATATAAACAGGAGGTTCTATGAAATTTATCTTTCCAGCAAATTACAGTTTTAAACCCAAACTATTAGGAATTATTGATTATAATACTGCAATATTTAATTTAATTTGGGATATTTTTATATTTTGTTTTATTAATTTAATTTTAATCAACACAACTTTAAAGATATTTTTATTTATTATTTTTTGTTTTCCGATATTATTATTTAGTATTGTAGGATTTAATCATGAAAATATTTTATATGTCTTTTCATATTTATTAAAATTTTTTATTTATAAGAAAATATATCTTTATAAAAAAGATATATAAATTCAAAATTATGTTCCCCAAAAAGATACTTCTGCCGTTTTACTAGCAGAAGTATCTTTTTATATTTTGTAATTTTTATCAATCTTTTATTTGCTTTTGGTTACACTTTAAATTTTGCCGCAACATTCAAATACCTCCTATCTTCATTAAATACAAACATATATTATATATTTTTCTCTACTTTTCTCATTTTTTCTCTCTTTCCCTATTTTTTTATTGTAAATTCTGTCTAAAAATGGTATAATTTGTTTGATTATGAGGTGACTTTTATGAAATTAGATCAGGTTAATGAATCTTTACTTTTTTCTTCTACTAGCCTTCCAGATATATTCTTCACAGAGTATTTCTCGCAGGCTTCTTCTGATGCAATAAAAGTATATTTGTATTTACTATTTTTATCTAAATACAACAAAGATATAAAAATTAATGATTTATCAAAAAAATTAGAATTACCTTTAAAAACTATACAAGATTCTATAAAGTATTGGGAAGCTGAAGGAGTTTTAATCAGAAAAAGTTCAGGCTATGAACTTGCCAACTTACAAGAGGTAGAATTAAGAAAGTTATACAAGCCAAAAGTTTCCCTATCTGCAGAATCAATAAAGAAAACAGAAAAAAATCAATATCGTGCTAAAGCAATTGAAAACATAAATAATGAATTTTTCCAAGGCGTTATGTCTCCTTCATGGTATGGAGATATTGATTTATGGTTTTCTAAATATTCATTTGACGAAGAAGTTATGATTGCTTTATTTAGATACTGTTACGAAAAATCTGCTTTACATAAGAATTACATTCAAGTTGTAGCAGAAGCTTGGGCTAAAAACAATATAAAAACTTTTGCTGATCTCGATAAATATTATGAGAAACAAGAGTCCCTAGCAAAAATTGGAAAAACTATTGCCAAAAAGTTAGGTATAAGCAGACAGTTATCTCAATATGAAATGTCATATATTGAAAAATGGGTTATCGATTTTGGATATGATTTAAATATTATAGAAATAGCTCTAAAGAAAACAACTTCAAAAACAAATCCTAGCTTTGATTACATAGACAAGCTAATAACCTGTTGGAATGAGCGAAACTTAAGGACCCCTGAAGCCGTATCAAAATTCATTGCAGATATGAAACAAAAAAATAAGGATATTAAGAATTTTGAAAAGAAAGCAACCTATAACAATTACAACCAGCGTTCATACACTGATTTTTCAAATTTGTATGCCAACAATACTGTAGATAGTATAAATAATACTTAAAAATATATAATTTCATGGAGGTGTATTAATTGGATTCAACTCTAAAAAAAGTCCTTAGAGAATATGAAGAAAAAAGGAACCATGCAATTTTAATAGCAGAACAAGAAAAAGAAAAAATCTATTCTTCTAATCCTCGTTTAGAAGAAATAGATAATCTAATCTCCAAAACTTCTATTGAAAAAGCAAAAAAATTACTACAATCAAGTTCTCAAGAACAACTTATACCTTTAGATGTAAAAATAGTTGAACTAAAAAAAGAAAAAAATACAATTTTAAAATCTCTTGGTATTTCCCAATCAGATTTTCAACCACATTTTAGTTGCAATCACTGTAACGATACTGGTTATATAAAAAATGGTTATGAAACCACTATGTGTTCATGTTTAAAACAACGACTATTTGATATAGAGTACAATACATTTAACGTTTATAATATGCAGAACCAAACATTTCAAAACTTCTCATCTACATATTATTCAGATGAAGTGGATAAAGAAAAATATAATTCTTCTATTTCGCCAAGAAAAAATATAGAATTAATTAAAACCATTTGCTTAAATTTTATATCAAATTTTGATGATACAAATGAAAAAAACTTATTATTCACTGGCAACTCTGGCTTAGGAAAAACATTTCTATCAAGTTGCATTGCAAATGAATTATTAAAACATGATAAAACAGTACTATATCAAACCTCTCCAGCCATGTTAGACGCCATAATTAATTATAGATTACGGTAAATCCTCAACTAACATAGATATTTATAATCATTTACTAAATGTTGATTTGCTAATCATTGATGATCTTGGAACAGAAAACATGAACAGCATGAAATTTGCCGAATTATTTACTATAATAAACTCTAGACTCTTACCACAAAAAGGAAAAGTCACAAAAACAATTATATCAACAAATTTAAGTCTACAAAATCTTTCTTCATTATATGGTGAAAGAATTATATCAAGATTTGTTGGCAATTATAATATTTGTTATTTTTTCGGAGATGATATTAGATTTAAAAAAACTTGCAAATAAATGCAAGTTTTTTATATTATTTTAATTTGATATTAATTATTATAATTTATTATTCTATTTATTAAATTTATTTATTATTTTATTTATTATTTTATTTATTATTTTATTTATTATTTTATTT
>USNR01000015.1 GCA_900556135.1 uncultured Clostridium sp. | reverse complement strand
GTATAGCAATAATACTTAGAAAAATCAACATTTAATAACAAAAAGTTTTAAATAATTTTTATAAAAAATATTTGCTAATCTTTAAATAAAATTGCTGGAAATATGGGAAAATCTTAGAAATATATTAATTTGAAAAAAGATCAGTTTTCCTTAAGTTATATACTTAATTCAAAATTTATTTTTATGTAACCAAACTTCAATCTTACTTCATTCAAAATTTATAACATATTGTTTTATTTTTCAAGTCATTTTATCCTGAATTTTAATCAAAGTAAAAAATAAATTTTCACAAATTAAAATCCTTCATTTTATGTCTTTACTATTTTTTTAAGTTTTTTCTTTTTCATCCTTCTTCAATTATTTTACTTCTGACATCCGCTCATTTTGCATAATAAAATGTTGTAAATCAGGGAACCCAGAAATTTCCCTTATCGTCCTACGATAAAGACAATTTCTCATAGTTAAGAGAAAATTTCAATCCCTAATTGTACATCATTTTTATTATGCCATGCGCTAAAATTGAATAAGACAATCGCAGCCAATTATAAAATAGTCTTGGTAAACTATTTTATAATCAAGTTAATCGTGGCGAAATGTATTTTGAAGCCAAACGAACAGTTTTAATCGCAATAATTGATTATTCTTTAGAATTAACGAGAGAAATAAAAAATCTAGTCAAAAAAAATTTCCTATGTTATAATAAACACGTAAAATCAAATACAAATTTTAGAAAAGGAGACTAAAAAATTATGACACCTCATAATAATGCAAAAATAGAAGATATTGCAAGCACAGTACTAATGCCAGGAGACCCACTTAGAGCCAAATATATCGCTGAAAACTTTTTAGAAAATGCTAAACTTATAAATGATGTAAGAGGAATGTTTGGCTACACAGGAACTTACAAAGGAAAAAAAATAACCGTATTTGCATCTGGAATGGGCATGCCAAGCATAGGGATATATTCATATGAACTATTCAAATTTTACAATGTCGACACAATCATTAGAATAGGCTCTTGCGGAGTATATACACCAAACCTAAATATGTTAGACATTCTTTTAGTAGATAATTGCTACACAGAAGGAAATTACGCTTATGAACTTACAGGCGAAGATTGCCATTTGTTACAAGCAAATACCGAAATAAATACTATTATTCAAAATACTGCAAAAGACGTAAATATTCCAATCACTCTTACTAATACTTTATGTTCGGACTGCTTTGACTACTATCTAAAAAGCATACCAGAATTATTAGAAAGATTACCAAAAGATCTAAATATTGAAGCAGCTGAAATGGAAGCCTTCGCATTATTCTATAACGCAAAAATATTAAATAAAAAAGCAAGTTGCTTATTAAGTGTTGTTGATTCACACGCAAAAAAAGAGCAAATCTCTGCAGAAGAAAGACAAACATCTTTAAACTCTATGATAACCTTAGCTCTAGAATCCGCAATACGTAAAGATACACATTAATAGGTATTTTGCAAACTCTTAGCTTTGTAAATATCTATATATTAAAATTCAAAAAACCAATTATTAAGTACATTACTTTAATAATTGGTTTTTGTTTTTATTATTTTGTTATTGATAATATTTTATACTTAGCTATTCCTGCTGGTGTATCTACCTCTACTATTTGACCTTTTTTCTTTCCTATCAGTGCTGCACCTATAGGTGATTCGTTTGATATTCTAGATTTTGCTAGGTCAACTTCTGTAGATCCAACGATAGTGTATGACACTTCTTCTTGAAATTCTTCGTCATATAATTTTACGCTGTTACCTACTTGAACTGTTTTTGTATCTATTTCAGATTCATCTATTATTTTTGCATATCTAACTTTGTTTTCTAACTCAGCTATTTTAGCTTCATTTTCAGCTTGAGCTGTTTTAGCTTCATCATATTCTGAGTTTTCTGATAAATCCCCAAAGCCTAATGCAACTTTTATTCTTTCTGCAATTTCTCCTCTTTTCTCTGTTTTTAAATAATCTAATTCCTTTTCTAATTTGTCATACCCTTCTTGAGTTAAAAGTATTTCTTTATCTCCCATCTCTGCTCTTCCCTCCTTTGTAGCATATATTATTTTTTTTTCTATACATTGCTATATAATAAACCTTTTTTTATATTTTGTCAATACTAAAATTCTAGACATTTTTTATTTCTTTTCCCGTAATAATCCCATTATTACCAATAAAATCAGCTATAATTGGCTGTAAATCATTTTTGTTCATATTGTCAAAGAAATTACTTGATATGATTTGCTTTCTATTATATTTATATTCATTTTGTTTTATACATTTTTTTCTAACATACTTTGTCTCTACATTATTTATTATTATCCCATCAAATCCACGTATCTTTCTTATTTGATTCTCCGAGATATTGAATATTATAGATTTTCTTTCTATATTAAATTCATTTATTTCTTTTTCATTGTAATTAATATTTAATATATATTTAGCCCTTAAAAGTGATTTTCTTTTATTGTTCGAAATTGTGATAAAAATGCCATACTTTTCATATATATCTGATTCTAATCTCTTAAAATCCTGTATATTATTTGTAACAATATTTAAACTTTTATATTTCAAACTCATTTCCATAAGCATTTCTCTATATTCTACATTGTTGCTTTTTATTAATACATATATATTATTTTGTTCTACAGTTTCACTTCTTGTTTTTATAACTTTTTCTATCACTTGAGAGATATGTTTTTTTAACTGAGTTTTATCATTTTTATTGCTGTCTATACATTCTTTAACATACTTATTTTCACTTAATTTCAAAGTATTTATTAATGCCTTAGAAAGTACAATTAAGCAATTACTATTTTTTATTATTTTTCCAATATTCTTTTCTGCTTTTCGTACAAACCTTTTTTCAAATCTTTTAGTATATATTATATACATTTTATTATTTTCAAATTTTACTTCTTTTATTATATTTGCTGAAGTATAAATTTGGTACTTTAACATAAGAAAAAAATTAATAACTTTTTTAATTTTTAGGTTATTAATTTTTTCTTTTATTTGATTTGTATTTTCTAATACAGAAAACATTTTTATATTATTACACACATCTACATATACTTTATTATTATATTTATTCATATACAAAATATATGATGTTATTATCTATTTTATGTTCAATTTTTCAGATATTATATCCCATACCTTTTCGCTTTCCATATCTTTTCTCCAATAAGCTGCACCAGCAAGTTTGTATTTACTTACTAAATTTAGTTTTTCCTTTATCGAATCTAAATCCTCAATCCATACTTTATATGTTGTATTTCCTTTTGTGTATTCTGCATAGTTTTGTTTTTCAGTTTCCAACCATGTTGTTTTTGTGTTAGTTGGAAGCGAATCATATGTCTCGTCCATAAATACAATCTTACTACTAAATTTTTCTCCTTGTACTGACCATATTCTTGTATAAAATGGCATTCCTAATATTATCTTATCAGGGTCTATTTCTTCTCTGTCTATAAACTTACCTATATTAGTTTCTACCCAATTATATCCTGCTACTGTACCTGGTTCACTCGATGATGTTCCATGTTGGTCGTATCCCATAAATACAATATAATCTGCAACTTTTGCAATTTTATTTCTATCAAAGCATAAAGACCAATCTTCTGAGCCATCTGGAGCAGTAACATCAACAGATAATACTTTTCCTAATTCTTTTAATCTTGGTGCAAGCTCTATTATTAATCTTGAATATGCATCTTTATCCGACATATTTATGTTTTCAAAATCTAAATTAACCCCATCAAAGTTATATTTTACCACTATGTCCACAACATTATTTATGAATTTTTCCCTTAATTTATAGTCATTTACAATCTCTGATGTTGTATCTTTCATTGACTCATTAGAAGCTAAAACCCATACTTTATATCCATTATTGTGAGCCCATGTAACATAATTTACTGCATTGGTTCCTAATCGTGTATCTAATTCTCCCTTTCCTAACTTTTGCAAACTTATAAGTGTAGGAGAAACAACATTTACACCTTCTATTTTTCCATTTCTATTTGGAAAAGAGTAATTAATATAATCCCATACAATACTTATATTACCTTCTATCTGTTTTTCTATTTGAAAATCATTTCTCATTGTTTGAGAATTTACTAAAGTGTTACTTTTTACATAACCGATTTTTCCATTTTCTGTTGTAACCTTTGTCCAACCATCTGGAACTTTTTCGTTGTCCTGTTGTTTCACAACAGTAACATTATCTCCTCTTTGAATTACATCTACATTTTTTGAAAATGCTGTTGGTTTATATTTTACTTTATTTTTTTTACTAGAATTAGCATAAACTAATTCTCTGTCTAAAGAAACAGCAACAACAGTATTTGTATCTTTTATATATGTTGTTTCAATATTATATACATTTTTGCTTATTTCTGAAAATGGTAAATAATATTTATCATCTTTTTTCATAGCTCCTGCATATACCGTAACTCTTGAACTATTTATTTCAATTGTTTTGCTATTTATAGGTAATGCTGCAACCTTTGTATCTGATGTTGTTATTATTTGGTCATATTGACTGTCATAATGTATTTCTCCATCAAAATAGTTTTCTATATCATCTTCTGATATATAAATAACATTATTTTCTATTAAAATATCATTTTTTAATTTTTTAGTAACATTATTATTATTTATAACTAAACTAACTTTATCCCCAATATTATCTCTTACATAATTTGGTGCTATATTTAGTATCCAAGCTATTACTATTAATAAAATTCCAGTTACTATATATTTATACATTCCTTTTGTTTTTTTATTTTTCACTCTTCGATTAGCCATATTTTATTATATTCCTTCCTTAAGCATCAAACTTGGTTGTAAAAATTAGTCTAATTTTAATATTTGACTTTTTACTTTACTTTTTGCTTCAACTTCATCTACTTGAACATATTGTTCATTTTGTTCCATGTTATACTGTATATCATTATGAATATGTTTTTGATAGAAGGTTTCTGAATAAATGGTTACTCCATGTTGCCCCATTTCTTCTTCTCTTAAATATCTATAAAGTGTTTCTCTTTCTTGTTTTGTAAACTTTTCTATAGGATAGTCTAAATGTTTATATTTCCATATATTTCTTCTATCCTCGCTTGTATAAGTTGAATTTTGCAAATTATCATAATTGTATTCTACTAAAAACTCAACATTTTCAATACTTATTGATATATTTGACCATGATGTTTTGTCAACTTTCATACATTCATGCCTTAGTTCTTTTATTAGTTCATATAATTGACTTGCCAGTTTCATATATGAAGTTTCATTTATATTAAATTTTAGTGGAACTTCATATACATTTACTGGATTTTTCTTTATAACACTTTTAGGAAAATAGTAGAAAAACATCTCTCCACTTTCTTTGTTTTTCTTGTCTACTATTACAGAAGCATATAAATATACACTCTCCCATTTTTCAGGTATCATGTTAAATAGCAAGCTTCTAATGTCTGAATATATGCTTTTTAGTGTTGGCTTATTTTTCATAATATTCCTTCCATTCTTCTTCTTAAAACGTTTATTACTATTTTTCTATAATACTTTCTCCTGTCATTTCAGCTGGCTTTTCTAATCCCATAATATCTAACATTGTTGGAGCTAAATCTGCCAATCTTCCTTCTTTTAATTTTACATTGTCTACTCCAACTAATATTAATGGAACTGGATTTGTTGTATGTGCTGTATGTGGCTCTCCTGTTTTATAGTCTATCATTTGCTCAGAATTTCCATGATCCGCTGTTATAATCAATCTTCCTTCCTGATTATTTACAGCCTCAACCACTCTCTCAACGCATTCATCTATTTTTTCTATTGCCTTTATTGTTGCTTCTAAACTGCCTGTATGTCCAACCATATCTGGATTAGCATAATTTAATATTACAACATCATATTTTTTAGAGTTTATAGCATCAACCACCTTTTCAGTAACTTCTTCAGCACTCATTTCTGGTTGCATATCATATGTTTCAACTTTTGGAGATGGTACTAGTATTCTATCTTCTCCTTTATATTGCTTTTCTTCTCCTCCATTAAAGAAGAATGTAACATGTGCATATTTTTCTGTTTCAGCTATTCTTAATTGTGTTAATCCATTTTTGCTAATATATTCTCCAAATGTATTTACTAGTGTTTCTTTCTTGAAAGCTATGTCCACATTTGGCATTGTTTCATCATATGGAGTCATACATACAAAATACAAATTAAGATTTTTATTTGTATCAAATTCTGCAAAATTTCTATCAACTAGAGTTCTGGTAATTTCTCTTGCTCTATCTGGTCTGAAATTAAAGAATACTACAGAGTCATTTTCTTCTATTTTTGCAACAGGTGAATCTCCATTATAAATTACAGTAGGCTCTATAAATTCATCAAATACTTCTTTTTGATAAGAACTCTCTATTGCTTGTATTGCAGAGTTAGCTTTTATACCTTCTCCTTTTACCATTGCATTATAAGCCTTTTGAATCCTTTGCCATCTTTTATCTCTATCCATGCTGTAAAATCTACCAGATATTGTTGCAATTTTTCCTATACCTTTTTCTTTAATTTTTTCTTCTAATTTTGCTATATATCCCTCTCCTGATGTTGGAGGTGTGTCTCTTCCATCCATAAAGCAATGAATATAAACATTCTCAAAATCTTTTCTTTTTGCTAATTCCAATATAGCATATAAATGGCGATTATGACTATGCACTCCTCCATCTGAAAGTAGCCCCATTATGTGCAATTTAGAATTATTTTTCTTACAGTTTTCTATTGCTTTATTCAATGCTTCGTTACTAAAAAAGTCTCCATCTTCTATAGATTTTGTTATTTTAGTTAATTCTTGATATACAATTCTTCCTGCTCCTATATTAGTATGTCCTACTTCAGAATTTCCCATTTGTCCTTCTGGTAAACCTACTGCAAGTCCACTTGCATGAATTTGTGTTGTAGGGCATGTTTTCATTAGTTTATCAATATTTGGTGTATTCGCTAGTTTAACTGCATTTCCTTGTTCATTCTCATTAATGCCAAATCCATCTAATATCATTAGCATCATCAATTTATCTTTCATTTTAGTTCTATCCTTTCCATACAATATAAACTAATATTATATTATAGTCTTTTATTTTTACTTTAAATTTGATATTTTCATTATTTATCGTAGTTTATAATTTTAGCAAAATCTTGAGCATTAAGGCTTGCTCCACCTACTAATCCTCCATCAATATCTGATGTTTCAAATAATTCTTTTGCATTTGCTGGTTTAACACTTCCACCATATTGAATTATAACCTCTTGTGCAATTTCTTCATTATACAAATCAGCTATTTTTGCTCTTATTGACTTTATAACATTATTTGCATCTTCTGCTGTTGCTGTTTTTCCAGTTCCTATTGCCCATATTGGTTCATACGCAACAATCATTTCTTTAACATTATCTGAGCTAATATCTTTTAAAGCTTTTTCCACTTGGTTTGTTATTATATTTTCAGTTTCATTTTTCTCTTTTTGTTCTAATGTTTCACCAACACAAACTATTGGTTTTAAATTACACTCAAAAGCTTTTTTTATTTTTTTATTAACAGTTTCATCTGTTTCTGCAAAATATTGTCTTCTTTCAGAATGACCAATTATTACATACTGAACACCTATAGCTTTAAGCATCTCTCCTGAAATTTCTCCAGTGTATGCTCCTTTATCTTCCCAGTGCATATTCTGCGCTCCAATTTTTATATTGGTATTTTGAGCTGATAATAATGCATAAAACAAATCGGTATATGGTACACATACAATCACTTCTTTGTCTGTGTCTTTTACCTTTGGAATTAGCATTTCTATAAACTCTAAAGTTTCATTAGGAAGCATATTCATTTTCCAATTTCCTGCAATAACTTTTTTTCTCATAGTATTCTTTATTCCCTTTCTTCCTCATACATTTTTTCTTCTAATTTAGATATCAAATTTACAACTGTCTGTGTATTTGGAATCCTTATATTCTTTTTTCCGCTAATAATTGCATTTTTTACATCTTGATATGGAATCCATTTCACCTTTGCGATTTCTTCTTCTTGTAAGTTGAAATCGTCATAATCTATTGAGCGTTGTATTTTCAATAAATACCATGGAACAATATAATTTCCTTGTCTTCCATACTTGGTAAAGTCTACTCTTCCGTTTCCAACTTTTTGTATTTTTTTTAATTCGTCAGGAGAAAAAACATTTTCTCCTAACTCCTCTTTCATTTCTCTTACAACGGCATCTATTTCTCTTTCCTGACTTTGCACATGTCCTCCACAAATGTCTATCATCCCTGCATCATGAATCTTTTCTGCACTTCTTAATTGCATTAAAACTTCATCTTTATTATTTAATATCCATATTTGAAATGCCTTTATTAGTTTTCCATCTTTTATTGCTTGTTCTTTAGTTAGTATTTCTCCCGTTCTGCTACCATCTAGTGCATACACATCTACTAATTCTTCTGCCAACTATTCTACATCCTTTCAACAATTCGTAATACTACTTATTTATCTAGCAAGCATTCAACTCCTGGCAATTTTTTACCTTCTAAAAATTCTAATGAAGCTCCTCCTCCTGTAGAAATATGAGTAAATTTCTCTCCTATTCCCAGTTTTTCTATCGCTGCTGCAGAATCTCCTCCGCCTATTATTGTTGTAGCTTCTTTTAAATCTCCTAAAAATCTTGCTATTTCATTTGTTCCTTTTGCAAATTGTTCAAATTCAAAAACACCTAATGGACCATTCCACACTATTGTCTTTGCATTTTCTAATTCTTTTTCATATAAAGAAATTGTTTCATCACCTATATCAAGTGCTTGCCATCCTTCTGGAATCTCTTCAATTTTTACTATTTTGCTTTCTGTATCTGCTGCATATTCTTTTCCTATTTTAGTATCTACTGGTAATAGTAATTTTACTCCCTTATTTTTAGCTTTTTTCATTAGCGATTTTGCTAAATCTATTTTATCTTCTTCACATATAGAATCGCCAATTTCATATCCCATTGCTTTTACGAATGTGTAAGTCATTCCTCCACCTATTATCAAAGTATCAACTTTTTCTAATAGATTATCTATAACTCCTATTTTATCAGAAACTTTTTTGCCTCCCAATATTGCTACGAATGGTCTTTTGGGATCTTCCAGTGCCGTTCCTAAAAAGTTTATTTCCTTTTCCATTAAAAAGCCTGATACAGCTGGTAAATACGCTGCAACTCCAGCTGTTGAACTATGTGCTCTATGTGCTGTTCCAAATGCATCATTTACATATATTTCAGCTAAAGATGCTAATTGTTTTGCAAATTCTGGGTCATTTGCCTCTTCTCTAGCATCAAATCTAACATTCTCTAATAGAACAACTTCTCCTTCTTTCATATTTGAAGTTAATTCTTTACTACTTGGTCCTATTATATCATCAGATAATTTAACATCTACTCCTAATAGTCTACTCAATTCTTTTGCAACTGGTGCCAAAGAAAACTCTTTTTTTACTTCTCCCTTTGGTCTACCTAAATGAGAACAAAGTATTACTTTACAATTTTTATCCAATAAATATTTTATTGTTGGAAGAGCTCCAACTATTCTTCTGTTGTCGGTTATATTAAATTCTTCATCTAATGGTACATTAAAATCACATCTAACTAATACTTTTTTTCCTGCTAAATCTATATCTCTAATAGTTTTTTTATTCATAATATTTTTCCTTTCTTGATTTGCTAAAAAGTCAGGTATAGTAATGGGAAATCCCATTACTCCCCTCTTTTATTATTCAACTGTGCTAATATATTTAGCTAGTTCAACTAATTTTTTAGCATATCCAGATTCGTTATCATACCATGCAACTAATTTTACAAATGTGTCTGTAAGCATTATTCCTGCTTTGCTATCAAATATTGAAGTATGTTCATCACCTAAGAAATCTGATGACACAACATCTTCATCTGTATATTCTATTATACCTTTCATTTCTCCTTCAGCTGCTTTTTTCATAACATCACATATTTCTTCATATGTTGTTGGTTTTTCTAAGTTACATGTTAAGTCAACTACTGATACATCCATAGTTGGAACTCTAAATGCCATACCTGTTAATTTTCCATTTAAATCTGGTATAACTTTTCCAACAGCCTTAGCTGCTCCTGTTGAAGATGGTATAATGTTAGCTGCTGCTGCACGTCCACCTCTCCAATCTTTTTTAGATGCTCCATCAACTGTTTTTTGTGTTGCAGTTGTTGAGTGAACTGTTGTCATCAATCCTTCTTTTATTCCAAAGTTATCATTTATTACTTTAGCTAAAGGTGCTAAACAGTTTGTTGTACAAGAAGCATTAGATATAATATTCATACTAGGGTCATATTTATCATTGTTTACTCCCATAACAAACATTGGAGCATCTTTTGAAGGTGCACTAATTAAAACTTTTTTTGCTCCAGCATTAATGTGAGCTTGTGCTTTTTCTAATGTTGTGAATACTCCAGAACATTCTAATACATAATCAACTCCATTTTCTCCCCATGGGATATTGTTTGGATCCATTTCATTATATACATTTACTGTTTTTCCATTAACTATTATTTTTCCATCTTCTGCTTTAATATCTCCAGAAAATCTGCCATGCATTGAATCATATTTTACCATATAAACCATATAATCAGCTACTATGAATGGGTCATTTACTGCAACAACCTCAACTTCATCATCTTTAATAGCCGCTTGAAAAGCTAACTTTCCTATTCTTCCAAATCCATTAATACCAATTTTAATCATTATAAATTCCTCCTCTATATTTTTAAAATTTTCTTTATTATTTTTTGTGGTTTTAACCGTTTTTATTCTATAACAAAACAAATTATAATTCAAGTGTTAGGTTAGAAAAAGGCAAAAAAAAACAGGCTTTAATTACCTGTTTAATTTTTATCACATTATTTTAAAATTGCATTTTTTGGAACAAGAAATTATGTACTTGTTCTTCGTCAATTTCTTGATGCCAGAAATCATTAATTGATTGAAAAACTTCTGCTTCTCTTGGAGTTAATTCCAATCTTACTTCTTGGAATAAGAAGTTCTTTATTTTTGTCCATGTACTAACTTTTGTTGGTACTCCTGCATCAAATTGATTTGGCATTATATTTTCATTATTTAATGGTCCTTCCATAATCTTCCTCCTTTGTAGATATAATATTTTTCTTTCACTATACTTATACTACAAAAATAAATTTTATTCAAGTCTTTTTTTGTATTTTTTTTATTTTTTTACTTTAAGCAATTGTTTATTTCTACAAACTTTTCTAGGCTCAAACTTTCACCTCTTGTATTTTCATCAAGCCCTATATTTTTTAAGGTTTCTATTGCTGTTTGTTTATCTTCTATGTAGTTATAGTTTATAAGCACATTTGCTAAAATCTTCCTTCTTTGAGAAAAAACTCTTTGTATTAATTCAAAAAACTTTTTTTCATCTTCCACCTGTACTTTAGGCTCTTTTCTAATTGATAGCTTTATTACCTCTGAATCCACCTTAGGACTAGGTATAAAACTGGTTTTATCTACTTTTATTATTGATTCTGCTAATGAATAATAATCTACCATATATGTTATTGCGCCAGATAATCTAGTTCCCGTTTTTGCTGTCAATCTATCTGCCACTTCTTTTTGAACCATTACTATAATTTCATTAATATTAAGTTTTTGTTCTAAAAGTTTAATTATTATTGGTGTACTAATATAATATGGCAAGTTTGCTACAATCTTTACATTTCCTATTTTTATTCCTTTATCTTCTGCTTCTTTTTTTTCTTGTTCTATTAATGAGGTTAAATCGACCTTCAAAACATCATTATTTATTATTTTCAAATTGTCATATAATTTAAATCTATCAGTTATTATTCTTACCATTCTCTCATCTAATTCTATAGCTATAACCTTATAGGCATTTTGTATTAATCTGTTTGTTAATACACCTAATCCTGGTCCTATTTCTATTACTAAATCATTAGAATCTATATTTGCATTTTCTATTATTTCATCTATTACATTATCATTTACTAAAAAATTTTGCCCTAAGCTTTTATTGGCTTGAATTTTATACTTATTTAGTATAAATTTTGTTTCTTCTAATACATTCATGATATTTGCCTTTCTATTTTGCTTTTTAATCCTCTATCAGAGTAGCACCTAATATGCCAGCATCATTTCCGATTTTAGCCGCTACTATTTTAGGTGGATTTTCCTTATTAAATAAATATTTTCCATTATAGATTCTATCCTTCAATTTGTCAAATATTAAACTTTCGTAATGCGACATACTACCACCAATGCTAATAGCCTCTGGCTCAAATATATTAATGATATTAGAAATTCCTATTGCTAAATCTTCTATATAATTAGTTAACAATTCTTCTACTTCTGGATTTTCAATGTTTGCATTTATTTTCTTTATCAACTCATCTGCTCTTACATATTCCTGTATTTTCAGTATGGATTGCATATTCTCTTTAAATTTTTTCTTAGAACAATATGCCTCAAAACATCCATTATTTCCACATCCACATTTTATTCCTTCTTTTTTTATTACCATGTGTCCAAATTCAAAACCAGCATTTCTTTTTGGTTTTAGAAATTTTCCACCTAAGAATGCTGCTCCCCCTATCCCTGTTCCAATACATAAGAAAATACAATCATCATATTCTTTCAAACTTCCATACCTTTTTTCTGCCAAAGCTGCACACTTTCCATCATTTTCTAATCTAATAGGTACTCTAAAACTATCCTTACCAAAGCTTTCTTTTAACTTTTCTTCTATTTTAAATTCTTTTATTCCCAGATTTACCACATTTTTTATACTTCCATCCTTTGGATTGCCCGGAGTAGCAATTCCTATCATCTCAAGACATGATAGTGTTTTGCCTGTATTTAATAATATCTCATTAACTCCATGTACAATAGATGTTACTATGTAATCTTCTATACTTCCAATTTTATTCTCACTCATATAATATGTTCTTTTTTCTATTATTTCATTATGATCATCAATAAATCCAATAGCAACGTGGCTACCTCCTAAATCAATGCCTATTTTCATTCTAAACAACTTTCCTTTCTATACACATATGGTTGGGAAAAATTTGTGTAATAATTTCCCAACCCGTTTTTTGTTCCTATTTAATTTTATATTCCTGCTGCCGAGAACAAGAAAGTTCCCATATATACATGAATACAAGGTACTAATACTATAACTACAACAAATATCAAAAGTATACCAACTATTGAATAAACAAGTTGTGGCAATACAGCCATAATTGTATCCATTGTATTTTTTATATCTATATCCATGTAATCTAAAAGTTTTTCAATCATTTCATTTAAGTCGGTTCTCATACCAACTTTAAGCATTTCAGTTGTCATTGTTGAACCTAACCCAGCTTTCTCAAAAGGCTCAATCCATGAATTACCAACTAATATGTTATTTATAGATGTTTCTATCATAGCTCTCATAACCAGGTTATTCACTACATTTTTACTTACCTCTAAAGCATCTTGGATTCTCATTCCATTTTCAAGGTTCAAAACCATAGCTCTCATCAACCTTGAAAAATCAAGAGAGTAAAACAATTTTCCGAATATTGGCATTGTATATTTAAAATAATCAAAATTATACCTTCCCTTTGGTGTGTTTATATATGATACAATTAATGCAATTATACCAGCTATTATAGCAGTAGGAATGTACCAATATTTTACAACACCTTGTAAAAAATTAGAAAATGCTACTGTTATTTCTGGCAATGTATCCGTAGTTCCAACTTGGTCATAAATTCCTTGAATAGTAGGTACTGTGTATAAACTTCCAACAAATAGTAATGCTATTAAAGCTACCAATTGAATCAAGTTTGGTATTATAATTCCTCTAAGCTTTTTCATAGTATCAGTGTTCGAATCCAAATACTTAACAGCTTGTTGAAGTGACTGAGTTAAAGATCCAGATAGTTCTCCAACCTTTATCATGTTTATATATATATATGGAAATACGTTTGAATAGTATTCCATTGTTGTATACATATATTCTCCTGCTTCAACTCCGGCTAATATATCTTCCAGTATTCCTCTAAAAGTAAAATTTTCCGTACTTTCTATTATTGTACTTAAAGCATGAATATTATTGAAGTCCGCTTTTTTCAATAAATAGAAGTTTTGAGTAAATATCATTATGTCTCTAACTGTAATTTTTTGCTGTGTTGATAAAGCTAAATTAACTCTTTCATATAATGATAGTTGCTTTGCTTTACCTTGGTTAATCGTTGCAGAATTAGCTGTTTTTAGTAGTTGATCTACATCTGTTACGTTTTTCTTTTTAGAAACGTTTTTATTTTTCCTACCATAACCAACTTGAATTACATCTATTGGTAGTAGCTCACCATTCTTTAATTTTTTTATCAGAGTCTGTTTGCTTGGACTCTCAACTCTATTTTTTACTATTACTCCTTCTTTTGTAATTGCTCTATATACATACTGAGGCATAACTCCCTCCTATATTATAAATTATTTCCTCTTTTAATTTTTAATTGCATTATTGTTCTATTTAATATTTCAATATTTTTCTCTTCTATTTGTGCCTTTGCCTGTTCTAGTGTAATTTTATCGTCCACAAATAACTGTGCTATTGAATTTATTAATCCAATACTTCCATTAGCAGATGAACTTTGAATTGCATCTTCTACTTCTGATACACTAAACTTTTCTTTTCTAATTAATCCAGAAACAATGTTGTCTACTACCATAACCTCTGGAACTAAAATCAACTTATCTCCTTTTCCTCTTAATAGTCTTTGTGATGTAACCAATTTCAATAGTGATGCTATTAAGTATTTTACACTTTGTTGATCTTTTATATCATAGAAATTTATCATTCTGTCTATTGTCTCAGCACAAGACTTTGTATGAAGTGTTCCTATTACTAAATGCCCTGCTTCTGCTGTTTCTATAGCTGCATCCATTGTTTCTCTATCACGAATCTCACCTATAACAAGAATATCGCAATCCTCTCTTAAACAGTTCTTAACACCGTCTTTGTATGTTAGAACGTCTTGTCCTACACCAACTTCTTTTTGTACTATTATAGATTTTTTACATGAATGTTTAAACTCTACTGGACTCTCTAACGTTAGTATTTTTTTATTTTGATTTTCATTTATATCATTAATTAAAGCATTTAATGTTGTTGTTTTACCAGAGTTTGTTTTACCAGTAACCAAGACTAATCCTTGTGGTTGATACATCATTCTTCTAACAATATCTGGAACTCCTAATTCTTCAAAAGTTGGTAATGTATTTTTTATAATTCTTAGAGTAAATAAAGGAATATCGCCAGAATATGAAATGTTAACTCTTAGACGTAATCCTTCAAATTCAAAAGATGAATCTAATTTTCTTGTTTCTTTAAATACTGTGTCTTTATCAACATTTCCTCTAATAAAGTAATCATATATATCATTCATGTCTTCTTCTGTAAGTTCTTCACAGTCTGTAAATGGAACTAACTCCCTAGAAATTCTAAGCATTGGATGTATTCCACAAATCAAATGTATATCTGAAGCATCTTTTTCGATTGCCGTTTTTAATATTTGGTTTATATTTACCATTTTTTTCATCCTTTCTTAAGTTCACTGTTTTTTAGAAATTGATTTAATAAATAATCAATTTAGAATTTAGCTCTTGCAATGTTGTATACCCCTCAAGTATCTTATTAAATCCGTCTATTACTAGTGGTTTATATCCTTCTTCAATTGCCTTTTTTCTTATAGCTAAGCTTGACTTGTCATCTATAATTAATTCCTTTAATTCATCAGTTATATTTAATATTTCGAAAATTCCTATTCTTCCGTAATAACCTGTATTATTACATTTCTTACATCCTTTTATATCATAAGTATGTTTTCCTTTAAAGTCATACTCAATTCCATATTTTTTTGCAATTCCATTTATAATGTTCTTTTCTTCTTCTGTGTATTCTCTTTCAACAGCACAATTTAAACAAACTTTTCTTACCAATCTTTGAGATAAAGATGTTGCTAAAGTACTGGCAATATCATAGTTAGACACGCCTATTTTTCTTAACCTTGTAATTACCTCTATACTATCAATTGTATGGATTGTAGATAATACAAAGTGTCCTGTTTGACCTGCTTGCATTGCAATTTCGGCAGTCTCTTTATCACGAATTTCTCCAACTAGAATTATGTCTGGATCCTGTCTTAAAACTGTTCTTAAAGAATCTGAAAATGAAGTTCTAGAATCTATTTCTATTTGATTTAATCCTGGAATTCTAATTTCCACTGGGTCTTCAATTGTTGTAACATTTATTTCTGGTCTGTTAAGAAAATCTATTATACTATATAAAGTTGTAGTTTTACCTTCACCAGTAGGTGCTGCAACCATAACAATACTATTTCTCTTATTAAAGCTTCTTTTTACCAATTCTTCGTCTCTTGGGAAACCTAATTCAAATATATGTTGAACATCTGCATTTTTCTTCAATAATCTCAAAACAAACTTTTCACCACATACATTTCTTTGAGATGAAACACGGATATTATATTCTGGATACATTCCAATTCTTCCATCTTGAGATTCCTGCTTTTCTTGATGCATGTTAGAAATAGCTTTTAGTCTTCCAATTAATTGAACCTGTTTAGATTTATCAATATCGGCAACAGTTGTTAACTCGCCATCAATTCTATATCTAACTCTAATTGCAGTTTCCATAGGCTCAATATGAATATCACTAGCTCTTTTTTCCATAGCAGTTTTTATTATTGAATCTAATAAACCTGATATATCAGCTGTTATATCTATATTTTCTGATGCATTTCCCTCTAATGAATTTAATATTTGTTCTACATTACTATTAAAAGTAATATATTTTTCCATTATTAAACCTTTATTTAAAAATAATAAACGTATTGTATCTACAGTTCTTTTATTTGTAAGATCAGAAAAACATACTTTGATTTTTCCAGATTCAATAGCAAATGGAACAGCTTTATTCTGCTTTGCCACATCTAATGAAATGTATTCTAGCAAATTTATTTGTAAATCTGCCATTGTTAAATTAATTCCCTTTTCTCCTAGTATATCTCCTATTGCAGAAATTAATATATCAGGATCACATAAATCTAGTTCTTTAAGTATATCTCCTATTTTTCTAGAAGGATGACTTTTCTGATATTCTAATGCCTTATTTATATCACCCTCTGTAACAACTCCTCTTTTTACCAATTCAATTCCTATTGGTTGTGTTCTTCTACTATCCATATCTTTTTGTTCCTTCCCTTCTTAAAGTATTCATTAAATATAATAAATCCCCCTATTTTTCTTTTGTTTACCAATATTTTAGTGTATAATCTATAGATTTATAAAACATAGAATCTGTTGAACTACCTATTGCAATGCTAATAGAAATTATTTCCTTTTCAACTCCATTAACCATTATTGTTTTGTTGCTTGCATTAAAAGATGTAACATTTGTCGCTATTTTAATCTTCCCCTTATATATTCCTTCATCAGAAGCATTATATACATAAGTATCTCCACTTTCAAAAGTTATTATTATATTTCCACTCGTTTCATCAGTTTCAACACTTGCATATTTATTGTTTTTTACATCTTTGACAAATTCCGAATTAAATTTGTCAAACGACGCCGTATATCTTGAAGCTTTTCTTACTATATCTAAATTACTGAAGAAGAAACCTCTTATTGATGCTAAAACGCCAATAACTATAAGCAATAATATTATATAAGCAGACAATTCAATTAACGTTATTCCCTTATTAGATTTTAGTCTTACCACTATTATTCTCCCATTTCTTTAATTTTTAGTTTAGTAATATTTAATGTTTTTTCCTCTTTATTTACTGTGTACTTAATAATCAAATTTACTTTTTTTATCAAATCATATTGATAATCTGTATATGGTTCTATTGTTAATTCAGTTACATAGTCATCACTTATCTCAATTTCATTATCATCTTTTAGCATTTGTATAAAGTTTTCATCAACTTCGTCGTACGATTTTTCATCAACCTTTTCTAATATCATTGTTGCATATGCATCTGCATTTGCTCCTTTTTGTATATTCAATGAAGTGTTATATATAGAAAACATCAAACTTGCTATTACACCAGTAAAAGTTATTATAATTATTATAGCAATAGTTATATCTACCCCAGTTATTCCTTTATTATTCATATAATAGTTTTCCCTTTCTTATATTAACCAATATTTTTAAATAATATTTAAACTAACTGATTAAAGATTATAAAATTAGTAGCAAATAACATAATTATATTACTAACACATAAATAATATCCAATAGGAATATTATACTCTTTTAAAATTCCTTTATTATTTTTTACATATTTTTTACTTTTGTTCTTTATTAAATACATAACAATATTTATGGCAATTGCAATTAATGCACACATTATTGTTAATATTGTACAAGTTTCATATGTAAAAGTTAGCATTGCTAAAACTAAAATCAAACATTCAAATGTATAATTATTCTTAGCTTTTTTACTGAAATACAAATTATTAGCCACTATAAATACGACCATGACAAATAAGTATATAACATATCTATAAATATTAGCTTTTTCTACTATGTATAGATATATAATATACAATGCTTCAACTATAACCACATAAAGTAAAACTTCATTTCTTATTTCAAATCTTTCTTTATCTATTCCAGCTATTATAAAAAGACCAGCCAAATACAAGAAACCTGTTGCTAAGTATACAATTATACTTGTATTTAAATCTAAAACTTTTACATTAACTGACATAGCAAACAAAACAAAAGCTACTCCTGTTAATAGCTCTAATAATAAGTATCTAGCTCTTATTTTTTTCTTGCAATATCTACATTTTCCACCTAGAAAAATATAACTAAATACTGGAATTAAATCTATAAAAGCTAATTTATGATTACAATTTGGACAATACGATCTTGTATGTGTTATGTCTTTTCCTAGTGGTATTCTATAAACTGCTAATGTAAAAAAACTTCCAAATGTAATTCCAATTAAAAATACAAAAAAATATAATATAAAATCCATTTTTAGCTTCTTTCCTCCTAGTGCAAATATCAGTTATAATTTTTTTCCTAATTTTAAAATATGGTTCCCCATATAATAATATATACCATATAGGTAACCACTTAAAATATCTTTATTAAGAAATTTATAAACTATTCATATATTTTTCTGCATTAGTCAATTCAGTTTTTTCTTCTTCTGCAGCATTTGTATAGTTTGTTTTTCCTGCATTAGCTTTTGTAATTATACCTTGATTGTTTAATACTAAGCTCAAGCTTACACCTGCAAGTATTAATAATACAACTATTGTTACAACTAATGCAACTAATGTAATACCTTTTTCTTTCTTAAACATATAAAATTCCTCCTTCTTGTGTTTTTTTGTATATATTTAATATTTAAATATAACCTAATTAATTATTTCATCTTTGTATCGTCAAAAAACGTTTCTGTTGAATTTGTTGCACTGTTTCCTTTTGAAGTATTTCCACCATTGCTTGAACCGTTTCCAGTTGTGTTTGAAGTAGTGTCTGTACCTATAGATGTAGAATTAGATGCGGCAAATGGATTTGCCTTTCCTTCATCATAACTTTGTGTTCTTCTATACAATGTTAAATCAGAATCCGTTATTTCGAAAACAAGATTTTCTTTTGGATATTCTGCTATTTCTTCATCAATTTCTTCTTTTATTGTATTAGATGTTGAATATGCTTCAACATTTTCTGGTACAACAATATTAGAAGGAATATACGTGTAAAATATTATTCCTAATATCAAGCATATTGCTAAACACAATAAAATAATTATTGTAACTTCTTTAATAATAGATTTCATTATATTTAGTACCCTCCTCTTTTAATTACCTACCGCATTATCGATTCTGCTACTAGCTACATCTTTTGTTGTGTTTGTTGTATTAGTAGTATCGCTGTTTTTTGTACTAGTAGAACTTTGAACCGTAGTAGTAGTTTGTTCTTCTTTAATTCCTATATCATTTACAATAAATGTACAATTTAAGCTTTCTTCTGTTGAACCTGTTGATATCTTAAAATTTTCAATTCTAAAATTCAAATCAGTGTCATCTTCAAGTGCATAAATAAAGTCTCTAATTGCTATATAACTTCCAGTAACATTAAATGTTAATTTGTTTTTGTTTGAAACTCCAGTAGAAGTTACTGTCAACTTTAAATTAACACCTTTACTTGTTGCGTGATTTCCTATTTGACTCCACAAATATTCCATAGCATACGACTTATCTTGATTTGCCTCTTTTATTTCATCATCACTACTTACACTTGCAATATCAAGATATGTCGACTTACTAGTAGCTAATTTTTTTGTTGCATCATTTAAATCACTTAAGGCTTTTTTATATGTTACATTATTTAAGCTATTTAATTCTTCAACTTGCTTATTTAAGTCTTCATTTTTCTGAATTATCTGACTTATACTTAGCACTTCTATGCCACCTATTGATATTCCTCTTACCATTATCACTACTATCAACATTGCCAAAAGAAGTGTAAATACTGACATCAATAAGTTTTTCATGGTAGTTCTCCCTCTATTACTATTTTTACAACATCGCCATCTTTAACTGCTTCTGATGAAACAACAGTTGTTGGTTCTAAGATGCCTTCTGATTTTAACCTAGCCTTAAAGTATGCTAATTGTTCATATTTTGCTGATTGTGCATTTATAACTATCTTTTTATCAGTTGTATTTTCTATTGATGTTAACTGAACTTGTTTTGGAATAACATTCATTATCTGGCTAAGTAATACTGGTATAGTATTTTTATAAGAATTTTTTTCATTGATAGCACTAGTTGCATCTTGTAAATTCTTAGTTAAAGTATTGTACTCTGTTATTTTATCATTAACACTTGTTGTATCTTTTTTTATCAACGATATTTGTTGGTTAGTATAATCTTTAGATTTAGAAATCTGTTTTACTTTGCTATCCGCCTGTTGTTTTATAATTAAAGCAATTCCAGAATAAGCAATAAACACAATTATCGTAAATGCAAAACATCTAATTAGCCATGCTCCAAGTTGTTTATTTGAAATAGTAATATTGTTAATCTTTCTAAAGAATTCACTAGTATTGCTATTACCCTCTTTGCTTCCTGGCATCGTTATTCCTGAAAACTTAGCCTTTACCTTACTAAAATTAATATCCTTAATTCCATAGTCCAATCCTTGAAGAGCCAAAGCAATTGCTGAATTTACTTCTATATAATCCTTCATATTTACTTTTGGACTATCCTCTATAAAGAATGGTTTTAATATTTCGCATTTTGCACTATCTATAAGTTCTTCAAAATATAAATCCACATTATTTATAACAGACGCTGTTCCTGTAATATATATTTTATTTATCTTTATCATTGAATCATTAACAATTTGGTTTACTTCTGTTGCTATCTGATACAAAGTAGGTATAATGTCACTTAAGTATTCATTTTCTTTTTCTTGTAGATTCCTTCCCTGCATAGTATATATTGTTGAATTCTTGCATATTTCATATGCTTTAGCATACGAATTTTCTTTAACATTTATAGCATCTAATATATCTGCTGCACCTTTTTCAATTTGATGAACTTCATATACTTTTTCGCCATTAACTACTGTAACAGTTGTTTTGTCTTCTATATTTACTATAGCTACATTTTCTTTAGCATTAATCGGTGCAATGCTTGCAATGCTTAAAGGTATTGGAGTTATATTTGTAACTCTATAACCTTCAAAGTTATTAACCACATTATTTAATTTTATCTTGTCTATAGACACATGAATTACTTTTATTTTTTCTTTATCATTTGCATCATTTACCAATACATATCTAGATTCTAAAGCATTTGGGTTAAGTCCCTTATCATAGCAATATGATTCGAATTCAGTCTTTATTGCTTTTTCTAAATCTTTTTTGCTAAGTAAGTCTGACATATACAAATAATTGTACATTTCTTCACTCATATTAACACTTATTGGAATTTTAAAGCTAAATGTTTCTTCAATAATCTGGTCAATAGTTTGCTTAAAGTCAGAATAAACCTTAACACCAAAAGCTTCTACTTTAGTAGAAGTTTTTTCTCTTGATATTTTTGCATATTTAATTATGTTTTTATCTACATAAATCCCTAAACAAGTGGCCATTTTTTTCAATTCCTCTCACATTATTATATTTAACAAAAAATATAATAAAATACTTCTTTTTTTTATCATTTTTTCCAAATTTTAGCTTTATACATAATTATATTAATATTTTATCTTTTTTTCGTCAAAAGTCAATAGAATTTCTTTAATAGTAATTTAATTGTAACATTGTAATATTTTTGTAAAAAAGAACCTATTTCTAGGTTCTTTACATTCTTATTATTGCTAACGCTATTATAAATATTCCAAATATTACTCTGTAAATTGCAAATACTTTAAAGCTCTTTTTTTGTAGGTATTCTAGTAAAAATTTTATAACTGCAATTCCAACTAAAAAGCTTGCAATTACTCCCAATACAAATGGTAAATCAAAAACAAAATCTTTTATCTTAAAAATAGTAGCTGCTAAAACAATTGGTGCAGAAAGCATAAAAGAATATTTTGCTGCTGATGTTCTATCTACTCCTAATATTCTTGCTGTTGTTATAGTTACCCCAGATCTTGAAACACCTGGTATAAAGGCTAATGCCTGAGAAACACCTATTAAAAAAGTTTGTTTTAATGTCATTTGCTCATATTTTGTTTTGCTTTTGCATTTTTCATCCGCTATATATAAAGCAGTTCCCATGAATATAAGAGCCAAAGCTATTATTATAGGTTTGTTTAATGAATCAGATAAAAAATGATCCAATAAAAACCCAACTATTCCTCCTGGTATAGTTGCTAATACAATGTACCAAAACATTCTTCCTTGGACTGTTTTTTCTTTTTTTACAATATAATTATATCCACCTTTTATCATTGAAATCCAATCTTTAAAGAAGAATAATCCAATTGCTAGTAATGTGCCAAAATGAAGTGCCACATCAAAAGATTCAGGTATATTCCAATTAAAAATCCATGGTATTATTGTTAAATGTGCTGAACTCGAAATCGGTAGTAATTCTGTCAATCCCTGTACTATTCCTAAAATTATTGCTTGATATATTTCCATTTTTATTTTTCCCTCTCTTCTACATTTTTTTCAAACTCTTAATGTATTATTAAAAGTTCAATAGCATCTATTACAATATGATGCTTATATTTAGAATATATTAAATTTTATTAAATTTATTACATATTCTTTTTATTCTATTTCACCTTTTTGTATTTCCTCTTGTCTAATTATATTTTCTTTTTCTTCTGATGTCTGTTCTTTTGTTTTCATTACGTTTTCTATCATCTGAATATCATTATTATTCAATTTTCCAACAAGTTTACACGTATGGTCTAAATGTTTATAAATCTGCCTTTCTTTTTTCGATACATTTATTTTCTTACTTGTTTCAATATTCAATTCTGGCTTATTAATTTTGTCCTTTATTGTAATAAACATATTATCACTTTGTATTTTTTCATATAAATCTGCATCATCTTCAATAGCAATATTTGCATAATTAATAGCTCTCTCTTGATCACCTTTAATTATAGCTATTCTTGCCAAATAGAAGTATGCCCCCGCTTCCACATCCTCTGAATTTATGCATTCTTCAAAATATTTTCTAGCCTCTTCCAAATCTCCATAAATTAAACTCAACTGTCCAAGTGTATATCTTGCATGATAAAGATCACTGTTAATCTTTGCTGCAGTTTCATAACATTCTTTTGCCTTCTGAAAATCATTTAACATTGTATATGTCATGCCTAAATTATAATACAAATCATAATCTGCTGAACTATATTTTAATGCAGCCATATAAATCTGTATTGCTTCTTTATATTCGTTTTCTTCAAACAATACATTTCCTAATTTCATGCTAGCCTCATAATTTTCTGGTTCCTGATTTAAGACTTCATAAAAAATTTCTTTTGCTTCCTTATTTCTATCGCAAGACTCATATAAATTTCCAACTTTTATAAGAACATCAATATTTTGAGAATCCTCTGCTAATATTGTTTCATACTCTTCCAAAGCTTTTTCTTTTAAACCATTTTCCTCATATATTTTTGCCAGCTTCTCATGTAACTTTACACTGTTTGGATATTTTTTTATTGTGTTACTTAAATACTTTTCCGCTTTCTTATCATTCTTTAGTATCAAATAAACTTCACTCATAAACATGCTTATGAACTCTGCAAAGTTAATTTTACTTTTTTTTTCAAGTATAAATATAAGTATAGGTATAACAACAGATAATACATACATCAAAATTTTTATAATAACATTTAATTTTATATTCAATATTAATCCTATAAAGCTTATTAATATTCCAACAAATTGTACAACAAGCAAATACACATAGCTTGTATCATTTTTTCTTACTAATCTAAGGAACATCAATATAAATAATGTAAAAGCTAAAAGATTAAATATTATTTTTTCAAACATTTCTTCACCTCGCATTGTATATATTTGTTCTAAAATATTATATATATTTCACAATTTAAGTTTTCAAATTTCTACATTTTTAAATTTATTTATTATTCTCAAATTCTTTTTTATAATTATCTATACATTCCTGAATTATCTTTTCAGCTTCTTCTCTTCCCATCATCTTATCTATTGTGGTTTGTTTTCCCTCTAACTGTTTGTACACCTCGAAAAAGTGCATTATTTCAGCTGATGTTTGAGGTGGTAGTTCAGAAATATCTTTATAAGTATTTAAAAATGGATCTTTTTTTGCTATAGCTATGATTTTTTCATCTTCTTCATCATCATCAATCATTCTTAATACACCTATAGGATAGCAAGGAACCAATGTTAGAGGATATATCTCTTCTTGACATAGAATTAAAACATCCAATGGATCATTATCTCCCGCATATGTTCTAGGAATAAATCCATAGTTAGCTGGATAATGAGTTGCTGTATATAATATCCTATCCAACTTTAAAAATCCTGTTTCTTTGTCTAACTCATATTTATTTTTACACCCCTTAGGTATTTCTACAACTGCCATAAAATCATCTTTTGCAATTCTATTTTCATTTATATCATGCCATATATTCATAATACTTCTTCCTTTCATGTATATTTTATTTTAGTATTTCCTTTTTATTCATATATATAATAAGCTATTTGAAAAAAAAAGTCTAGTATATATCAAAAATTTTTGAACAAAAAATAACAGAGGTTCTTTCCCCTGTTATTTTCCATTTCTCTTTTCAGCACGAACTTCTTTTATTAATTTTCTGCACATTTTATTAAAATTTTCACCATAACAATATTCTAATGATTTACTTGATAAACATTTTTCTTCTTTTGCATATTTATTCCACATTCTTTCGTTTGGTATTTCGTTTATTATCTTTAGGTACAATTTTAGTTCTTCCAAACTTCTGCTGTATTTTTCCATAAATCACCACTTTACTCTATATAAATCTGTTATAGGCACATCCAAAGCTTTAGCCACTCTTACCATTACTAATAAGCTTGGACTTTTTCTTTCCTTTTCTATATCACTTAAATGTGCCACTGAAACACCACTCCTCCTTGCTAATCCGGAGAGAGTTACATTTTTTTCATTTCTCACGTCTTTTATTAAAACTTCTATATGCATCGTTCCCACCAATTCTTTTATCTTTTATCTGGTTATTAAAACATAATAAGCTTTCGCTATGGCGAAAATTTGTAAAAAAATTACAATTTTATAAATTTTTACTATACATATATTTTTTGCGTCTATCTCAAGATTATCACCTTATATCTAAGCTGTAAAGGATTTTCGTACTTCAAATTATTACATTTTTTCCCATTAAAGTTGACTATTTACTATTTTTTTGCTTTTTTGCTTTTAATTTGTAATATATTGTGCTAATATATCTAAAAATAGTATTATATTTATGGAGGAATTATTACATGAATCGATATGATACAATAAAAAAAGTTAGTATTTTAGGTATTATTGGAAATATATTTTTACTAATTATAAAAATGTCTATTGGCATTTTAAGTAAAAGCCAAGCAATGATTGCTGATGCTTCCAATAGTGCTGGAGACATATTTGCTTCACTTATGAGTTCTATTGGAAATAAAATAGCTAACGAACCTCAGGATAAATCTCATAATTTTGGTCATGGAAAAGCTGAATATATTTTTTCCTTTTTAATCGCTCTTTCTATGATATTAATAGCTTTCAAACTACTATACGACTCTATAATTTCACTAATAAATCCTGAACCTGTAAGCTTTGTCAATTTTTTAATATTAATTTGTATTGTTACTATAACAGTTAAGCTTTCATTGTTTTTTTATGCTAAACATGCCTATAAAAAGCACAATAGTATACTTATAAAAGCCAATATGAAGGATCACAGAAACGACTGCATTGTTACTACATTCACATTAATTTCTGTTATATTTAATATTTATGGTATTTATTCTTTTGATGGTATCGTCGGAATTGGCATTGCTATTTGGATATGTTACTCAGGCGTAAAAATATTTTTAGAAAGCTACAATGTTCTAATGGATTCCGCAATAGATGATGAAACCAAACAAGAAATTTTAAATGTTATTAACGAATTTGCCGAAATACAAAAAATAAATCATCTGACTTCTAAACCTGTCGGATATAAATATCTAATTTCCGTCAGTATTTATTTGGATGGAAATATGTCTACATTCGCCAGTCATGAAATAGCGGACAAACTAGAAAAAAGATTAAACAGTCTAAATCAGGTTTATTTATCTATTATTCATGTAAATCCTATATAACCTTATCTTTTTAAATAAAGTATTGCATAAAAAAACAAGGTGTTAAAAATAACAACCTTGTTTTTCTTTTAGCAAGAATTTTTCAGCCTTGAGGCATCATGCAAATATACATTGCCTCTTCTGTTGTAACCTTGTAAAGTCCCAATTGTTCCTCTACACGGCATACTATCGACGGCATTTCGTTTTCTATTTTAATTTTTTTACCGTCAAATTCAAGAACACAGCATTTCTTCAACACTGTTCCCTCTTCCGGCTTCTGCCAAATTACAGCAAAATGATTCCTTTCATTTTTTCCTCCAAGCGAAACCACATAACAGTCCCGTTTCGTAAATACAAGTCTCATATTGCTTGCAATTTCTTTTACCCTGGTTACCTTTCCAAGCGTAACTTTGGTGTGCTTCACATCATGTCCCTCAATTTTTTCAAGAAGTTCACAATTATATTTTTCTCCTTGATGCGGAATCGTGTCACCAAATGCCATATGCACAACTATCGGTTCTTCTCCCACTTTCGTCATATTGCAATTAATACATTTTCTTAGCCGATCAATAATTTTTCCTGCCATTTTTTTCTTTACCTCCAAAATTATTTGTCTGTAATATATATCACTTATTTAGTCCACTGACTAAAAGTCAATCACTATTTTATTATACAACAAATTAACATAATTTGCAAGTTCTACAAATTGTTTTTAACGTTGCTATAAAGTAAGAACACTAGGCACGAAAACTCTGTACCTAGCGTAAAATCATTAATCATAATCATCTTAATGTCTATTTTGTTTTTTATATCATTTTCTTACATTTAATATACCGCTTTTGTATTATCAGTAAGTTAAATGTTATCCACATCATTGATATCAATATGTTTATTTATATCTTCTTCTGTTGGTAATTTATCTAATACTTCTTTTGGTAATTCATTTCTAACTTCATAGGAAGTAACACCTATTGGAGTGTTTGTACCTTTTAAAGCCCATTCTACTGATAATTTGTCTTTACCTTTACAAAGTAATAGTCCAATCGTTTGATTATCTAGTTCTTTTCTTAATGTTTCATCTACAGCTGTTACATAAAAGCTTAATTGACCGATATATTCTGGCTTAAATTCTACATTCTTAAGCTCTACTACTATATGACATCTTAAATCTAAATGATAAAATAACATATCACTGTAATAGTCTTGATTTTCTGTAGATATTTTATATTGATTTCCAACAAAACTAAATCCTTTACCTAATTCTAATAAAACATTTTTTATTTTTTTCATCATTGCGTTTTCAATATCTTTTTCAACCGCATTTTCTTTAATTCCTTCTAATTCAAATATATAAGAGTCTTTAATAACATCTCTGGCTAGTTCACTTTGAAGAATAGGTAATTTGTTTTCAAAGCTTGTGCTAAATTTAACATTTTATCAGTTATAGTATATGGTGGGTATTCTGTTTTCATTTAGAACCTCCACTTTATATATTTTATCAACTCATTCTTTTTCCTTTAATATATAAAATCTGCTTTTTTGATAAATTAAAACCTCAAGTTCATCTTACGAACACTTGAGGTTTTAATGGTGCCAACGCCGTAGATATTTACAACTCGTTAGCTCTCTTGACGATTGATACAAATATCAATCAAGTTAATATTACTTTAACACAAAATTATTCTTTTGGCAAGCGTTTTAAAAATTTAATATATTTAAGGAATTTCTTAAAAAACTTGTCTTCCCTTTATTTCAAAGTGAATTTGACTTTTTTTCCATTTTTTTGTATAATCTTAATAGATTATACAAAAATGAAAGGAATGAATTTATGGATAAGAATTTTATTTTAAAAGCCAATCTACTAGAACATGGTATAAATATTTCTAGTGAAGCAAAAAAAATATTGGATTCTCAATCTGATATTTGGCTAATGGACGATTATATTACTTGTAGCGGAGTAACATTACACTTTGAAAACCAATATGCAACTATTGGTGTTGAAACTAATTCTGAGTATAAATTAGTTGAAAAAAATGGAAAACTTTATATCAAAGAGCCTAATAATTATGTAACAGAAACTACAGTAATCACTCCCCCAGATTATATGAAGGATGAAATTGTTATTGAAGGGAAAAAAATCACAGTTTATACAAATACATATACTGACCGTGTTCGTTTGCAATTAATTAGTGGTTGTTCAAACAAATGTAAATTTTGTAATGCTACAGAATTCAAATATGAATTCAACTCAATTTCTGGACTTGAACAAGCATTAAATATAGCTTTATCTCAAAGTAATGTGCGACACATACTAATTTCTAGTGGTTCAGTAAAAATTGAAGATCTTGAAAAAATAACAAAAATGTACGAGTATTTCGGAAAAAAATATTCTCAATATGATATTGACATAATGATGACACCAAGAGGATTTACAAGTTATACTGATTCAAATCAATACGAAGAATATTTAATATTCTTGAAAAACTCTGGTATTAGCGGACTATCAATAAATATGGAATTAAATAGTGTTGAATGTTTGAAAAAATATTGTCCAGAAAAAGCTCAAATAGGACAAGAAAACTATCTTAAATTTTTAGAATTAGCAGTAAAAGTATTTGGAAAAAATAAAGTTCGATCATTGTTAATTGTTGGTTTAGAGCCATTAGAAGAAACATTAAAAGGAGTTGAAAAACTAGCTAGAATAGGTTGTAACCCTGTATTATCTCCTTTATTTCCTTATGGCGAAGCTAATTTTCCACCAAATGCCCAACTATTTATAAAGGCAAAAGAACAAAGTGAAAAAATATGTAAAAACCACAATATAGAAATGGGACCATTATGCAAACCTTGTTCTCATAATGTACTTTAAGGGGGAATTGAATATGAAACGAATTTATGTAGGTCCAAAGCAAGCTACTATTGAAAATAATAATTTTTTTGATTATTCTATAACGTTGTTTGGAAATAATTCCGAAAAGAATTCGTCATATGAAAGCTTTTTAACATTTGAATATTGGAATCCAGATAATCATATCAAAGAGATTACACTATATAATAGAGAATTGTCTAAAATTAATGAACCAGCTGAAATCATTGGACACGATGCTTTATTGGTAGCTAAATGTATTATTCCTGAATGTGCTAAACAAGTATGTTTAAATGATTTAAATTTATTAGAAAAATTAAATAATAAATTCGAAACTCGTGAACTATTAAAAGACATAGTCCCTATGTTAAAGTACTATATGGTAAAAGGAATTGATTTTAAATATAATGATTTTAATAAAATAGCTCCTGAATTAGTTATCCAACTTCCTGTTGGTAGTGGTGGTTCCAAAACATTCTTTTGTAATCAAGCTAATTCTAAACAAGTTGAAACAATTCTGTTGAAAGACGAATTATACTCTGTTTCAGCTTACAAAAAAGATAATATTCCATATAATATTCATTGCTTAATAGGAAAAAATCAAATAGAAATTTTGCCACCATCTCAGCAGGAACTAGAAATTATTGATAAGATTGAATATATTGGTTCTAATTACGATATAACTATTCCAACTGAAATAAAAAATAAACTTATAAAATACTCTTATAATATATGTGAAAAATTACAATCATTAGGCTATCTTGGAGTCCTTGGGATAGATTATATATATACTAACAACGAATTATATTTTATTGAAATAAACCCTAGATTTCAAGGTTCTACAAGACAAATTGATAAATTATTAATTGAAAGTAATCTACCTTCAATTTTTGAATATAATTATAATTTATTTTTAGGAAAAGAAATGCCAACAACAAAAAAAATTAAATATTCACTATTTTAATAAGATAAAGAAGATAAGGAATTATACATTTAATTCCTTATCTTCTTTATCTTATTTTATCTTTCCCAATCATCATCTCTAACATTTTTTTTACTTTTCTTTTTATTATTTGAAGCATTAGTTTGTTTAGTACTTTGCTTTGGGTTTACTTTTACTCTATCTAAAAAACTTTCTTGCTTAGTTTTTTCCTTTTCTTTACTTCTTTTATAATCTTCATAGTTTCCAAGATATGTAGTAACATTGCCATCTTTAAATTCGATAGTTTTATCAGCAAATTTATTTATAAAATATCTGTCATGACTTACAAAAATAAGTGTACCATCAAAATCTTCTATTGCATCCTCTAATACTTCTTTTGTAGGAATATCAATATGGTTTGTAGGTTCATCAAAAATCAATGTATTAATTTTTTGTTGTAAAAGTTCTGCTAATTTTACTCTCATTCTCTCTCCACCAGAAAGGTTTTTTACTCTTTTCATAACATCTTCTTGATAAAATTGAAAACCTGCTAAAATTTGCCTTGCTTTCTGTTCGCTCACTCCAGCTGCATTTCTAAAATATTCTAATAATTGTTGTTCTCCATTAGGAAAATTTATTATTTGTGGCAAATAACCTATTTTTACACTTGGTCCAATAGCTACATCTCCTTCAACTGGTAATTCTTGTTCTCCTAAAATAGTCTTTATAAAAGTAGACTTTCCACTACCATTTGAGCCAATAAAAGCAACTCTTTCTCCAGCACATACATCTAAATCTATATCATCAAGAATTTTTCTTCCTTCTGGAGTTGTAACTGTTAATCCTTCTGCTGTAATTACCTTTTTACTTGATTTTCTTTCTTCTGAAAATCCAACATTCAGCTTTTTATGTTCTTTTGGTCTCGAAACCGCCATTGCTTTTAATCTATCAATTTTAGTTTGCAAAGTATGTGCTCTGGCTGTTAATGTTGAACTATTTGTTGCCATTCCTCTTTCAGCAAAGTATTTTTTTTCTGCTTCTAATTTTTTTATTAAAGCTTGTTGATCCTTGTAGTTAGCCATTTGTTTTTCAAACTCTCGTTTTTTTTCTTCTAAAAATCCTGTATAATTAGTTGAATATACCTTTCCTGCTCCATTGTCTAAATCAAGGATTTTATTTGACATTCTATCTAAAAAATATCTATCATGGGAAACAATAACAGATGCTCCTTTAAATGATTTTATATAATTTTCAAGCCACTCAATTCTCTCAATATCCAAATGATTTGTTGGTTCATCTAATAGAATCAAATCTGGCTTTATTAAAAGAGCTTTACCTAATTGTACAAGTGTCTTCTCTCCTCCACTTAAATCATTATAACTTTGAGTCAATAAGTTTCTGTCAATTTTTAATCCTTCCACAACTGTGTTTATACTAGTCTCCATGTCATATCCACCCATTAGAGAGAATTTTTCGGTCAGACTGCAGAATCTTTCTAAAACACGATCGTATTCTTTTCCTTCAATTCCAGATTCTAGTTTTTCTTGCAAAAGACTTAATTCTTGTTCTATTTCTTTCAAGTCTCCAAAAGCATCTTTTAAAACTTCATATACTGGTCTATCATCACTTATACTAGAACCTGTTTGATCTAGATAAGCAACTTTTGCACCTTTTTTAATACTAACTTGTCCCGCATCAATTCTTTCAAGTCCAGCAATTAATTTTAGTAATGTAGATTTTCCACAACCATTTGGTCCAACTATTGAAATAGATTCACCTTCATTAAGAGAAAATGATACATCTTCAAAAAGTTTACCATAACCAAAATTCTTTTCTAATTTATTTACATCTAAAATTATCATAGTTACACTCCTTAAAAAAATTTCTTACATCATACATCATAACATTTTTATGTAACTTTGTCAAGTTTTTCCTTAATTTCTCGCCTCTAAGACAGTCTGTTCACATAATTCATTGACTTTTTTTGATGTTTTTGTTATAATATTTATGTAAATCAAATCGTAGATAGGAGTCTGTAATATGTTAAGCGATGAAGCTATATCACAATATGGAGAAATTGGAAAAGTAATTTCTTTTTTTCAGGAAATAGATAAAATTCCTAGAAAATCTGGAAACGAGATGGGTATGGTAAATTATTTAAAAAACTTTGCCAACTGTAGAAATGGCTTGGAATTTTATTCCGATGAATTTAATAATGTCATTATAAAAAAAGGAGCAACAAATGGAACAAATGGTTATCTTGCATTTCAAAGTCATACAGATATGATTTGTGAAAAAATTGAAACAAGTAATCATGACTTTTCTTCTGATCCAATTCAATTAGTTATTGATGGCGATTATATTAGATCCTTAGATACAAGTATAGGTGCTGATAATGGCATTGGAATTGCATATATGTTAGCGATGTTAGACTCTCATACTATACAACATCCAAATTTAGAGATGATTTTTACATCAGAAGAAGAAACATCTATGAATGGTGCTAAAAATATAGATTTTTCCAATTTAAAAAGTAAGCGAATAATATCTTTAGATGCTTTTTCCGAAGATGTGATTAATTGTGGATGTGCCTCAAACTTCTCAAGAGTACTAAAGTTTAATGGCTCAAGGACACAAATTCCTGAAATTGCATCAAAATCAAGCTATCAAATTTCTGTAGATGGTTTTGAACGGTGGACATTCAGGAAAAGATATTGATAAAAACCGAGGTAATCCAATTATTGTTTTAGGAAATATTCTTGCGAAATTGAATAACAATAAAGATGTATTCTTAAATTTTATAGATGGAGGCTCTTGGGTAACAGCTATTCCAAGAAAAGTAGAATGTACAATAACAACTGATCCATTAGAGTTAGAATCTTTAAATGTTTATATTCAAGAATTAGAAAATCATTTACAAATTCAACATAATAACCCTAACATTTCTATAAAATTCTTGCCAGTTCCAACAATGGATATAGGTTTTGATAGAAACATCACCTCTAAAATAATTAGATATATTTCTAAATTTCCCAATGGTCCAATATTAACAAAAAAAGGAAGTGCTGAAAGTATTTTATCTACTAATCTAGGAACAATTTTCTTTGATAAAGATACTTTATTACTTGAAAATTCAATAAGGAGCAATCTTAGTCCCGAATTAACTCAACAGTTCACTTCAAGGTTGCAAAATGTTGAAGCACAAATCGGTTTTGATACTATTGAAACATTTGATTTTCCACGGATATTCTCAGAAAAAGGACTCTGAATTTATAGAATACCTAGTGCAGAAATATAAGAAAGTTTTCAATCGAGAACCAAATTTAAAAGAAGAACACTTTCTGTTAGAATGTGCATGGTTTTCAAAAAAAATCCCAAACTTACAATATGTTTCAATCTCTCCAAATATAGAAAATCCTCATAGTCCTTATGAAAAAGTTTCAATCTCTTCTATGCAAAAAATGTGGGAATTTATAAAAGAGGCTTCAAAGGATCTAGATAAAACTCATAAAAGAGAAATGAATATAAATGAAGAAGAACCAAGCAGATAACTCATCAGCTTGGCTTTTTTCTTTCTACATATTCTTTTCATACCCAATAAAAACTTTATCTTCTAATTTCCAGTTGCCTTCATTGACTTTCTTGAATCCCAATTTTTCATATAATCCAATTGCAAATACATTTTCACAATATACCGTCAATCTGATTACAGCAAAACTATTACTTTGGGCATATTCTTCTATAAATTGCATCATCTTTTTAGCATATCCTTTTCCTTGTTCTGATGGTAAAACAACAAGCCTATTTAAATAGAAAAACTTTTTATTTTCACTTGTCCATTTTATATTCCTATAATCTGGATCATCGTAATCACTAAGAGAAAAACTTCCAATTATTTTATTATTGTCTTCTAATACATACATGTCTTGATTTAAAATATCTGTATCAAATTTACAAAAAGGATAAACCTCTCCCCAAAGCATATCAATTTTTTTATTTGTTTTCAAATCTTTTATTACTTCTGTAAACAATTGATTTATTCCATCTAAGTCACTTTTTTTAGCTAATCTTATCTCCATTTATCTAACCTCACTTTTATTAAACATTTCCCAAAATGTCATTTACTCTTTTTATTATATTTCTTGAATCTCTAATTTTCTTTACATCTTCCCATATTTTATAACATTTATCACATTCTTTTATATTATATAATTCATTTATATCATAAGTCATATTAAATTTTTTTATACACTCTATGAATTCATTTGAACATTCACTACAATTCAAAGAAGTCATATGAGGGAAAATCTCGTTTTTTTCCTCATATCCTACTCCTTGGCTACCACTTAGCACTTCTTCATCAAAATATCCACCAAGCCTAATATCTAACTTTTGATTTCCCATTTCATCATATATCCCTTTAACTACATCTCTTATACTCCAAAGCCAAGGAACTCTATACTGCCCAATCTGATATAAGTGATTTGCCAATGAATAATTTTGTAGTGATGTTGGTTCTATTGATACAGCATCAAATCCCATATTGAAACAATCTATTGCTGTTTTTATTGCATCATTAATAGCTTCCTGTTCTGTTAAAAAAATTGGTTTAAAGTTAATGTATGCTAAAGCTTTAAATTTGTATTTGTGCAATAGAGAAACTGCATCTTTTATTATTGATAAATTATCAATTCCTTTATGATGACATATTTCTCTAATAATTCTGTTAGTTGACTCTACTCCTATTCCAACTTCCATAATGCCATTTTTATAAATTTCTGATATATTTTGTAATACTTCATCTTTTACATATTCTGCTCTTGATTCAATAATTACCTTTTTTATTCCATCATAAGAATTCAATGATTTAAATATATAGCTAACTGCATCTTTTGATATTTCATTTTCATTTAAAAGACTTCCTAAGTTATATACACATACCACAGGATAATTATTCAAATTAAAATTATTACAATTTAATCCAGTTCCATTTATAACATTTTTCCATTGTTCGATATATTCTTCCGTTGTAATTTCAGCATTTCTATCTGTTCCGTTAAAATGAGAACACATCGAACACCCGCCGTCTTGTTTATAATGTTCACATCCATTAGCTCTTAATACTATCATAACTCGATCTACGGTTTCTTTGTTATAAAAAAACTTATTAATTTCAACTTCCGCTAACTTATTGTGTTCAAATTTAACATTTGGAGTACAATCCCTTAATTCTTTTATTTTATTTTCCACAAGTAATTTTGCATTATCTAAATCACTTTTTCCAATATTAGTACAATTTAATATATCATTCATATTCATTATTTATTTTCCTTCCTTCACGAAACTTATAACTGGTCTATATTTTTGTCCTAATTCAGGTAATTCATCAACCATTTTTATATCAACTTTCATACTCCTTGGCACTAAAAGATACATACTTTCTTTTATTTTTTTGAGATCAATATCATATTTTCCTTTTATTAAATATAATTCGATACTTTCTTTGTCGTGTTGTACGAATTGATATCTTAAACCATGAATAGGAATTGACATAGTAAAAAACCAATTGTATGCCATGTCCATAAATGCTGAAGCAGGTATTATTTCATCATCTTTTGTAATTATACTATCCATATATCTTCCATACAAATTTTTTAATACTCTACAATTATTCCCGCATTTACATTTTACTGGTTTTTCTATTCTTGCCAAATCTCCTTGATAATATCTAATTAATGGTGTAGATGTATTTAATAAATTTGTCCCCACTACAATCCCCGTTTCTCCATAATCTAATGTTTCTTTCGTTTTAGAATCAACTATCTCTATATAACAAGCATCTTCTTCTAAATGATATATATGTTCTGGACATTCAAGAGCAATTCTAGTTAATTCTTCACTACTATACTCATCAAGTACTTTTACATTTAATGCTTTTTCTAACATATCTCTTGATTGTCTAGTTGACTGTTCAGAATGAACCACTACTAATTCTACACCATATTCTTTTAAATTTATTTTATGATTTGCCATTTTAGTTAAATAAGTTGGATATGTAGAAATTATTTTAGGTCTTACTTCTTCTATCTTTTTAATAACTTCATCAACTGTTGCTGTTGTTGGTAAAAATTCTTGTCTATATTTTCCATTTATATTTTTTATCCACCATGGTACAGTATATATAAAAAGTATTACATCTTCTGGAAAATAATTATTTGAATTTTGCAATAAGAATTGTCTTACTCCTTGTATTGTATCTATATAAATTGCTTCTATTGTAAGCGATAAAGTTAAAAATTCCCCACTTGTTCCAGAACTTCTTGTGGATAAATTAAAATCCTCTATATTTTTAGCAATTTCATTTGGAAATCCTTCAATAAGTTCTTCTTTATATATAATTGGTAACTTTTCAAAATCTTCCCAAGTTTTTATCATTCCCTTTTGATATCCTATTTTAGAATATTTTTTATGATATAGTGGTATATTTTCATAAGCATAATCAACTATTTCCGATATTCTCTTTAACTGCCACTTCTGAATGTCATCGTAAGTATTATAAGGAAAACTTTTTATCTTGTCAAAATTAACTTTCATAATGTCGTCCACAATCTTTCCGTGATCTACCCCATTAAATACTTTTCCTTCATTCTTTTTCATTTGAATATATTCATTCTCGATGCTCATCACTATTTTCCTTCCTTAACAAAACTAATAACTGGTCTATATTTTTTTCCTGTTTCAGGAAGTTCACTTACAAATTTTATTTCAAGCTTCATATCTTCAGGAATAAGTGTATATAAGCTCTCTCTTATTTTTTGAATATCAATTTCATATTTTCCTTTTATTAGATATAATTCCAATGTTCCCTTTTCATGTTGGACAAATTGATACCTTAATCCATGTATAGGAATTCTAAGCGTCGAAAACCAATTATATGCTATATCCATAAATGCAGAAGCAGGAATTATTTTATCATCTTCTGTTATAATACTATCCATATATCTTCCATTTATATTTTTTAGTATTCTACAATTATTTCCACATTTACACTTTACTGGTTTCTCCATTTCAGCCAAGTCACCTTGATAATATCTTATTATCGGTGTTGACATATTTAATAAATTTGTTCCTACTACAACTCCTCTTTCTCCATAGTTATTATTTTCTTTTGTTTTTGGATCAACTATCTCTATATAACAAGCATCTTCTTCTAAATGATATATATGTTCTGGACATTCAAGAGCAATTCTAGTTAATTCTTCACTACTATACTCATCAAGTACTTTTACATTTAATGCTTTTTCTAACATATCTCTTGATTGTCTAGTAGATTGTTCAGAATGAACAATTACTAATTCTACACCATATTTCTTCAAATCTATTCCATAAGGTACCATCTTAGTTAAATAAGTTGGATATGTAGAAATTATTTTAGGATGTACTTCTTCTAATTTTTTTATAACTTCTTCCACTGATGATGTAGTTGGTAGAAAGTCTTGTTTATATTTCCCATCTATATTTCTAATCCACCATGGCAATGTATATATAAATAAAGTAATATCATCTGGTTTATAATTATCCCCACTTTGGAGCATAAGTTGTCTTACTCCTTGTATTGTATCTGTATAAATGGCATCTAGCGAAAGTGATAATGTTACAAATTTGCCACTTGAACCAGAACTTCTTGTAGATAAGTTAAAATCTTCTACATTTTTAGCAATTTCATTTGGAAATCCTTCGATAAGCTCTTCCTTATATAATAATGGTAACTTTTTAAAATCTTCCCAAGTTTTTATCATTCCTTTTTTATATCCTATTTTAGAATACTTTTTATGATATAGCGGTATATTTTCATAAGCATAATCAACTATTTCTGATATTCTTTTTAATTGCCATTTTTGAATATCATCATATGAATTGTAAGGGAAATTCCTTATTCTTGCAAAATCTTTTTGCATAATTTTGTCTACTTCTTTTCCATGATCTTTTGCTCTAAATATTTTTATTTCATTTTTCTTCATTTCTAAGTAATCCATTTCATTAAAATCACTCATAATACACACATTCTCCTTTTAATTATTTCTTTTTGCAAGATAGTCATGCCCTTTTAATGGTGGATTCATTTTATATGGATCACCTGTATTTCTTGCCAATACGCAGCCTCCACCACATTCTTTTAATAATTTACAACTTTTACATTTTTCATCCAAATGTTCTTTGTTTCTGAATTTTATAAGTTCTGAATCATTTTGCCAAAAATCTTTAAATTTTTCTGGAGTATCTAATTCAGTTACATTTTTTGATAACTTCTTTTCTGACATTGCACATCTTGAAATTGTTCCATCTGCAAATACAGCACAATAATCTGTTCCCCAATTACATCCTCCTTTATATAACATATCCCAATATTTTTTATTTACAATACATAACGGGAATGAATCAACAAATTCAAAGTAATATCCTTTTTTTTCTTTCATTTTTTTACAAGTTTCAAAAACTTTGTTAACATCTTCTTGTTCAATAAAATATTTTTCCGAACCACATGCTCTACCTATAGGTGCAATTCTTTGTATTGCAAACCCATCCACACACCCATTCAAATCTTTATCAATATTAATCATTATATCTTCTAATTTATTAACTGTTTGTGGCATTAAGTTTATTATTATACAAATTTCCTGATTTTTCTTTTTTACTTTTGCATATTTACTTATATTCTCAATAGCATGTTTATAAGATCCTATACACCCATTGAATTTATCATGTTCTTTTTCATTATCACTATGTACTGTAAAACATAATCCATCTATATATTCTGCTATCTCTTCAATTTCTACTGTTTTACCATTTTCTTTATAATCATGAGTATTGGATATTACCATTGCTTTAGTATTAACATTAAATTTTTTTCCTTCGTCTTTTATAAATTTTAACAATTCAACTAAATTTGGATGTTCACATGGATCTCCTCCTACCATTACAAATCGCTCGACCTTTCCATTTGCAACAGCATTATGTACTATTAACTTTAGTTTTTCAATACTTCCATGTTTTCTAGGCAATTTTTCATCAGTAGCATAACACATTGGGCAATGTCCCGAGCAATATTCTGTGATATGCAAATTAAATTCTTTAATTTTATAATCCATTTTCCTCCTCCTATATAAAATTGTGTACTGTAAATATTTTTTGTATTCTATGGAATACTAAGTAAACAAGATTTGCTTGTAATCTTAATTCTGTCATTATTTTACATTATTTTTTTAAAATTATCAATATATTTAAGGAATTTCTCAAAATTAAGGAATACCTTAGTTGTGTAAATTTTTATTTTGCTATACTTTTTTAGAAAGAAGGGGTATCTATGCAACTTTCCGTTGCAACAAGAAAACGAATTAAACAATTAATGAAAGAGAATAACATTAGAAAACCATTTGCTTTAACTAAAGCTGCTGGTATATCATTACCAACCTTTTTAGATTTTATGAATGGCGATACTAAAAATTTAAGATCTGATACCGTTTTACATCTCTGTGAAGCATTTAATATAACTTTAGCAGAATTCTATTCAGATCCTTTATTTGATGATGTAATGTCAGAATAGCAGATATCCCTAACTATGAATCTAGGCTTATCTGCTATTTTTATTAGTGTAGCTATTATTCAATTTAACATAATTTAATATCTAATTATATCATTTCCACATATATTAATTAACTTCTTATATCATTGTTTTTCTTTTTAAATTGTTTATTTTCATCTTGTATAGTTACTTTTCTATAAATATTATTAGCTATTTCATTATCGTTGTCATCAAATATTCTAACTATAACATCTTTTGTAGCATAGTCTATTACTAGTTTTTTATCTTCGTGTTTATATCCTAATGGGGCAATATGTGGAATATGACCACATTTAATTGCACCAGCTAGTCCTACTTTAGTTCTTTCACTTGTTCTTTCAATTTCATTTTGACTAACACTCATTAATAACCTTGAAATCATTTTACCATTTGCACTAGTTGTATTTATTTCATCATTTACACAATCCAAATAAGCATCGTTTTCATCTAGAAATGTCATTAAATTTTCCCAATCATAAATACTTCTTGTTATTCTATCCAACTTTAAAGCAACAATAGTATTTATTCTTTTAGCTTTTATATCATCTTTTAATCTCTCAAACTCTGGTCTATGATTACCAGTCTTAGCACTAATTCCAGCATCTTGATAATAATCTATTATTTCATAACTTTTAAATTTACAAAAAGATTCTAATCTTTCTTTTTGTTCTGGAAGACTAAAGCCTTCTCTTGCTTGGTCTTCTGTTGATACTCTCATATATAAGCCACACTTTTTCTTTTCATCTTTCAATTTTCAAGCCTCCAATCTAACAAAAAAGAGACATCAAAGTACAATACGAGTACTTTTGACATCTCTTAAATCCGTTTAACAAAATACAATATCATTGTAATATAATATAAATTTTTCAAAGTTCTCGTAAACATATAACTTTTGACGAACAGCTATATGTAATTAATTGGCTATATTATATCACGATTTCAAAAAAGTCAGATATTTACAAATTTATATTTTTTTCAAATATTCTTCTAACTCTGATAGTTTTATCTTTTTAGATAAGTTTGAAATATACACATCATTTGAATAATTGAAAACTAAAAAAGTAATACTTTTAATAATCACTTTATGTGGCTCAATATATGTAAGATTAGTTTTTTCCAATTTTCTAATGCTACCATTTATAAAAGTAGGGGTAACTTTAGCAAATTCACATATAAATT
>USNR01000014.1 GCA_900556135.1 uncultured Clostridium sp. | reverse complement strand
ACAATTAGGGATTGAAATTTTCTCTTAACTATGAGCATATGTCTTTATCATAGTTGCAGAAGGAAAATCTGGCATCCCTATTTTGCCAAAACCTTTAGCAAAACAAGAACGCCACATTGGTTAAGTTTAATTATTTACTAACTTTATTTGCAAAAGAATTATTTACTATTACATTATAAGGAACTTTATTTTCTAGTTCTCCCGCTTCTGTCATAACTTCTTGTAACTTATTAAAAGCCTCTTCCTTCATAAACGGTGTCTCATTCCAAGCATCTATATCCTTATATGCTTGAACTGAATTTTCCAAAGAATCAACAGACGTATCTGGGAAAAACTCTTGAATCTTTTCTGCAACTTCCCTTGCTGTATGCTCTTTTACCCATTGTTGACCTTTATAAATTGCTCTTGTGAATCCTTCTATCGTATCACTATTTTGACTTATATAGCTCTTCTTTGCGCAGTAGGCTGTATATGGTATTTCTCCTGCCGCTTCTCCTACAGATGCCACAATATAACCTTTTCCAGCATCTTCAGTCATAGAAGCTGTTGGCTCAAATAATGTAACATACTCTGCTGTTCCTCCACTAAAAGCTCCTGCCATTAAATCAAATTTTATACTATCGTCCAGAGTTAAATCTGTTGCTGGATTTAATCCGTTTTTCTTTAAAACATATTCCAAAGTCATGTATGGAACTCCACCTTTTCTACCTGGAATTACTGTTTTTCCTTTTAAATCTTGCCAAGAAAATTTATCTGTGTCTGTTTTACTAACTAAAAATGATCCATCTCTCTTAGTTAACTGTGCAAATACTTCTATATAATCCTCTTTTCCCTCGTTATAAACATAAATTGCTGCTTCTGGTCCACATAAGCCTATATCACTTTGACCTGCAAGAATTGCTGTCATTACTTTATCGGCACCTTGACCTGTGGTTATCTCTAGTTTTATGTTTTCCTCTGCAAAATATCCATTAGATATTGCTAAGTATTGTGGAGCATAAAAAACTGATCTAGTTACTTCGTTTAATTGTATAGTCTTTATTTCTGACGTTTCTTTGTTTGAAAAATGTCTAAAAATTAAAAGCCCCATAGTAGCTAATACTACTATAATGATTAAAATGATTATTATTTTTTTCATAATTTCCTCCTTCCATATTATATTATGCTTATTACTTTAGATTTGTTATGAAGTGTTTTATATAATATGAAAGTCAGTATGTCCTTCCTACTATATAAAACAAATGGAACGGTAACTCCGCTCCATTTTACTTATATACTATTTTATAAATCTTTTCTCTAAGAAAACAATACTTTGATACATCAATGCTGCAACCACTGCTAATATTATTACACTTGTCATTACTAAGTCTAGTTGAAATACCTGACCTCCATAAACAATTAGATATCCCAGTCCTCCTTTAGATACTAAAAACTCTCCAGAAATAACACCGACTAAAGATAATCCAATGTTTACTTTTAATGTATTAAAAAACGTCTGCAAATTTGCAGGAATTATAATCTTTGTTAATATCTGGCCTCTATTAGCATTAAAAGTTTTTGCCATTTTTATTTTTTCTTTATCTGTATTTATAAAGCCATTTAAAATATCTAGTATTGTTACTATTAATGAGATAGCCAATGCCATTACTATTATAGCTGGCATTCCTGCTCCAACCCATATGATAATTACTGGTCCAAGTGCAATTTTAGGTAGACTGTTTAATACAACCAAGAATGGTTCCGATACTTTAGATACAAACGGGAACCACCACAATATAATTGCTACTACAACTCCTAATACACTTCCTAAGGAAAAGCCAACTAATGTTTCTATACAGGTTATTTTTAAATGCTCTAATAAGTTATTAGACGATAAATTAGCAAATGTTTTAACTATTCTTGACGGTTGGCTTGTTATGAAGCTATCTATTTTTCCCATTCTTGCCATAATTTCCCATATAGCAATAATTGCTACTACTATAAATATTTGAGTACATATTACTTTTATTTTATTTAATTTGATTTTTCTTAAGTATTTTTTTCTATCAGGTGATATACTATTTCTATTATTTTTCATTTCCTAGCTCCTTCCATAATAAATTAAAATACTTACTGAATTTAGGGCTTTCTCTACAATTTAAAGGAGTTCTATTTTCCATTTCAAAATCTATAGTGTGTATATCTTTCACAGTTGCAGGTCTTTCTGTTAGTACTATTACTCTATCAGACATACTTATTGCTTCTGAAATGTCGTGTGTAACCATTATTGCTGTTATTTCCTCATTTTTCAATATTTGATATATGTCGTTTGTAACCATTAATCTAGTTTGATAATCCAATGCCGAAAAAGCTTCATCTAGCAACAATATTTTTGGTTTTATTGCTAATGTTCTTATTAATGCAACTCTTTGTCTCATTCCACCAGATAATTGATTTGGGTATTTATCCTTAAATTCATATAATCCATACTTCTTTAATAATTCTAATACATACTCTTTATTTTCTTTTGTTTTAGCTTTTTGTACCTCTAGCCCAAATAGAACATTATTTAATATCGTTCGCCATTCTAGCAAATTATCTTTTTGTAACATATAACCTATTTTTTTATCTATGCTTATTTGCCCGCTTGTTTTTTGTTCTAATCCCGCTATTATAGATAATAATGTGGACTTTCCACATCCGCTAGGGCCTATTATACTAACATATTCTCCTTCCTTTACATCAAAACTTATGTCTTTTAGTGCAACTATTTCTCCATTTTGAGCCTGATACGTTTTGTTTATATTTTCAACTTTAAGTATACTCTTTTTCAAAATCCTTCTTCCTTTCCCTTTTGATTTTAAACATTTTTTGTAACTAATTTATCTATTATATTTTATGTAATTTATTTCCTTTGGTGTAATATTATTGGGGGCAAATTTTAAGAGGTACTTCTCTCTTTAAGTACCTCTTTTCTACGTTATTCTAATAATCTCTTTTCCAATATTGTAACAATAAGGGGTTGATTGTTTTAATATTTTTAAATTTATTATAGAATATTAATAGTATTCACCTCCACTCTTTTATAAATAATTTAGGAGAATATGAACTTTTTATCCGTACATTCATATACAATCTAATCAATTTTTTTCTACTGTATTTTTTCAAATAGGGAAATTTATCTTCAGATCAAGTTTGACACAAAAAATATAATATTAATGTTTAAACTAAGTTGTTTTTTTACCATAAAAATAAATTTGTACAAATCTCTGCTCGTCCTAAAATGGACTTGTTTTATAAAACTATAATTATAATACCATTATTTTCCAGTATTTTCAAGCGTTTCAAGTCTTTTTCGTACTTCTTTTTTACCCATATTTTTGTATTAAATGATATATTTTATCAATTTATTTTTTTAATCTTTCTATTTCTTTCTTTTCTGATATTTTATTTATTTCAAAATATTTTTAGTTTAATTTAATAACATATATTAAACTCGTTCATATAATACGTATAGAGTATGATTGATTGCTCTATACGTATTAAATTTTTTTTTATGAATATATTTAATTATATAAGTTTAAATATTTTCGAATAATTTATTGGAGGTCATTATGAATAATAATATGAATAATTTAGATGTAAACGAACTTATGAAAATGTTTTCTCAAATGGATAAAAAAGATTTAGAAAAAGGGTTATCCCAGGCTTCTAAGTTTTTTAATTCTCCTGATGCAGATAAAATTATTAATAACATTAGAAATAATAATAAGACAGAATAATTTTTTAAACTCTAATAATTTTGAGGGGAGGGCTTTATGTGGATGACTTTATGCAAAACCTTAATAGTATGCTAAACGGTAAGGAAATCCCAGATAATATAAAAAGTATGCTAGGTTCTATTATGAGTAATAATTCTAATTCAACTACTGCTTCAAATCAGAATAAAAATAATGGGAATATTCCTTCAACAGGTAATGCTTCTTCGAACAATTCTACAGATGAAGGTAACCGTTTTAATAATTCCTCTAATTCAGGAATAGATTTTTCCAATATTGATATTGGCACTATTATGAAAATGCAACAGATTGTTAAGGCTATGAATACTGAGCAGTCTAATTCTAGGGCAAACTTACTTCGTTCTTTAAAGCCTTACCTAAAACCTAGCAGACAAGAGAAAGTTGAACAATATATTCAATTATTTAATATGGAAAAAGTAATAGAGCTTATGAATAACGATGGTGGTGGAAAAAAATGATATATAATTATCCTTATTTTGGATTTCCTAACTATACCAAGTACATGGCTCAAACCTATCCTTACAATTACTATAATAGTAACTTCAATAGACCCAATAATAGTATTTATAATAATCAATTCAATAATAATAGTAATAATTTGCAAAACAGTAATTCCTATAACGGCCGTATTAATAAATCTAATAATGCACCATTTGGGAATAATCAACCAAATAAAAAACGCAATAACAAACAGTTTTATAATAATAAAAATAGTCCAAAATCTCCTTCTAACATAAAAACTTTTCCTTCATCAAATACAGATATTGCTCCATTGTTTAATTTATTTGGGATTCAGTTGTATTTTGATGATATTTTACTTATTTGCATTATATTATTTCTGTATAATGAAAAAATTGAAGATAACTATTTACTTATCGCCTTAGTCCTTTTATTGTTAAGTTAAGTTTGCTGATATATTTTGCCTTGATTATGTCCTAGTTTTATGATATATACCTATAATTTTCTAAAAAAATGGAGCTTTATTATTTTAGCTCCATTTTTTATTTTTGTTAATTATTCCAAGATTAACTTTTCATATTCTTTGTTTATATACGCATATGTCACGTTACTTTCTGTGATTTCCTCTTTTTCTCTTTCTCTTATTACATTTGCTATTCTAACTTGAGGTGCTTCTATTGAAACTGCCGATATTATAGCATCTTTGTTTCCTTTTGCTCCTGCATGTGCTAGTCCTCTTAATGTTCCTAGTATTACTATGTTTTCTCCAGCAACTGCTTCGGCTCCATCATTTACATCACCTATTATCACTAAACTTCCCTCAAATTCTAATCTTTGACCAGATCTTAAAGACCCCTTATGGAATTTTGTTTCCGATGTTGATATTTGCTTACTATATGCTCTTTTAATTCCATGTAACCCTAAACTTCTTGGACTATCAAATGTAATATTAACATCAATACATTCTTTTATAATATCTTGTATTTCATCAATTTCCTTATTTTTTAGAACTTTACCTGTAACAACTATTGGAGTATCATCTTTTTGATATAATTTTTTTAATTGTGGCAATTTATTTTTTAAACATTCTATTATATCTTTTTGTTCTGCCTCTTCATTTATTTTTATTAAAATATTATCTTGTTTAGTATTAATGTTAATACAATTTTTCATTATTCTACATCCTTTCAATTTATTAGCTGAATACTTGGATATGCTGTTGTATCCTCTGTTACTTGTGTTGTATTCATTCCAAAATATTGAGCTATTATATCTCTTGCTACCTCTGCTGTATAACCACCATGTCCACCATTTCTAACAAACACTACTATTGCTATTTCTGGATTATCAAATGGTGCAAATCCAACAAACCACGCATTTGTTTTTCCTGCTATACCAGTTTGTGCTGAACCTGTTTTACCACCAACTTCTATATTAAAGTTTTTAAATGTACTATATGCGGTTCCTCCAGATTCACTGGTAACGCCTCTCATACCTTCTAAAATTGCATTTATATTATCTGTATTAAATGTTCTTTCTTGTACATCATCATTAGATAATCCCAATTTTTCATTTACATATGATTCATATTCGTTTCTAGGAACTTCGCTTCCATCTGCATTGACAATAGATTTTACTATAGTTACGTCTATCTTTTTACCTCCATTGGCAATCATCGCAACATATTTTGCCATTTGCAAAGGTGTAAATGTGTTATAGCTTTGTCCAATTGCAGCAGATAAAGTTTCTCCTAAATACCAACTTCTATTTTCTTCAACAGCTCTTTGACTACTTGCCAAGTTTCCATTTGCTTCTCCATTTAATTCTATTCCCGTTTTATGTCCTAGTCCAAGATAATATGCATAGTCTGCTAATGTGTCTATTCCGATTCTTCTTCCTACTTCATAGAAGAAATAGTTACAAGAATGTTGTATTGCCTGAGATACATTTAATCTTCCATGTCCTGTATGATAGCTTGTATAGTACCAGCAAACTGGATTATGAGCATATGGGTACACACCTGTATCATTTATCTTTTCAGTTGGTGTTATTGCTCCCGACTCCAATCCTGCTAAAGCTGTTACCATTTTAAAAGTTGAACCAGGAGAATAATTCATAGATATTGCTTTATTTTCCAAAGGCTTTGTTGTTCCATTTATATAATAATCCCATGTTTGACTGTCTATTCCATTTATAAATGCTGATGGGTCATAATCTGGATAACTTGCCATTGCAATAACTTCACCTGTTTTAACATTTAAAACTACGGCCGCACCTGCATCAGCATCATATTGATATGAAAAACCTCCACTAGCAATTTTATTTATATTATCCTTTAGTGCTTGCTCTGTTATTGCTTGCAATTTTGAATCTATTGTTAGAATTACATCAGAACCAGCTACTGCCTCTTGTGATATATATTCATCTGTAATCGTTCCATCAACGTCCATATCAATTTGTTTAACGCCATCTGTGCCTTTTAAATATTTTTCAAATACATACTCAATTCCAGATTTTCCTATTATATCATTTTGGTCATATGTATTTTCATTTCCATTTAATTCACTTTCTTCTATTTTACCAATTCTTCCTATAATATGCGAAGCTGTACTTCCTAATGGATAACTTCTTACTGATGACTCAGAAATTGTGACTCCAGGAAATTCTGAATTTTGCTCATATAATTGATGAACAGATAATTTGCTTACATTTTCTGCAATTTTAATAGATTTTGTACTACTATATCCATTATAAGAAATCTCATATCTTATAGCCATTATTTTTCTGGCATCTTCTACATTCTCTGTTTTTATCTCATATTTGTTTTTAAAATAATTAAAGGCTTCTTCTGCTGTTGCATTTTCATCTATTCCATTTGCCTTTTTCCATTTTCTCTGACTTTCATCTGTCTCTAATTTAAATGAATACGGATTTATATTTATCAAGAAGTTGTCCACATATTGGTCGCCATTTGTGGATAATAAGTTTACCAATCTCAATATTGTATCATTTAATGTTTGATTATTTGATTTTGTTTTATACAATTCCACAGAATTTTGAGTAGTAACTGTAGCTAAATTTTCTCCAGATGAATCTTTAATATTTCCCCTATCAGCCTCTAGAATACTTTCTCTAGTTAATTTAGTGTTTGACGTTTCTCTATATTCTTCTCCATGAATTATTTGAAGATTAAATAACTGCGCCAATAGTATTATTCCAACAATATATACAATTATCGTAGCTATATTATATCTTATCTTATTATCTTTTTTATTCTTCAAAAATTCACCTTCTTTTCTGTATATTTTTTAGAAAAATCTTGTAAGCATAACCTTATCTTCAAATATATTTTCTAATTTATATCCTGTTTTTTTCATTAGCGGATATAATATTATTGTTAATATAGCATTAAAAAATAGTTCTATTATCAATATCTTTATAAAACCCAGAACTTCTACATCAGCGCCTGTGTTTAGTATTCTAAATATGTAAATTATTGCTTCATATAACGCTGTTGCTCCAATTACCATTAACATTATTGTAAATCTACTATCTTTTGAAAAGTTTTTGCTTAATACCTCGCCTATAAATCCAATAGCTCCTAATACTAATCCAGATATTCCTACTGTTTTTCCTAATACTATATCTAAATATATACCAAATATTATTCCTAATACTAACCCTTGTTTTCTTCTAACAAAAAGCCCAACAAATAGAACTAATATTACATATAAGTTTGGCATAATTCCAGCCATATTAAACCAAGTGAATAAATTTGATTGTAAAAAATATATTATAAAAAATGCTAATATTATACATAAAACTGATATTATTTTTTTCACTTTAGCAATCTTTCCTCTCTATGGTTTTAATAAATTTCAAATAATGTTTTAGTTCATAATTACTAAAACAGTTTCGATTTTGTTAAAATCTACTGCTGGTTCTATCATTGCATACCTATTCGTTAGATTTTTAGTGTTTGTTACTTTTTTTACAGTTCCTATTACTATTCCTTTTGGATATATTCCACCCAATCCAGATGTTTCTACTTTATCACCTTCTAAAATTGTTGCAGATGTTGGAATTGCTGTTGCTTTTAACATTTTATTATCATCTAGTGTTCCCTTAACAACAATACCATCTCTAGTAGAACCAACCACACAGCTAACAGCACTTGAAGTATCTAATAAAGTTTGAACTTTCGCCGTAGAAGAAGTAACAGATATAACATGGCCAACTAATCCTGCGTCAGAAATAACTGGCATATTAACTTTTATTCCGTCTTTTTCTCCAACATTGATAACTATAACATTGCTATAATTGCTTATATCTTTATTAATGATATATCCTGGAACTGTAGTGTATTCAGTATATTTATCTTTTAAGTTTACATATTCTTTTAATGTTTCGTTTTCTGATTTTATAATCTCTAATTCTCTTAACGATTGTTCTAGATTGCTATTTTCTTGTTTTAATTTTTCATTTTCCTCTTTTAGAGTTTTTATGTTTGCGAAGAATGTGCTATTGCCTTGTATTTTATTTTTTATATACACAATTCCATTTTGAACAGGCATAACAAAAGAATTAAGAGCTCCTCCAATATGAGAAAAGTTCTCTATTTGTGTATTTGATAAAATCACAATTATTATCAATACTATAATAGTTATTATTACTCCTATAACTCCGCTTTTTTTGTTTCTATACATTCACATTCTCCTTATATTATTATCTTCTTTTTATTAGAGCTGACCTTAGCTTTTCTATATCTTCTATTACTTTTTCAGTTCCATTTGCTACACAATCTAGTGGTCTGTCTGCAATAAATACAGGAATTTCTGTTTTTTGAGAAATCAATGTGTCAATTCCTTTTATTAATGCTCCTCCTCCTGCAAGAGTAATTCCTCTTTCAACTATATCTGATGCGAGCTCTGGTGGCGTTTTTTCTAATGTTGATTTTACTAAGTCAATTATTTTTTCTATTGATGGTGCAATTGCCTCTTGTATTTGTGCAGATGTAACTATTTTATTTTCTGGCAAACCTGTTGTTAATTCTCTTCCTCTTATTTCCATAGACTTTTCTGTTACAAGCGGAATAGCACATCCTAATTCAATTTTTACTTGCTCTGCTGCTGTTGTTCCTATAGCTAGATTCAAATTATTTTTTATATAATTTACTATATCTTCATCAATTTCGTCTCCTGCAACTTTTATAGAGTCACTAACAACAATACCGCCTAATGAAACAACTGCAACTTCTGTTGTTCCACCACCAATATCAACAATCATACTTCCAGTTGGCTCTACAACTTCTAATCCAGCTCCTATAGCTGCTGCCATTGGCTCTTCTATTAAATAAACTTCTTTAGCTCCTGCTCCTGCAATTGCTTCTTCAACTGCTCTTTCTTCTACTTCTGTTATTCCAGAAGGCACACCAACAACAACTCTTGGCTTTCCAGCATTATATCTTTTACATACTTTTGAAACTATGTTTTTTATCATCAATTGAGTTGCACTAAAATCTGCTATAACACCGTCCTTCATTGGTCTTACAGCTCTTATTTGTTCTGGTGTTCTTCCTAGCATTTCTTTTGCTTCATGTCCTGTAGCTACAATTTCGTTATTCCTTCTGTCTATTGCTACTACAGATGGCTCATTTAAAACAATTCCTTTTCCTTTTATTGTAACTAAAATATTAGAAGTTCCTAAATCCATTCCAATATCTTTTGATCCTAATGAAAAAAAGTTCATTTACTTCACATTCCTTCCTTACTTATATGCTTATATCATATTATGTCCTTTGTCATTGCACTTGTATACCTATAATTACCAATTACTATATGATCCAATAATTCTATCCCCATTATTTTTGCTGAATTATATATTTCCTTGGTTATGTTTATATCTTCTGGGCTAGGCGTTGGATCTCCACTTGGATGATTATGTACCAAGATTATCTTTGGTGCACACATTTTAATTGGTTCTACTAATAAACTTTTTACATCAAGAGTTGCAGAATTCGTTCCTCCATAAGAAATATCTACTATTTTTAGCAATATATTTTTTGTATTTAATATTAATTCTTTTACTTTTTCTCTTTTTTCTGTCCTTAATTCGTCCATCAGTAAATTTGCAACATCTCTATTTGACTTTATCTGTATTTTTGCTATCTCCAATGGCTTAGACATTCTCTTTGCTAGCTCGCACACAGCTTTAATTTGCATTGCTTTTATTTTGCCTATACCATTTATCTGCATAAGTTCTTCTACTGATAATTCTTGTAAAAAACTCATATTATTGTTTTTCATATTTCCATTTTCAATACTTAAAACTTGCTTTGCAATTTCAAGTACAGTTTTTTCCTTTGTTCCTGTTTTTATTATTATTGCTAATAATTCAGAATTTGATAATTTATCAGCCCCATACATTTCCATCTTTTCGTATGGTCTTTCCGCTGATGGTAGATTTTTTATCGGCATACTTTTCCTTTCTACCCTTATTGTTACAATGCCTTTCTATATATAAAGATTGAAAGAATAACTCCTATAATGCTTGCTATGTTTATTTTAAACACTGCTCCAAATGTAATTTTTACTACATTTAGCTCAAGTGTTAATGGTTCTGCTATTCCAAATTCTTGTCCATAAGAAAGCCACCATAAAAAGTCCACATTAGAAGCAAGCTCTCCCAATAATCCCCCTATTACTAATCCTGCTAGTATAAATAATATACATATCCATGCGTTTTTTCCCTTCATCTTTTTTCCTCCGTTTCACTTACGGAAATTTGTTTTCCGTACTTTTGTATTATATATTGAAAATGCTTTTTTTTCAATACTATAATAATATTTTTTCAATTTTACTTTATTTTTTTAAATTAATGTGTTATATTTAATAGTACCCTTTGTTTTATTAAAACATATAATTATATTATAACATTTCCATAAATTGTTCATTTCATTTATGATGTTTTAGTAGTATAATTAAATTATAGATTAGGGAGGCTACGCTTTTATGAAATTTGAAAAAATCAACAATGACAAAATAAAGGTTACAATAAATAAAGATGATTTATCTGCAAATGATATAGATTTTCATTCTTTTATGTCTAATTCTAAAGAAACACATTCTTTATTTTTAAGTGTGTTAGAGCGAGCTGAAAAAGATTATAATTTTTCAACTAAGGATTATAGCTTGCGTGTAGAAACAGTTGCACTATCCGATGGTAATTTTATTCTAACAATTACTCGTGTTTTGGAGCCATCTGGATCATTTACTGAGTCTACTCCTACAAAAAAGAAATTAAAAGTTGCCAGAAAAATTCCTAAGGCAGAAACTGCCTCTGTAATATATAAATTCAATACTTTTGAAGATTTTTGTGATCTAGCAAATTTTATTTACGCTTCTCCACAATTTAATTATACAGATTTAGCAAAAGATTTTTCTTTATATAAGTATAATGATAAATATTATCTTTCTTTATCAAATATTAATAAAGACTTTAAAGCTTTAAAAGGTGTATTTGCATCCATCACTGAATTTGGTACATATGTAGATTCTGCTGAAATTTTTGAAGCAAAATTGTTTGAAAGTGGTTCTATAATATTTAAAAATAACGCAATAGAAAATTGCATTAAACATTTTATCAGCCAATAGTACATCGTCCATTGCTGATAACTTTATTAATTTTTTGTGTAATGATTTTTTTAATATATAGTAAAAACCAGATAATCAAGAAGATTATCTGGTTTAATTTGTTTTATATAATAGGAAAGTCATACTGCTTTTTCTATTAAAAATATATTTAATATAAATAATTTTGTGGATTCTGTGTAACTCCATTTACTCTTATTTCTAAATGTAAATGATTTCCTGTAGATCTACCAGTTGAGCCAACCTTAGCAATCACCTGACCTTGAGAAACAGTTTCTCCTACTGAAACACATAGTGAACTGCAGTGTCCATATAATGTTTGTACTCCATTTCCATGTGATATTATAACATAATTTCCATATCCACCATTATAACCTTCTGCCGCAGTTGTAACTGTTCCCCCAGCAGCTGCCACTATAGAAGCCCCATAGCTTGCTCCAATGTCTATGCCTTTATGGTTATTACTACTACGCAGACCATATCTTGATGTTACAGTTCCAGACACGGGTCTAATTAAACTTATCCCTAGACTAACTACAGTACTTGATTGGTTCATTCCAGAAGCTGCAACAGCACTTCCTCCCGTACTTGCAGTTTTCACAACTTTTACAACTTTCTTCTCATACAAACTTGCAATACATGCTTCTTTCTCTGCAAACTCCTCTTTTTGAGTATTATATTTTTCAACTACAGTTAACTTATCTACGTTTGCACTATTTTTTTCTTTTAACTCATTTATTATTGCTTCTGCTTCATCAAATGTAGAAAAGAAATACTTTTCTTCTCCATCTTTTAGTAAAGCATAGTATCTATAATATGTAGTTCCTTGGCTTATTACTTTATTATAAATCTCGTCATCATTTGTTTGTACATCTTTTTTCAATAAGCACAAGTTATATTCAGGCATATTGTCTACTTGTATAAATGCAACATTATCTCCATCACCTTGACCTAAATAGCTATTAATCTTTGCTTGCAATGTTCCTTTTTCTCTAGTGTAACCTATAAATTCTCCATTTAATGAAACACTATAAGTTGGCTTATAAATGTATAATGCTAATCCTGTTATTATTAATCCTGCTATTGCTACTATTATTAATACTTTAGCTGACGTTCTTATATGTGCCGCACATCTTTTTAGAATTCTTATAATAAACAACTCCTATCTTATAATCTTTTCACAATTATTATTATTTTATATCAAAAAAAGATTAATAACAAATATAATATTTGTTATTAATCTTGATTACAATCTGTTATTTGCCTTTATACGTTATTTTTAGTACATTTTATCTTTTTTGCTCATTTTTGCTCTCGTTTTCTCTTTTTTTCTCACTTTTCCATTATTTTATGATTATAAAATCTTGTATTACACTGTTACATTTTATTGTAATTCATTTTTCACTTTGTCTATTTCCATTTGAGTTGCTTGTGCTGCAGGCTTGTAATATCCTTTTGTTTGAGCTATTTTAAATAATTCATATTGAAAACTTTCATCATTGTTTCTTATTTGTTGAATAGTTTGTCTTAATTGCATATTCTCTGCTTCTGATATAACTCCTTGATATGTTGTTAAGCTGGCTTTTACTCCATCTAAAATATCATTTACCATAGTTTTTTCGTCCATAATTTTCCCTCCATTCAAATTTAATTTTACTCTTAATTTTTCATTTTTATTGAGTATTGTTAGTTATTCAAAAATGTCATAAGTTTTTGTTTTGTATTTAATGTATCTTGAGCTGACTTTGTAAATAACTGTTTTATTTGTGGATCAACAGCTTGTGATGCATATGAATTTAGTTTTTGATAAGACGTCTCATGTGCTCCTATTAGATGTCTTAAATTTTGTAGTTCAACTTGACTTAAATTTGGCATATTTATCCTTCCTTCCTATTCATTATATAATTTATTATTTACAATTTTTTAAAAAATATTCTTGAAAATTTTGTATAAAAAAACTAGCCAGAGCAATATGCCCTGGGCAGGTTTGAAATATAAACTATATTTACTTATGCGTTTTAATCTTATTATCTTTCCATGGTTTTACATAAAAGTCAATGTGTTGTATTGTGGCTTACGCCAGTATTTCAAGTCCTGCAAATTTTGCCATTAATCTCTTATGTCCTGCTTTATCAAATGTTATATCGACTTTTGCATCTTCACCCTCTTGTTCTATATAGTTAATTGTTCCTTCTCCAAATTTCTTATGATATATTCTTTGTCCAGCTTGATATTTTGATATATCTATATTTGAGCCCGCATTATTCTTCTTTATAGAATTCAAGAAGCTCTCTGCTGTTCTAAACTCATAAGTTTGATTTGCTTCTTTTGTTTTTGCTGCAACTGTTTTTTCTATTTCTTCATTACCAACTTTATATGTTTTTACAGATTGTCCTTTTCCATAGCTCCATCTATATCCTGTATCTGCGAAGTTGTTTTCGCTTCTAGTTTCAACAGCTTCTTGATATCCTTCCAAAAGTTCGTCCGGAATTTCTTTTACAAATCTAGATATTGCATTATAACTAGTAGAGCCAAATATCGTTCTGTGTTTTGCACATGTTAAATATAAGTATTGTCTTGCTCTCGTAATGCCTACATAAAATAATCTTCTTTCTTCTTCTAGTGCTGTAACTTCTCCTATAGACTTATAGCCTGGGAAAATTCCTTCCTCCATTCCTGCTAAAAATACTACTGGAAATTCCAACCCTTTTGCACTGTGTAGTGTCATAAGTGTTACAGAATCTTGGGTTTCTTCCATTCCGTCAATATCGCTAGAAAGTGTTATTCCTTCTAGAAATTCAGCTAAAGAATTTTCAGCTGATTCCTCCTCAAACTCTATTGCAACCGTTAAAAATTCTTCTAGGTTTTCTATTCTGGTTTCTGCTTCAACCGTGTTTTCTTGTTCTAATGCTTTGGTATATCCTGTTGTTTTTAGTGTTAATTTTATTAATTCTGATATACTTAAATTTTCTTTTTGTGCTCTTAAATTTTCTATTTGTTCTATAAATTCTCTAGAATTTAGGTATACTCTATTTAAATCATATTCTGCTGCATTTTTTATAACTTCATACATTGATACTCCAGAGTTTTCTGATATTTCTTGTATTTTTTCTAGGCTTGTTTTTCCTATTCCTCTCTTAGGTTCATTAATAATTCTTTTTAAAGATAAATTATCTGATGTGTTATGTATTAATCTTAAGTATGCAATTATATCTTTTATTTCTTTTCTTTCATAGAATTTTAATCCACCAATAATTTTATATGGAATATCTTCTCTTCTTAGAATATCTTCTATCGCTCTTGATTGTGCATTCATCCTATATAATATTGTAAAATCTGAATTCTTGTAATATTCTTCCCTTTTTAAATGAGCAATCTGTTGTACTATATATGTTGCTTCATCATATTCATCTTCTCCACAATATATACAAGGCAAGTTTCCTTCATCGTTTTCCGTCCATAATTTTTTATCAAATTTATTTTCATTATGCTTTATTACTGCATTTGCCGCTTTTAAGATATTACCTGTGCTTCTATAATTTTGCTCTAATTTTATTATTTTAGTACCTGGAAAATCTTTTTCAAAGTTCAAAATATTTGATATATCTGCCCCACGGAAGCTGTAAATTCCTTGGTCGTTATCACCTACAGCTGTTATATTTCCATATCTTGATGCTAGTAGTGATACAAGCATAAATTGAGATTTATTGGTATCTTGGTACTCATCAACTAATATGTATTTAAATTTTTCCGAATAGTATTCTAAAACATCCGGATTCTCTGTTAATATCTTTATTGTAAAGTTTATTATATCATCAAAATCTATTGCATTGTTTTCCTTCAATTTTCTTTGATATAACTCATATATCTCTGCTATTTTTTCCTTTCTAAAATCTCCCGAATATTTCACGCCATATGCCTTTGGCTCTAGCATTTCATTTTTCCCATTACTTATCTCAGATAACACACTTCTATCTGTAAAAATCTTGTCATCTGCCTGTACTGCTTTTAAACATTCTTTTATTAATGTTTTTTGATCCGAGGTATCAAATATAACAAAGTCACTTCTAAAACCAATTCTATCTATATGTTTTCTTAAAATTCTCACACAAATTGAATGGAATGTTCCCATCCATATGTCTTTTGCTGTATCTCCTACTAATTTTTCCACTCTTTCTTTCATTTCATTTGCTGCTTTATTTGTAAATGTGATTGCTAAAATGTTCCATGGCTTAATTCCATTTGCTATCATGTATGCAATTTTATGCGTTAATACTTTTGTCTTTCCACTTCCAGCTCCAGCAATAACCAAACAAGGTCCCTCAATTCCTAAAACCGCTTCCTTTTGTTTATCATTCAATCCATTTATTAATTCTTCGTTATCCATGCTTGTGTTCCTTTCAAATTATAAAAATATTTTTGTCTAAATCGATATAATAATTTTCTATCTTGTAGTAGTTATTATATCAAATATTTAATATAAATCAAGCGAACACTTCCATTTTATGCAAAAAAATGTTTTTAAATATTCATAGCTATAAGTCCTAGTGTAAAGCCTATTACATTGCCTATTGTGCTTATTTTTCCACTATAAAGTTTATTGGCTTCTGGCAATAGTTCTCCTGATACTATATACAGCATAGCTCCTGCCGCAAAACTTAAACACATTGCTATTATATTTTGTGAAATTCCTCCAACTAATTTTCCTATAAAAGCTCCTATTCCGGTAGTTACTCCAGATAAAATAACATACAAAATCACCTTAGATGTTTTCATTCCACCATTTTTCATTGGAACAGCCATTGATATTCCTTCTGGTATATCATGTATGCAAATCGCTATTGCCACAGAATATCCTAATGCCATTGAGGCTTCAAATCCTGATCCAATTGCTAATCCTTCTGGCAAATTATGCAATGCTAATCCTATTGATACAATTATCCCAGTTTTTAATAAACTAGATTTTTTACTTTTTTCTTCAAATCCTCTAGTAAACTTTCTTTCGACTAAATCATCACAAGCCATCATGCATATTATTCCTGCCATTATGCCTACAAGTACACTTGGAATATTTGCAATTTCCATTGCCTCTGGTATTAAGTTAAAACTTACTATTGCCATCATTAATCCGGATGCAAGAGATAATATAAAGCTTAAAAATCTATTTGAAGTATTTTTAAATTTTACTCCTATTATTCCTCCTATAGTTGTTCCAAATGTACCAAAAAACAAACCTAATAATGTCGTTTTTAAAATTTCGTTCATAATTGATTCATCCCTTTCTTTCCCAATCCAACTCTTAAAATTTATTTTTGGTAAGGGGATTTTATTAAAAATCGTTCTTTTAATTTATATGTCTTTATTTCTTCTATTATTCAAACACAAAAACAGAGGAATTATTTTCCCCTGTTTTATATATTCTTATTTTCTATTCTTCTTCAGAGCCCTTTAATTTTTCTGCTCTATCTGCTGCTATTAAGTTATCTATCATTTCATCTAAGTTTCCATTCAAGAAATCTTCCATTTGATATATGCTGAATCCTATTCTATGGTCTGTTATTCTTCCTTGTGGGTAATTGTATGTACGTATTTTTTCGCTTCTATCTCCACTACCTACTTGACTTCTTCTTTCACTTGCTAATTTAGAATCTTGTTCTTGTTTTTCTTTTTCATACAATCTAGATTTTAATAACTTCATAGCATATTCTCTATTTTGTGTTTGTGAACGCTCTGTTTGACATTCAGCAACAATTCCTGTTGGAACATGGATTAGTCTTACTGCTGACGATGTTTTATTTACATGTTGTCCACCAGCACCTGATGCCCTAAATACTTCTAGCTTAATATCTGCTGGATTTATGTCTATTTGAACATCTTCTACAACAGGTAAAACAGCTACTGTTGCTGTAGATGTATGTATTCTTCCACTTGCCTCGGTTTCAGGAACTCTTTGAACTCTATGAACTCCACTTTCAAATTTTAATCTACTATAAGCTCCTTTTCCTGTTACCATAAATGAAATTTCTTTATATCCTCCAAGTCCTGTTTCATTTTCATTTAATACTTCTATTTTCCAGTGTTTTCTTTCTGCATACATAGAGTACATTCTAAATAATGTGCCTGCAAATAGAGCTGCTTCTTCTCCTCCAGCTCCTCCTCTTATTTCACAGATTATATTCTTATCATCATCTGGATCTTTTGGAATTAATAATATTTTTAATTCCTCTTCTAATGTAGGAATCTTGTTTTTAGCTTCTTGTACTTCTTCAGCTGCTAATTCTTTCATTTCAGGATCATTTAACATACTTTCAGCTTCTTCTAAACTTTTAAGTACTTGCTTATATTCTTTATATTTTAAAACTACTTCTTCTATTTCTGCATGCTCTTTCATATATCCAGTCCATTCACTGGTTTTAGCTATTATTTCAGGGTCTGCTATTTTTTTGTTTAAATCTTCATAACGTTGTTCTACAGCCTCTAATTTTTGAAACATAATTATTCTCCTAACCTTTTTATAAATTTACTTTAATATTATACTACAATTCTCTATTTGTTTCAATGCTTTTAGGTGTTTTAGTTTAATATCCACCTACATTTAAAAAATTCTCTCTTTTTCATAGATATTTCCCAAATTGATTATTATAACTTTATCAAATTATATTCTACCTTTAATTTGTCTAAGATTTCTTTTTCTCTATTTGTGCAAGTAAATATTATGCTTTGATGTTCTTTTAGTTCTTGAGCTAAAAAATTAAGTACATTTTCTAATCTGCTATTATCAAAGTATGCAAATGTTTCGTCTAACATTATTGGCATACTTTCTTTAGATATATCATTAACCATTGCTAATCTTAAAGATAAATATAATTGGTCTATTGTTCCTACACTAAGTTTATCTGCCTCTATATATTCTCCTTTTTTGTTTTCTATAATCATTCCATTTTCATCACTTATTGTAACTTTATTATATTTTCCACTAGAAATCTTGTTTATACTATTAGATAAATTTTGTGTAAATTTAGGAGTTATAGTTGTTTTCATTTCTTCATATGCGTCTTTCAAACTCTCTATTGCTATATTTATAATTTCTTCTTTATCTTTTAATTCTTGCCTTTCCTCTTTTAGTTCTTCTTGTTGTTCTTTTAAGTTTACTAGATTATCTAATTGCGGAAAAATGTTCTTCTCTTCAATTTCTAGTCCTTTTAACTGCAACTTAGCAGTATTAAGTTCTTCTTCAAATTTTGCTATAAGAGATTGCAAATCTTCAGCTTCTAATATTTTTTGTATCTCCTCTCGAGATATTTTTTCATTGTATTCATTTGCTAGTATTTTCTTTTTTTCTGTAATTTTACTATCTATAGAATTTTTCAACTCGTTTATTTTATCTTCTAATTGTTCTTTGTTTCTTTCTAATAATTCAATTTGACCTTTTGCCATTGATATTGAATTATTTATTTCTATTTGCTTATTCTTTAATGTCAAAAGTTCACCATTTAACTCTTCGATTTTTTCTCTTGTTTTCTCTTTTTTATTACTTATTGTATTTATAATATTTTGTTGTTGTCTATTTTTTTCTGCTTCAATTTCTCTTCTCTTTTTATTTTTTACATTAGCTATTATTCCAGTTATTAAAGTTACCATAACTCCAATAATTAAAGTTATGTTTACTTCTTTTATTTTTAATATCGAAATATTTATCAACAGGAATATTAATAACACACTAGCAATTATAGCATATGGTAATATTTTATTTTTTTTGTTTTCTTCATTTTTATCTTCTTTTGATTTTATTTCATTTTCTTTGCTTTCATATTCATTTAAAAGTTTTGTTAATGTTTCTTTTCCGCCATTTATTTCTTCATATTCTTTATCTATTTTATTTTTTTCAATCTCATGTAATCTTACCTGTTCATTTAAATCCTTTATTTTTTGTATATTTTCTGTTATTGTATCTTGATTTACAGTATACATATTCTTCGCTAACTTGTTTTCTTCTTCTGTATCTTTTAACTCTCTTGACATTTCCATAACTGTTTGCATGGCGTTTATCTCTTGTTCTAATCTCTTTTTTTCATTATCTATGTCATATTTTTTATCTTGATATGGTTCGATTCTTTCTAGTTCATTCTCTATTGCAGTCAATTTGCTTTGGATTATATTAATAGGTTTCTGTGATGTTTTGTTTGTTCCTATTTCATCTCTTATTTTATCTTGCAATTTTGTCATTGCCTTTTTATATGAAACATTATCTTCTCCAGTCCCAGCTAAATTAGCAATTTTTTGAACCAATATGTTTTGATTTTTTTCGTCCAGTCTAACCTCTTGTTGCATTGATACAACTGTTGATAAATACATCTGCTTATCTATTCCAGTTTGCTCTACAAAGAATTTACTTCCATCTTTTTTATCAGTATCAAACTTAGAAGAAATTTCTTCCATTTGTCCATTGTATATCTTTGGATTCTTTTTTCCGAAATCTCTATATATTTCATATTTTTCATTATTGTCTAGTGTATAACTTATCTTACCAGAAAAATCTGTACCCTCCCAAGGTTTATATTTATCGTAATCCGAAATGTTTTTTCCTTCTTTATTTCTTGATATTCCATAAAGTGCATTTGAAATATAACTTAAAAGTGTAGATTTTCCACTTTCATTTTCTCCTTGTACTATGTTTATACCTTCTTTAAAATTTATCTGCTTGTCTGTAATATTCCCATATGCATTTATTTTTATTTCATCTATTTTCAATATGTTCACCTCTTACTTGCTTAATATGTTCATTCCCAACTCAAATGCTTCAATTGCCTTTTGCTTATTTTCCTCTGACTCCTCACTATTAATTCTTTGCATTATTTTCTTTGCAAACAATCCTTTTAAGCTAATTTGTTCAGCAATTTCTTCCATGTTGAATTTAATAGAAGTGTTGTCTTTTATCTTTATTATATTTTGATGTTTTGTTAATTCTAAAATTTCTTTAATATTTATTTCAAAATTCTTTTTTCCTATTAATATTATTTTATAAAACTTATCATCATCAAATTTTGTATTATTTAACTTTTCTATCAATGTTTCATTCGATTCAACATCAGTTACATTTATTTCTTTTTCTTCAAATGTTTTTGACTCAATTTCTATAAACTTTAACTGCAATTTCTTTGATTCATTAGTTATCTCTCCTAATATTACTCCTCTTTTTCCTAATTCATCAAATCCTAAAGATACAGTCGAACCCGGGTATACAATTTTTTGATCTGGATAATCATTATAGTTTTTTTTATGGATATGTCCTAATGCTATATAGTCGAACCCAGATTCTTTTAGCTCTTTACTACTCATTGGATTATATTCTCTATTTTCATCGTTCCCGCCATCTAAACTTCCATGTGTTATTAGTATATTAATTTTTTCTTTATTTTCTATTTCTATATTTTTATATTTATTTTGCATATAAAAATCACTAAATCCATAGCCGTATATATCAGCTTCCGTAGTATGTATCACGTCTAGTTCATCTTTAAAAATATGAACATTTTCACTCCAACTGAATTGTTTATAAAAAGAATTATTTATATATGGATCGTGGTTTCCTGGTGTTATGTACACCTTTGTTTCAGGTATTTGCTTAAATAGATTATTTATATATTCAATTGTTGATTTTTTTATATATTCTTGTTCATATAAATCGCCTGATATAAATAAGTATGGAATATTGTTTTCCTTTATATAATCGATTACTTGCTTCATTGCTTGTCTTTGTTCTAATCTTCTTTGATTTGAAAAGTTCTCTCTTCCTGCCAAATTCACAAATGGAGCATCTAAATGTAAATCTGCCATATGTATAAATTTCATTTTATCTCATCCCTCCATAAGAAGTTTATACACAAATTTATATCATAGAAAAAAGTTATAGTCAATAGTTTTTAAAACATTTGTTTGTAGATTGTTTGTTAAAACTAAAAACCATAGTTGCTTTAAAATTTGGCAACTATGGTTTTTCTTGTTATTAATTATTTGTATCATCATCTATTGGTCCAAATAACTCATCAAATTTTGCTTCTAATTCATCTTGTAAATCTTTAGAAAATAATTCATCCTCTTTTGTATTATCTTCCATAGGTAAAGTTGGTGCATCAGAAAAATTTGATGCCTTTGTTTTTTCAGGTTGTACTTCTGTTTTATTTATTTGTTCATTGCTTACACTATTTGTTTTTGGTTCGTCATCATCAAATAAATCGTCCAATGATTCAACTTTTAAGTCTTGCTCTTTTGCGTCGGCTTTTCCTTCCTGATATGGGTTATATGGATTAAATCTTCTATACTCTCCACGTAATCCCGCATCAAAATCATTGTGGCTAATTCTAATCATTGATAATTCTTTTCCCATTGGCTTCTCAAAGTAATAATATTTTTTAGCCTTAATTGGTTTTAATCCTTTTTCATAGATTATACACAAATCGTTATCCATTCTTCTTAATTCATCAGGTGTCATTAATGCTCTTGCCATTATTTGATCTGATTCGCTATAGCCTTGCTTATGATGTTGCTTATCTTTATTTGTTGATTTACTGTCTCTTGATATCGTTTTCTCTCCTAATTGTTTAGAGAAATATTCACATGTGTCAGGTGAGTTACTTCCTAAAAATACATGTGTGTCACAGTTACCAATTATTGTTTCAGCCGACTTTTCATATACAGCTTTTAATTGGTCTAGGTTCTGTAATATAACGCTGAACGATATTTTTCTACTTCTACTTGTAGAAATCTTTTTATCAAAATCCGGTATTTGTCCAATATTTGCGAACTCGTCCAATATGAAGAATACTGGCACTGGAAGTTTTCCATCAGGGCTTCTATCGGCAAAATCATACAAATGTTGTATCATCTGTGCAAAGAATATAGTAAGCAAGAAATTGTATGCTGTATGTGTATCTGAAGAAACAACATATAACGCAGTTTTTTTGCTTGCCAATTCTTCAAAATCTATTGTGTTTGTTGATGTTACATCAGCTATTTCTTTTGAATCGAATTTTCCTAGCTTTGATTGTAGTGTACTTAATATAGATGAATATGTTTTATCTGATGCTATCTCTATAGATTTATAGTTCATTCTTGCTGGATGGTCTATTGGTAATTCATTCATTAATTCTGTTAATAAGTTACTACCGCCATTATTATTTGCTGCCCTAACAAGTTCAGCACAAGAGGCTAGATTTTGTTCCTCTGGTGGTCTTGTGGCCATTAAATAATATATTAATGCCTTTAATAACATTTCTGCTGTATCTTCCCAGAACGGATCAGATTTTCCACCCTCAGCCTGTTGTCCTTTTACTATTGTGTTTGCAATAACGTCAACATCAACATTGCTTTCAATATGTTGTAATGGATTATAACCATCACTGCTTACAGGATTAACTAAGTTTAATAGCTTTATTTCATATCCATGTTCCTTTAGGAAACCTGCAGTTTTATCATACAATTCACCCTTTGGGTCTGTAAATATATATGAACCTAACATTTGATAAGCATTAGGTATTGAATATGATGCAGATTTACCAGATCCAGAACCGTCCAACTACTAATACGTTTACATTTCCTCTTTTATCTACTGGCAAGTAATTGTTTTCTGCTAATATTATTCCATTTTTTTTGCTTAATATTTTATATTGTTCTCCACCTTCAGACCAATCGCTTGATCCATGTTCTATGTCTGTATATTCATTCTTTGGCTTTGATTTTATTAATCCTATGATTATTGCTATTGCAACTATTATTGTCATCCACAATGTTGCTTTTCCAAATATTCCAATTGTATCTGATTTAAATATCTTTGTAAAAGCAGTTAATGTTGATACTTCTTGGAAGAATTTTTCAAAGAATATTGACATATCAAACTTGCCATTTATTGTTGATTCAACTATTGAAACCGCCAAAGGCGCAATTAATACTATGTCTATTACTAGCCATAGTATTATAAAAATTATTAAATATTTTTTGTTGTCTTTTAAAACTTTTTCTACTTTATAATTCATATATAAATCACCTTTTCTTGTGTTTTATTCTCTTTCGCCTAATTCTCTATTTGGTACAAGTGGTATTGTAATAGCTGGCTCTTCAGGTCCTAGTCCCTTCATTTCAGCACCATTTTCTGATATTTCTATACCTTTTTTGCTTGTAAGTTGTCCTCCATTACATACTATTTTAAATTTTGCAGCTCCATTTGTCGCCACTGCATTATTATCACTCATTAATAAGTTCCCCCTAACTAATTATCTTCTCTAATTTCGAATGCGAAATAAGATTTATATGGTTTTAATTTACATTTTCCTCTAACTTCATTCGTATCTTTATCAAAGTAAAGAACTGGCTTTACCTCTTCTGTTGTCTCAGGGTCAATTATAGTTATTGGCCTTTTTAAATTTGGTGTATATCTTACATCTTTATATTCTGTTTCTGTTTCAGAATATAAAGTATCGAACTTAACTGGAACTGGTCTTTTAGATATTTTTACTTCATCCTTATTTAAAAGTCCCATGTTCACAACAACTTTATCTGGTGCAAAAGATAAGATAACTAATTGATTACCATTTTCTTTTGGTTCATCTACATAAAAGGTTTTTCTTGTATTTTCACCTACAAGTTCAGCTCTGCTTTGTAATCTTTCTATTGTGAACTTTGGTGAGTTTGCCTCAAATTCCTTTTCTGTTTTGTTTACCTGATAAATTACTGTTTTTACATTTTTTGGATCTGTTATACTAAAGTGTTTGCCTTGTATATTATCCATTTTTTTACCCTCTCTTTCTTTATGAAAAAGTTTTTCATATTTTATCTTTAGCATAGTATATTTTGTCCGATTACATCGTACTTTTTTATTATACTATACTTTCCACATTATGTCAATATTTGTGTTGTTTTATTAATTATATGCTTGTCTCGGATTAAATTTTGAAATCTTTTTTAGCTTTTTATACAGCTCTTTTTCTTCTTCTGTTATATTTTTTTGTATCATTATTTTAACTTGGAGCACCAAATCTCCTCTAGAGCCCTTACCATCTTTATATCCCTTTTCTTTTATTCTAATACTTTCTCCAGTTTGTACTCCTTTAGGTATATATACCGAAAACGGCTCGTCAATCGATTTTGCTTCAACTTTTGCACCTAATACGGCTTCCCATGGTGATATACATATATCTTCATATATATCAGAACCCACTAATCTATATTTTTCATTATCTATTATTTTTATTCTTATTAGAAGGTCTCCATTTTTTCCGCCATTTTCTCCTGGCTTACCTTGTCCTAACAATCTAATTTTTTCGCCATTTCTAATACCTTCTGGTATTTTTATATCAAAGCTTTTCATTTTTCCTTCTACTGTTCTTAATGAAAGCTTTTTGGTTTTTCCATAAAAAGCATCTTCTATTGAAACTTGAATTTCAGTTTCAACATCTTCTCCCTGTACAGGTATTTTTTTAGCCTTTTTGGTACTTACACTTTCTTTGCTTGATGTTGCTCCAAATAAAATGCTCATAACTTCTTCTGCTGTTGATACTTTTTCCTGTTTTGGCTCTTCTGCTTTCTTTCTTCTTTTACTAATTTTAGAATTCCATGTTCTATCATATTTTTTCTTTGTTGTTGGATTAGACAAAATATTATATGCTTCGTTTATGTCTTTAAACCTTTCCTCTGCATTTTTATTTCCAACATTCACATCAGGATGATACTTTTTTGCTTGCTCTCTGTAAGCATTCTTTATATCGTCTATAGTTATTTTATTTGTTTCTAATCCTAGTATTTTGTAGTAATCCTTGAAAATCATTTAACATCCTCCACTTATATGGTGGTTTCATTATATCACAGTATTTTCAAGTTTGGAATACTTGCTCTAAAAATTATTTATTTTTTCATTGCTAATTGAATTAGTTCATCTAGTAGATTTTCATATTTTAATCCCACATTTTCCCACAATTTAGGATACATGCTAATATTAGTAAAACCAGGCATTGTGTTTATCTCATTTAAATATATTTCTGAGGTATTTTTATCTACAAAAAAATCTACTCTTGCAAGACCAGTTCCTCCCACAGCTTTAAATGCCTTTACTGCTGTTTCTCTTATTTTCTCGCTTATACTCTCTTCTATCTCTGCAGGTATAATTGTTTTGGATTCTGCGTTTTTATATTTAGATTCATAATCATAAAATTCATCAGCAGAAAGTACTTGCCCAACGTAAGAAGCTTTTACCTCTTCATTTCCTAGCACTGCACACTCAATCTCATTGCCATTTATAGCCTCTTCTATTAATATTTCCTTATCAAATTCAGCAGCTTCATCTATGTATCTAATAAGCTCCTCACCATTTTTTGCCTTATTAACGCCAACTGACGAACCAGAATTTGATGGCTTTATAAATACCGGATATCCTAGTTTTTTATTTACAATATCACATATTTCTTTTTCGTCTTTTTCTTGATGATTTAAAGACTCATCTATATAAATTATTTTTCCAGCTAAACTCTTATTTATTATTACTGCCTTTGCTTGTTTTATCTGTGCTTTTTCTAGTACCATTTTTGTATATATTTTATTCATACATATACTAGAGGCTAAAACTTTACAGCCGACATATGGTATATTTAGCAGTTCTAACATTCCCTGAACTGTTCCATCCTCACCATAAAGTCCATTTAAAACAGGAAAAACAACATCTAACTTCTGTAGTTCTTCTACTATATTTGTAATTTTTTCTAATTCTTTTGGATTTTCTCCTATTTCCAATATGTCAATTACATTAGTATCCTTTGTATATTTGTACCATGTTCCTTCTTTGCTTATGTATATAGGATTTATTTCGTATTTTTCTTTCGATAAATTCTTTATAACTGATGTGCCAGATGCAACAGACACATCATGTTCTGTCGACTTTCCTCCAAAAATAACACCTAATTTAATCTTACTCATTTTTATTACTTCCTTTCAAGTAATTTTTTATATAATTTCAGATACTATTTCTTTAAAATTCATTGAGTTTGATGCTTTTATTAGAATTGCATCCTCTTTTTCTAGCAATTCTTTTAGTTTTTCTACTGCTTCATTGTTATTATTAAAATGATATACCTCTATTCCACTTTTCATGGCAACATCTGCTATTTCTTCAGCCTCATTGCCAACAGCAATTAATATATCAATTTTATTTTTTACAACCTCTTCTCCAACTTTATGATGCAATTGTTTAGAATATTCCCCAAGTTCTAACATATCTCCTAATACAGCAATTTTTCTCTTTGCATTTGTATTTTTTAAATATTCCAAAGCTGACTTCATCGAATCATAATTTGCATTGTAGCAATCATTTATAATTGTGTAACCTTTATTAGATTTTTGCACATCAAGTCTCATTTTTGTTAATTTAAACTTGGCAATTCCTTCTTTAATTTTTTCTACACTAATTCCTAATTCTTTTCCTACACAGATTGCTGCTAAGCTATTATAAACAAAAGCTTCTCCACCAACAGGAACATCAATCTGTTCATTAGTATCTTTGTTTTTTAATGTAAACTTACTTCTATTTTTACTATATGTAATATTAGTAGCCATTTGGTGACTTTCGTTCTCTATGCCATATGTTACAATATTATATTTTTCTTTATTATCTATATACCAGTTGTGTAACATATCATTGTCATTATTTATTATTAATTTTCCTTCACTTGATAGGCCTTCTAATATTTCTAATTTAGCTTTTAATATATTTTCTCTTGAACCTAAATTTCCAATATGTGCTGTTCCAACATTTGTAATTACAGCAACTGTAGGTTTTGCAATATTTGTTAGTACACTAATTTCTCCTGAATGGTTCATTCCCATTTCTACTACCATCGCAGTATGTTCTTTTAATCCCAAAATTGTCATTGGAAGTCCTATGTGATTATTCATATTTCCTTGAGTTTTTAAAACATTATATTTTTGTGAGACAACACTTGCTACAATGTCTTTAGTGCTTGTTTTTCCAACGCTTCCTGTTATTGCAACTACTGGAATATTATATTTTTCTCTTTTTAGTTTTGCAATTTCTTGAATTGCTTTTATTGTATCTTGTACAACAATTAAAAATTTTCCGTTAAACTCTTCAAATTTTTTAGCTATCTCTTCATTTAATATACATCCTTTAGCACCTGCATTAAAAGCATCTTTATAAAACATGCCTCCATCTTTAGTTTCACCTTTAATTCCAACAAAAATATCGTCTTTATTTATCGATTTTGTATCTTTAGAAAAGTTTTCACATTTTTCATTCACATCTCCATAAACTAATTTTCCTTTTGTAACTTCTAATATCTCTTTAACATCTATATACTTTTCCACACTTTCCACATTCCTTTCTTAAAGCAAAAACGTATGCTTTTTTCAATTATTTTTTTCTTATTATATTCTACTAAGTATAAATTTGCAACACTTCCTTTCTCTTTAACCCAATTTAAAAGATACCAAAAATGTCATATTAAATTGACCCTTTTGGTATCTTTATTAATCAGTTTGTCTAAACTTAAAACTCATTGTTATTGTATTACTAATAAATAATAATTTTGCACTATTTTGCTGTTCTATTAGCAATTTCTATTGCCTTTGTTACCATATTTCCACAAGTTTTAGAAGGAACATTTTCCCATCCGCCATCTTGTTTTACCTGTTCATACACACCTAACTCTTTGGCAATTTCCTCTTTTAAATTTTCAGACATTGCACTTCTTCTTGTAGCCATTAGCGTACCTCCTTTGGTTACTAAAATAATAGTAAAGAAATATTTATTTCTTTACTATTATTTTATCTAAATTCTATAAAAAAATGTAACCAATAATTTCTATTTATTTTAATGCGTTAATGTTCCATTAGGTGTATTTACAATTACAAGAATATCTTGTTCTTCTCCATTTTCTGCATTTATATAAACTAAAAATTCTGAATCATCAACTTTTCCTTTAAATTCCCAACATAGCACTTCTGTTTTCCATTCCGTTGGAATTATTGCCAAATTTTCACTTTCAATTTGAAGTTCTTTATTTAATGTTTCTTTTGCTTTTTCTTTTGATATTTTCACATTTGAAACATTTCTTACTTCATGTGAGTTTAAATAACCTGTGGTTTCCAGTCCCAATACAGAACCGTCATCCAACGCAACTTTAACTTTTATTAGATCTGGATATATAACTACTTCTTCTCCTGTTTCTGTTGTTTGTTTGTATGCATAATTAATTGTTACAATTCCGTTTTCCTTTAGATAATATGTTTCTTTCATATCTGTATAACCATGTTTTTCTAAAAATTGCTTTCCTATTTCGTCTGCTTTTTCTTGTGATATAATTTCTGTTTTAACATTTTTGTTATAATTTGCAAATATGATATGTCCACCTTTTTTAGAAACTGAAATTGTTGCTACTTCATTTACATTTTTTAATTTTATAGTCATGTCATATGATGGAATTTCTGCATTTTCTGAATATGAAGTTTCTTTTATCTCTTCTATATTATCATTTCCATAAAATTCTCTAGCAATTGTTTTAGCTTTTTCTTCATCTATATCTTCACCAGTTAGTCCCTTTTTTTCCACAGATGTCATGTGTTCCGAAAAGGCTCCATCATATATTAATCCTGAATACTGATGAAAGTTTTCCTCTAAACTCGAAAAGCTATCACTTGTTATTGAACTTACTTGCGTCGCATATGCTAAGGTATTTGTTTTAGTTAACTCACTCCATTTTATTCTACCATTATTTAAATCTGTGGATAATTGATTTAGTGTATTTTCTAGATCCACACTATACTTGTGTAATTCCTTTATATTATTTAAATCTTCTTGACTAAGTCCTGTTCCTTCTATATTTTTTCGTGAAAGTGAATAACTATAATCACTTACTTGATTTAAAAATTTTGAGGTATTACCTAGTTCACTGCTATTTATAGGTAATTGCGACAAATATGATTGTGCTAATCCAGCTTCTCTCCACACATTTGTTAATGTTTCAGCACCATGTTCTGGTGTCGTTGATATCAGTGATTTTGCCAAATATGTTTCTATGTTTTGCACATAATCCACAACCTCATAAAACGCCATATTATATTTATTTTCTGTTGCTATTTCATACTCTTTGTGTAAATTGTATGCATACACACCTAAAGCCACAATAGCTGCAACCAAAATTACTGCTGCAATAATGGTTAATGTTTTTTTATCAAATTTAAACTCTTTTAATTTTTTCATTTTTACATTCCTCCATTCTACTTGCAAAATTTATGTTTTCCAATAACTTTTATAGTTGTTCTAGACCAAATCCATTTATTTGTTGCTGTGTTTGGATTATAATAATATATTGCCCCACCACTTGGATCCCATCCATTCATAGCATCTCTTGCGGCCTTTACAACTGTTGAACCTTCTGATATTGGTACATTTATTTGACCATCAGATACTGCCGTAAACGCACCCGGTTCATATATAACTCCTGCCACAGTATTTGGAAAATTGGGATCTTTTACTCTATTTAAAATAACTGCTCCAACCGCAACCTGTCCTTCATACGGTTCTCCTCTTGCTTCTCCATTTATTGCCCTTGCTATTAATTGCACATCTGATGTTGAATTTGAACTACTGGCAGCTTCTACAACATTATTATTAGAATTAAGACTCATAATAATTGCAACAGCCAAAGCTACTACTGCAATCAAACTTACTATTACTTTTATAAAATTTTTTATTACTCTTTGCTTCATTTTAACTAAATCCCCTCAATATTATTTTCTTATTTTTATTATTTTCCATTTTTTTATTATTATTCAAATTTCTTTGCAATTTTTTTCATAATATGATAAAATTTTGTTAATTATTTGAAGGATTCTTACAGGAAGGAAATAAATATTACAATGAAAAAAGTTTTAATTTTTTATGCATCTTATGGAGGCGGACATTTGTCTGCTGCTAATTCAATAAAACAATGTATAGAAGAATACTATCCAGATTATGAAACGAAATTGGTTGATTGTATGCTTTACGTTAATAAACCTATTAACAAGATAACAACTACCGCTTATAAAGAAATGGCAAAAAAATTCCCATGGGTATGGGGTGAAGTGTATAATCAATCTCAAAGAGGTCCTTTGGCAAAAATTAGCTCTACATCTAATAATATTTTGGCAAAAAAATTACTAACTTTAGTAAAAGAATACGAGCCAGACATAATAATTTCAACACATCCTTTTTCTAGCCAGATGATTAGCTATTTAAAAAGAAAAAAACTAGTTGATTGTACTTTAGCTACAATTATGACCGACTTTTCTCCTCACGATCAATGGTTAGTGGGTAAAGATTATGTGGATTTCTTTTTTGTTTCAAACAACAAATTAAGAGATTATTTAATTTCTTCTGGAATTTCTGAGAAAAAAGTATTTGCTACAGGAATCCCATTATCTAATAGATTTCTTATGCATTATAACAAATCTGAAATAAAATTGTCTTTTGATTTAGATTTATCTAAAAAAGTAATTTTATTCTTTGGTGGTGGAGAATTTGGTTTAGGAAGAGAAAAGACTGTAAAAATTTTATCTTCTTTTATTGACCATGTTGACAAATATCAAATAGTTGCTATTGCTGGAAAAAACGAAAAGATGAAGGCTGAATTTGACAAATTAGTTGAACATAAAAATGCTGAAAGCATTGTAAAAGTTCTACCTTATACAACAAAAGTTCCAGAACTTATGAGTATATCCGACTTGGTGGTTACAAAACCTGGCGGACTCACAACTACTGAAAGCTTAGCTTCTGGCTTACCTATAATTGCAATTAATCCAATTCCAGGTCAAGAAGAAGAAAATGCACAATTTTTAGAAGATTCTGGTGTTGCAATTTGGATAAGAAAAGATGATGATTATGATGCAATTATCTCTGATATTTTAAAGCATCCTACTAAATTACGTCAAATGAAAGTAAATACTAAGATACTAGCAAAGAAACATTCCACAAAAGATATTTGCGATATAGTTTTAGAAAATAAAATTAAATTGAATAAAAGGTAGTATCCAAAAAAATCTGTAACGACTAAAAAAAGTTATGGATTGAAATTTTCTCTTAACTATGGGCCTATTTTCTTTATCAAGTTAGCACTGAGGTAATAATCATTATAATTGAAACCGAGTAGAGTACTGGGAGTCTACCATTGGGAGAAGTCGACCGTCTTATCGAAGCGAAGCCGCACGGAAGACGTGTGAATGCAGACTCCCAGGGAGAACTTTACGAATTGAAATTATAATGATTATTACTGAAAATGCGGATGTCCATAGAACAACAATGAAAATTTCTGAATTTCCTAGCACACGATAATTGTTAAGATAATAATTAATTTATATTAGTCGCTACAGAGCTTTTTTGTAAATATTAATCCATATTTTTATAATTGAACTCTTCCTTCTAATGCTTTGCTTAATGTAACTTCATCTGTATATTCCAAGTCACCTCCAACAGGGATTCCATGAGCTATTCTTGTTGCTTTTACTCCTAATGGTTTTATTAACTTTGAAATATACATTGCAGTAGCTTCTCCCTCAACTCTTGGGTTTGTAGCTAAAATAACTTCTTTTACATTTCCTTCAATTATTCTAGTTAAAAGTTCTTTTATTTTTATATCATCTGGTCCAACTCCATTCATTGGAGATATTGATCCATGTAAAACGTGATAAACGCCTTTAAATTCATGTGTTTTTTCCATTGCTACAACGTCTTTTACGTCCTCAACAACACAAATGGTTGATTTATCTCTTGCCTGATTGCTACATATAGGACATGGGTCTGTATCGGTTATGTTAAAACATTGTGAACAATATTTTAAATTTTTCTTTGCATCTTGAATGCTTTTTATAAATTCATTAGTTTCTTCTTCACTAGCATTTAAAATATAAAAAGCCAATCTAGCTGCAGTTTTATTTCCTATGCTAGGTAATTTTTCAAAACTTTCTATTAACTTTTCTATTGATGGTGAATAGTATGACATCTTTTTCCCCTTTACATTAATCCAGGAATATTATATTTTCCCATAGATTCTGCTTGTGCGCTATCTACTTTTCTTAAAGCTTCGTTTATACATGTTAAAATTAAATCTTCTAACATTTCAACGTCGTCTGGATCAACAGCTTCTTTTTTTATTTTTATTTCTTTAATTTCTTTGCTTCCAGAAACTTTTACATTTATAACTCCGCCTCCTGCAGAAGCTTCAAATTCCTTTTCTCCTAATTCTTGTTGAGATTTTTCTAAATCTGCTTGCATCTTTTTAGCTTCTTTCATTAATTGGTTTAAATTCATACCTCCGAAGCCTCCACCCATTCCTGGGAATCCTCCTCTTTTAGACATTTTATTTTCCTCCTTTTTTGATTTTATATTTTTAGTATTCAATATCTTGTATTGAAAATAATTTTTATTCTAATCATCTATAACATTTATTGGAATATCAAGTTCCTTACTTAAATTATCTATTTGACTTGTTCCTGGTTCTTTTATTTGAACTTCATCTTCTATAAGCTTCACTCTCATAGGCTTTCCTAATTCAATTGATACTTGTTTTACAATTTCGTTCATATTTTCAGTTTGTTCTAATATTGTTTTTCCAAAAGGTGTTAACCCTTTAGGAAAATTTATTCCAACTGTCATGTCATTTATTTGTATTGCATTACTGTTTAATAGGTTAGTATATACTAACATTTTTCCACTTTGTTTTATATTATTAACAACCTGAGGCCAATTTTCAACCTTTTCTCCAACAATTGGATTTTCCTTAGTCTGCTTTATCGTGCTATTAACTCTTGCTTGAGTTACCCTGGGCTCAGATTTTCTTTCATTTTGTATTGTTGCCGTAGGCTTTGTTCCCGCTGTACTTTCTATTAATTTTATTTGTTTTTCTAAATAATTAATTTTATTTTTCAGTTCTATAATTTCATTATTATTAATGTTAACTTCTTGTGTAGCAGGGTTGTTATTTTGTGTTCCTAAAATCTCTGTATTACATAATTTTATTATTGTTACTTGAAACATTATCAATTTTTGTGCAGACCATTTAATCTGATTTGCAAGTTCTGATAATTCATAAATTATAGAAACTAACTTTTCTTTGTTTGCCATTCCAGCTAATTCTTTCAGCTGTTCTTTTTCTTCCACACTATATAGTTCTAGGCTTCCATTAGCTTGAAATACCAATATATCTTTTATATATTTTGTAAGTTCCCATATAAAATTTTCAATATCTTTTCCGCTATCTAATACCTCTGCTATTGTCACTAGAGCTTCTTGCGCATTTTTAGATAATATTTCTTTTGCTAACTTATTTACACTAGATAAAGTTGGTATTCCAACAAGCTCTTTTACAACTTCTTGTGTTATTTTTCCCTCTTCTTGAGCACATCTTTCTAATATAGATAAAGCGTCTCTCATTCCACCTTCCGCAAGTATTGCAATTGTTGCAACTGCATCTGGTGTGATGTCAATATTACTTTCTTTGCACACTATATTAAGTCTTTTAATTATATATTCATTTGACAATTTTTTAAAGTCAAACCTTTGGCATCTAGATAATATTGTCGCAGGTAATTTTTGAGGTTCTGTAGTTGCTAAAATAAATTTTACATGTGATGGTGGTTCTTCAAGAGTTTTTAATAAAGCATTAAAAGCCCCTGTTGATAGCATATGAACCTCATCTATTATATATACTCTATATTTTGCAATAGTTGGTAAAAAATTTACCTCGTCTCTGATGCTTCTAATATCTTCAACACTATTATTAGAAGCAGCATCCATTTCTACTATATCTGTTAAAGATCCATCTAATGCAGCTTTGCAAATTTCGCATTTATTACATGGTTCTCCATTTTCTGGATGTAGGCAATTTACTGCTCTTGCTAGAATCTTAGCTGCAGTAGTTTTTCCAGTTCCCCTTCCACCATTAAACAAATAAGCATGACCAACTCTTCCCGCCATAATCTCATTTCTTAAGGTTTTGATGATATGTTCTTGTCCAACCATCTCATCAAAAGTTAATGGTCTAAATTTTCTATATAAAGCTGTATATTCCATATTACCACGTTCCTTTCGAAAGCGTATAAATATTTTAAAAATGGTATGAGATTTTTTATACCAAACTTCTCTATGGAAAGCATACTCACATAAAAGTATCTGCTTATTGCTGCTACCTTCCGGTCCTGACAAGGTTCACAGGCTTCTATTGAAATGCCCTCCATACAAAAGTTTATGTATTCTCATACCATTTAAGATTATATAATGAAATATAGAATTTTACAAGTATAAATTGCAAAATTCTATAAATATTATTTATATAGCTATATTATTATTTAAATTCTTTTAAATACTACATTATATGCTATTAATTCCTCTTGTGTTGTTCCCTCTTTTACTATGTTTCCACATGGAAGATCTAATGAAACAACAGCTTTATATTGTATACGACCTATATCTATTATAAAATCAAAACTTACTGAAAAAGCTATATCTTCACTTGTTGTATCTGTTTTTCCAATTAATGTTCCATCATGAACAATCTCCTCAGCTTCATTAGATTTATATGTATCTATATTATTATTTGCAAATCTAATAAGTACTTTTCCACCTTGATTTCCTATTTCTAAGTTCTTCTCATTGCTTGCAGTAGCACCTCTATATGTGAGCTTTTCAGATACTAGATAGTCATCGTTATATACAAATTTTCTACCTTCTCCACTATTTGGCATATATGCCTTTATGGTTCCCTTTTGTGGTTTTTTTGTTATTTTTATGTTTTCTATTGTTACATTTTGTATAGTTGCATTCTTTTTATAATTTTCATTTTTGTCTATAAACAAATAAATATCATTACTTTGGTTTATGCTTAAATTCCATTTGGTATTTTCTTCGCCTTCTGATGTTTCACCTTGAACACCTTCTGCTGTACTAATTATTGTAATTTTGCTTAAGTTAAATGGCATATTAGTTTCACCATCAACCTGATATTTAATAACAATTGTAATAACAACACAAATTATTATAGCTAAAATTATAACGGCTATACAATTTTTGATTGTTTCTTTATTTCTAATATTCATTCTTTTCCTCTCTATTCTTTATTGAATAATAGTTTTAAAAAAAGTTGGCGGAAAGAGTGGGATTCGAACCCACGGGCCAGGTCTCCCTGACTAACTGATTTCGAGTCAGCCTCGTTATGACCACTTCGATATCTTTCCACATTGCTTTATTATTATAATATATATGTCCATATAAAGTCAAATATTTTTTAGAGGCGGTGAAAATATCACCGCCTCCTAGCTTTCAGCTCGACGCTAACCTTCTAAGCTCTTGCCAGTAAATTCTTGAATTAAGTTCGACAGGCTCCGCTCCCCAGAAGAAAGGATTATACACTTTTTGGCTGCTTTCCTTATGATAGCCTTCTGCTTCAAGCATCTCCTTCACTCCTTTATAAATCGGATATACTCGCTCAACCTTGCCGTCACCCCAAGCGGCAACAAAACCTTTTATAGCATACCAATTTTTCTGATTGTGAGGGAAATACCCACATTTTTCCCAGCATTCACTTCCATCAGCCAATTTCCTGTACAAAACATCAATTCCGTAAGTTGGGATTATTAATGCCTGCTCCTGCAATTTCTTAAAAGTATCAGGTCTCCGAATAAGCTCCACAGCTTTTTCCTCCCCATAAAATTATTTTTTTGCTTTATATTGCAAAAGGGATTTATACATAAAGCTTCTTAAATTATATCACATTATGTAAATTTATTCAAGTTTGCTATTATTCATTGTTTTTTTCTTTCTTTTTTCTCTTAAATTTTTAAAGAATTCTCGTAAAACTTCCTTACTTTCGTTTTCTAAAATTCCTTTTTCAATTTCTACTTTATGATTAAATTTATAATCCTCCAAAATATTTAAAACAGATCCACAAGCTCCTGTTTTTTCATCCATAGTCCCTATTACAACTTTATCTATTCTTGACTGAATTAGAGCTCCTGTGCACATTACGCATGGTTCCAATGTCACATACATAGTGCAACCTGTTAGTCTCCATGTCTGCAGTTTTCTACTTGCTTTTTGTATCGCAATTATTTCGGCATGTTTAGTAGTGTCTTTTTTTAATTCTTTTATATTATGTGCTCTTGCTATTATTTTTCCATCTTTAACAACTACAGCCCCAACAGGAACTTCCTCTTTATCTGCCGCCTTTTTCGCTTCTTTTAAAGCTTCTTTCATATATTTTTCTTCTTCCATATACTACCTCGTATTTCTATAATAATTAATATACAATAATCTGGCTTCAAAATCAAGCAAACTGTCGTCTGATATAAAATCACTTGTACAAACGATTTTTGATATTCTAAATAAATTTGCACTTAATTCCACGCTTTCCATATCATTCAAACTATCCTCTCTATATCTCAAACCTTTGTGCTATATCAGCATTATTAAGCCCTTATATCCTGCATTATGAAATTTATTAAAATTTTTAACTCATTTATCTTTAGCTGCTTGATTTAATGAATAACTTTCTTTTCTGTGCTAGAACCTATTTGAACCATTTTGCCAACGTTAGCAAAATGGTTCAAACTGTCTCTTGCAATAACTTATTATATATCTTGGATAGTGGCTTGATTTACATAGCCGTTTTCATCATAATCTAAAATAACTTCATACTGTTTATTATCTAAAAACTGCTTTTTTAATTCAATAATCTCGTTACCTTCTACAATACTTTTATCTTGATATATAACTGTAATTATATTACTTGAATTTGTCTTATTATTTTTTGCAATATTATCAATTAGTGTTGATAATGTTGTTTTCCTTACAGTTCCACTATAATTTTCAAAGTCCAAGTTAAAAGATGATTTACTTATTTGATTCTGCGTATTTGAAATTTGACTTTGTACACTTGAATATGTATTTCCAAAATTGTCAAAATTTTTGTTAACCTGATTAAATGTTCCATTTATAAATTTAAGAGCTATTACAAGTATAATCACAAAAATTATTAATCCAATCAATGAATAGATTAAATATCCTATACCAATTGTTTTTACTACTTTTCCCACTTTTTTAGTAGTTTCTTCTCTATTTCCTAATAAAGAATCATCAACATATTTTTCATCCTCAGGAATAAACTTTTCATCTACTCCAACATATTCTCCATTTTTTTTCATATTAAAAATTCCCCCTTTATTCTATTCTTCTATCGTAACCGCTGTTCCAGAAGCTACAACCATTATCATCGCATTTGCTTCACCCATAGGTTCATAGTCAATTTTTACTCCTATGATGGCATTAGCACCAACCTTTTCTGCTCTTTTTATCATTTCATTTATCGCATCCGCTCTTGAATTAATTAATTCTTCTTCATATTTTGAAGCTCTACCACCTAAAATATTTGTAACACTAGCACCCAAATCTTTTAAGAAATTAACGCCATTGATTACTTCACCAAATACTATTCCCCTGTACTGTTTTATAACTTTTCCATCTATTGATGATGTTGTTGTAATTAACATTAAATCACCTCCCTTAATATTATTTTTTTCTTGTAATAAGAAAATATATCAATGATATTATAACTGTTAAAGAAATAACTCCAGCTGCAATATAATAAAATATTAAATATTTAATTGGTTTTACCAAATCATAATAAACAGTGTAATTGTCATTTTCCAACTTAAATTCTTCTGTGCTTAAATCACTATACTGACTTTCCAATTCTGATAACTCAGTTTTTTTAGCATTTATTTCATTATCTATTGAATAATATCTGTCACTAAAGCCTCTATCATCTCTAAAAATCTTATTTTGTTCATTTTTCATGGTAGATATTTCTGTTTCCATGCTATTGATTTTTTCTTTTAAATTTTTCATTTCAATTTCAATTTCTCTTAATCTATCGTTTGCTACATCAACTTTTGCTTGACTTTCAGCATAAGCATTATTGTATGCTTGTTCATTTAATTTAACCGATTCTTTTTGTTTAAAAAATCCTATTCCGCAAATAATTAAACTAATTATTGTCCCAATAATTAATATTTTTAATGAGATTTTTTTATTTTTCTTCTCAATAGGTGTTTCTTTATATGTCTTTTTAGAATCATCCTTTTTATCTATATCATTCACCAATTCATCCAAAGATACCTCAAATATCTTTGATATTTCTATTAGTTTGTTCATATCCGGAACAGTTTGATCTAATTCCCATTTTGATATTGTTTGTCTCGTAACATTGAGTTTTTGTGCCAACTCTTCTTGAGACATATTCTTACTTTTTCTTAGATTTTCAAGTTTACTACTAAATTTCATTTTTTTACATTCCCTTCTAATTTTATTTCGGACAAACATAATTTGTTTCTTTTATACTTTTTATTATAAATTATTTTCACTGATTTTTCTACCAATTTTACTTGGAACATTGTCACTTTAACTTAACTTTTGTCAATTTTTTATAACATGTGTATATCTTTTGTCTCCGTTAAGTAGTTCGTGATAAATTATATATATTTTTTCATTTCACTATTTTCAATACCTTGAAAAAAATCAACGTAAACATTCTTTGGTGCGCCTAGCAGGAATCGAACCTGCGACCTCTCCCTTAGGAGGGGAGCGCTCTATCCTACTGAGCTATAGACGCATTTCTTAGGTTAGTATACAATATTTTATATAATTTTTCAACTAAATCTATTCATTTTGTTTAATTCTATGCAATTTTACTATTTTGTTTTACTTTTTGCATATTGCTATGTTATAATTATTTATGGTTTATTTAGGCAATGTTTTGCCTAACATTTAAATTATATGCTAGAAGGGAATTTAACAATGAAACATATTTTAGGACATATTAGACGTGCTGTTGAAGATTACAACATGATTGAAGAAGGGGATAAAATTGCAGTTGCTTTATCTGGTGGTAAGGACTCAATTGCTATGCTACAAGGATTAAAATGTTTGCAAAGATTTTATCCAAAACATTTTGATTTAATTGCTATAAGTGTGAATCCAGGCTTCGACTTTTTTGATGAAGATTTCTTACATAAAACTTGTGATGACATCGGAGTTGAGTTATTTATTGAACGTTACGATATTCAATCTATAGTTTTTAAAGATAGAAAAGAAAAAAATCCATGTTCACTTTGTGCAAATTTGCGTAGAGGAATTTTAAACACCGCTGCCATTCGAGAAGGATGTAACAAACTAGCTTTAGGACATAACCTAGATGATGTTCTTGAAACTTTTCTTATGAACTTTTTCTATGCTGGAAGTTTAAATACTTTTGCTCCTATCAGTTATATGAGTAGAGCAGGAATAACCGCTATCAGGCCAATAATTTATATCACAGAAAAAGATATAAAGAAATATATTAAACGTTCTGGAACGGCTGTAATGCCTAAAGTTTGTCCTAATGATGGTCATTCTACAAGAGAAGATATGAAAGATTTAATAAATAATTTAAGTCTAAAGTTACCATATATTAGATCTAATATGCTTGGTGCAATTGAGCGTAATAATATAAATGGTTGGAAAACAACAAAAAATTAAGACTTCAACTATTTTTACAAACTAAAAAAGTAGCAGTTGGCTACTTTTTTAGTTTTATCATTCATAAATTGTTTTATTGTCCTAGTTTCTTTGCTATTTCAGCTAATTCTTCTAGGCTTTTTTCAGCCTCTTCCATGGTATTTTCTCTAACACCTATATAAAACTTTATTTTTGGTTCTGTTCCAGAAGGTCTTACAGCACACCAAGCACTATCTTCTAAATCAAAATATAACACATTTGAATTTGGCAATGTTGTTTTTTCTTCTGCTCCTGTCTGTAATTTTTTTATTATTTCTTTTTTATAATCTCTAAATTCTATAACATTATATTTTCCAAGTTTTGCAGGTGGGTTATTACGTATATTGTCCATTATTTTCTTTATTTCTTCTGCTCCGCTTATTCCTTCTTTTGTAACAGATATTGTTACTTCTTTGTAGAATCCATATTTTTTATAGATATTTATCATTTGATCCCACAATGTATATCTTTCTTTTTTGTAAAATGCGGTTGCTTCGCAAAGTGCCATTACTGCTGCAATTCCATCTTTATCTCTAGCATGAGTTCCTATTAAGCAACCATAGCTTTCCTCAAATCCAAATACATATTTGTATTCATTTGTTTTATCAAATATTTTCATTTGTTCTCCTATGTATTTAAATCCTGTAAGTACCTCTATTAATTTCAAATTATACTCTTTAGCTATTGCATCAGCTAAATTTGAAGAAACTATAGTTTTTATTAAAGCACCATTTGTTGGTAATTTTCCTTGTTTCTTCATTTGAGATAATTCATATTCAGCAATTAACAGGGCAGACATATTTCCCGTAAATGTTTTATACTCCCCAGTTTTACTTTCCTTTGAATATACTCCTAGTCTATCTGCATCTGGATCATTTGCTAATACTACATCTGCATCAACTTTTTTTGCTAGCTCTAATGCTAATTTGAAAGCTTTTTCATCTTCTGGATTTGGATAACTTACTGTTGGGAAATCTCCATCTGGCTTTTCTTGTTCTGGTACAACATATACATTTTCAAATCCTATTTCTTTCAAAATTCTTTGAACTGGCATATTTCCTGCTCCATGTAATGGTGTATAAACTATTTTTACGTCTTTTTGAACATCTTTTATCACATCTGGGCTTAGTACTAGACTCTTTAGCTTTGCAATATACTTATCGTCAATTTCTTTCCCAATTACATTATATAATCCCTTTTCTTCTGCTTCTTCTTTGCTTATTGTTTTAATATCCTTAAAATCTGCTATTGCATTAACTTCACCTATTATTCCTTTATCTGTAGGTGAAACTATTTGTGCGCCATCTTCCCAATACACTTTATATCCATTATATTTTGGTGGATTATGACTTGCTGTAATCATTACTCCTGCTATACAATTTAATTCTCTTACTGCAAAAGAAAGTTCTGGAACAGGTCTTAATGATTCAAATACATATGTTTTTATTCCATTTGCATTTAAACATAATGCTGTTATTTCACTAAACTCTTTTGACATATGTCTTGAGTCGTATGATATTGCTACACCTCTATCTTGACCATTATTTTTTATTATATAATTTGCAAGTCCTTGTGTTGCTTTTCCAACTGTATATTTGTTCATTCTGTTGCTACCATTTCCAATTATTCCTCTCAAACCAGCTGTTCCAAACTCTAAATCTTTATAAAATCTTTCCTGAATTTCTTCACTATTATCTTCTATACTCTTTAATTCTTTTTTTGTTTCTTCGTCTATTGCTGGATTTTCTATCCAACTTTTATACTTCTCTAAATAATCCATTTTAAAATTCAATCCTTTCTTTTTATTAACAATTAGAGGTTAGGACCAAAATAAATATTCTAATCTCTAACCTCTAGTTTATTTTTATGCCTTTTTATGAAAATTGTTATATAATTCCCTTGCTGTTTCTGGACTGTCTACACCTTCTGCATTTTTTACAGGTGCAAACTCATCTTCTCTTTTTACTCTTAATATTGCCATATCATCTAGAGACTCGAAAGCATCGAACAAGAATGCTTCAAACTTATATGCGTTTGGTTTTTCGCCTTTTACTAAGTTTCCATCTTTATCTATATATGTAGCTTTCTTAAAAGCACTATGATATGGTAATTTATCTTTGCTTATTTCTTCTATTGCTTGTAAGCTAAACAAATTACACAATATGTGAGATTCTGCAAATACTAATTCTCCCTCTTCTGTTGTAGCATTTGCCATTTCTTCTGAAATTTCACTGTATTCTACAACACTTGGTTTTCCATTTCTTTTGCAGAAAACTCCAACTTTTTCTTTTGGATATGCTTTTACAACACTTTTTCCTGCTGCTTGTACTTTTTTATCTATTGCTAATCCCACCAAAACAGGATCAACCATATTTACTAAAACATTATCAACTCCACCTATAAATACCCATTCAATGCCTTTAGATTTCATGTCGTATATAACTCCATCATTTCTCATTGAATAGAATATTCCACCGTGTCCATCAGCAGCTTTTTTTACCATTTTATTTTCATCCAAAAGTATTTTACCATCTACACCTATCATTGGTAACTCACCTTGAATGAAGAATTTTATTGATTCTTTAGGATATCCAAAATATTTATTCTTTTTGAAAAAGTCCACAGTTGCTGCATTATTCTCTCTACTTGTCATAATGTACCAAGGAATAACCACTCCATATTTTTCATTAGCTCTTTTTAAATTATCACATAATAATTCAAATAAAGACTTATGTGAAGGCAACCCCATATCAAAAGTTCCTTTTGGACCTTTATGACCTAATCTAGTTCCTTGACCACCTGCCATTGTAACAACAGCAAACTTATTAGCTTTTATTGCCTCAATACCTTTTTCTTCATAGGCTTTTGTTTCTGTTGCTGTCAACTTTGATTTATCGACATAATCAATTGGTTCAACAGTAACA